>CAIWCL010000190.1 GCA_903911205.1 uncultured bacterium
ACGATAGACGTACCAACCAAGGCGAAGCGGGGAAATCACGATCGCGGAGAGAAGTGCGAGAAAGCACCACCAGACTCCGATGGAGAAGATCCACGCGACGATGTGGGTCGACTCCTCTGTCGTGGTGCGCACAATATTTGCGCGCGCTGCCAGCGGCGCGGCGATCGCCCGATACTGGTCCCGCAGTTCCTCTCGCGCCGGGCCGAACAATGTGACGTTCGTTTCCGTCGGCCAAAGAACATCGCGCGTCGCGAATGGCCAGCCATACCACGAGGTTCGTTCGACAAAGTCGATATCGACATACGGTGTCACGCCAGGCCACGGCTTCGAACGCTCGTCGCCCTCCATCACGCGTGCGCGGAGATTCCGATCCGCGCCCTCCGTGAAAATCCGGACAGCAAGCAGCGTTGTCGATTGATCCACGACACGCACGCGCTCCATCATGGTGACGACCAACGGGCTCGCGAGGAGTGCGAGTACAAACGCGGCGCCTTGTGCTCGATCAAACGCGTTTCGCTCGACGCGCCGCGAGTGACGATCGATCTCACGCAACTTTCGTTGAATGATGCGCAATGCCATCGTTTCTCACCTCGTCTGTGCAGGCCGTCCGGTCTGCTCCGACCTCACAGCCCAAAACGCACGCAACATCGTTGCAAACTCCTCGCCTTGGCCAAGCGCGACGCTCGCGTCTCGCGCTTCGGCGAAGCTCATTGCATCGCGACCTCGCGCAGGACCAAGATCGCCGGCGCCTCGCTCTTCGATTTCGCGAATCCATCGCTTGGTTGCACGCATCGCCTGTGGGCCTTTTGCAAGCAATCGTGCAATGAGCGTCTCAACCTCGGCATCGAGCGCCTCGCGCGCAACGGCATGGGTCGCGAGGCCTCTCGCGAGAGCCGTTCGACCATCGATGATGTCGTTCGAGAGGAGAAGTGCGCGCGCAGCCGGGCCCATCTTTGAAATGAGCGACGGAATGCTCACCGCGGGCGAGATACCAATGCGATGAACGGGGTACCCAAATTGCGCCTCATACGCGGCGACGACGAAGTCGCAACCAGTCAGAAGCGCGCAACCGCCCGCGAGTGCGGCGCCCTGAACACGCGCGATGACAGGGGCGTCGATCGCACGGAGTTGTGTGACACAGGCGGAGAGTCCGATGAGAAGTTCCTCGACTCGCCGAGGTTCTTCCGCACAACTCGCAAGATCAAAGCCAGAGCAAAAGTGCTCGCCGTCGCCACGGAGGACAACGACATCCGATCGCTGTGCATCAACCTCCCGACGCGCTTCGACAACGCACTGCTCCAGTTTGGCGACCGCCTCCGCGTCGAGCGCGTTGCGTTTTGCCGCGTGTGTGAGCGAGACCGTCGCAACTCGGGCGTCGATCGAGAGGGTCGGGAGCGTGGGCAAGGGGTTCATATCGAGGTTCGAGTATCGATCGGGATGATCGGCGAACAGGGGCGAAAAACCGTGCAGGAACCAATGTGCTGGGCGGCACGCAAGCGAGATGGCGCGGCACGGTTGGCAGAAGGCCGAAGTTCGTGAGAAACGTCACAAAGGCCCGAGGATTCCGTGCTTACGCGTTGCACAGCGTAAGGGATGGACCCCATCGCGAGCCTAATCAGCGTGTTTCAAGCCGAATCCGTGAGATTGCGATGAAGAGGCGTGAACCTCTCGCGACGACACGCGTACAGAATGGCGTCGGAAGCCAATTGGGCAGCGACACGTGAAAGTTGCCGAAGGTCGAGATTCAGGAGACGGTTCGGCAGCAACAAGTCAGAACGTACGACGCATCAGGTCAGCAATTCAGGTCAGCAATTCAGGTCAGCAATTCAGGTCACGAACATCGGTTCTGTCAGGCCTGTCAGACTCGGACTCCACCACCAAAGGGGTCCGGCGGAATTTGGAGCCGTGCGGTAGATGGCTAGGTGTTGAGCGAGAGCCACAAGCCTCGAAGACACTTGGATGATGAGGCCGTCAGGTCTCACCCGTACACCTCGTAGACGACTGTTGAGGGCGCTACCGATCTGCGCCCTGGACAGGAGGACGCTCCCGCGCATCTCCTCGCGCGCTTCCGCCGGGCCCCTTTGCGTTTTCTCGCGCAGCGCATCTTCGAGTTCATGGATTCGAGTTCATGGATTCGAGTTCATGGATTCGAGTTGATGGATTCGAGTTGATGGACCACGTGCCTGGCCAAAAGCACAGCCAAAAGTACATCCAAAAGTACATCCACGAACACAGACAAAAAACACAGTCATTTCAGCCCGATCAACCGGCGGCGCGGAAACCGTCGGTTGGTCGTTTTTGGGGTGGTTCTCTCCAGGTCGACTGGCCGCTCTCGGCCGCGATCGGCGCAAAGGCGCCGGTTTGCTCACTTCGCAGCGAAGCGCGTCCACGCGGCACGGTCAAACGTGAAGAGCTGACCCGCGCGGTGCGGCACACCGCGCTCGAAGATCGGCAGCGCCTTAATCGGGCCACTCTCAATCACGTCATGGAACTGCCGCCGGAAGTTGCCACGATCAAGTGGCGCGCCAAGCAGACGTTCGTAGAGCTCGCGCAACGCGGAAAGCGGGAACGGATCGGGCAGCAGGCCGACAAACAGCGGAATCTCGGGTTCGCTCGGGGCCGGTGTGGTGGCCGCGCCTAATGCTTGCTCGAACGGGCTTCGTCCGTTGAAGCCGTCGGTCTTTCGGAACAGGACGTGGCGCGGCAGCAAGCGACGCGTCAAGGCATCGGCGAGCGTCACATCGAGGAACGCATCAAACGCGCAGGAGAGAATCGCGCGTGCGCTCGCATCGAGCGTTGGGAGCGCGGAAAGCGGCACGAAATGCTCTTCTGCTTCAACCGACTTCCCGGTACCAGTTTGCGCTGCAAGGGGCCGCGCGATCGCCCAAGAGACGATGTGCATCGTCGATGTTCCGTCGGAGTTGGCGATGACCCGCACTCCCGCGGAGCCAACACGCACGATGTCCGCGATCGGCACGCACTTTCCCGCGGCAATGCGTGCGGCAGCATCGAGTCCCGCATTGAGGGCAAGCGCATCGGGGCGCGCGCAGGGCACAGTGCGCCGAAGTCCAGCGCCTGACTCCACGCGCGGCAAGCCGACGCAGAGTTCCTCGCGCAAGACGCGAAAGACAACCGTGCTGGCTGTGACTGCGTAGTCACGAGTGGTAGCCTCGCCAACACGGACAACGGGAGATTCGGAAACAGTCGCGGCGCCTTGCATGGGGGGCGATGATACGGAGAATCCGACTCTTTGCGGAGGTTCCCGGTCCTTGCGTTTCCGCGCATCTCAAAGGCTCCGCCCGTATCCTCGCCGCCAATGTCGAACCCGGCTCCTTCCGTGCCCGATCACCCCACCCCCAGTTCCGCAAAGAGACTCTTTCTGATTCGCCACGGCGAGACGGAATGGAGTTTGACCGGGCGCCACACATCCCGCACCGACATCGCACTCACCGCCGAGGGTGAGCGCCGCGCTGCGCTGCTTGCACCCGTTTTCGCGCAACATCCCTTCGGACTCGTGCTCACGAGCCCGCGCATCCGAGCGATTCGAACCTGTGAACTCGCCGGGCTCCTCCCAAGCGCATTGAAGGTCGAAGAGCTCCGCGAATGGGACTACGGCGACTACGAAGGGCGAACCACCGCCACCATTCGCGAAACCGATCCGTCATGGAACCTTTTCCAAGATGGTGTTCCAAACGGTGAAACGGTTGAGGACGTCGCCGCGCGTGCTCGCCACGTCATCGACCGCGCGCTGTCCGCTCCTGGCGATGTGGCGCTTTTCAGTCACGGGCACATGTTGCGCGTGCTCGCGGCGACATGGTTGCGGCTCGCGCCGGAAGACGGCGAACGGTTCTATCTTGAGACAGGTACCGTTTCGATTCTCGGATTTGAGCGAGAAACCCGGGTGATCCGGATGTGGAATGGTCGTGCATAAATCCTTGGGCCGGCGGTCGACGTCGGGTTGAGTGACGTTTCCGGACGACGGTCGGACCGGCCCAGACAGGATCGGGCGCCTCAGAACCCGTTCCGGGCGCTCCAAGCGGGCCTCGCGAGCATTGCGCGTTCTTGCGCTCGCGGGAAAGTGGCCGAAACACCGGAGTTTCACGCGAATTTCTCGCTGCGGCCGTTGGCTGCGGCAACAATGTCGCGCTCCGACAGAACGCATCCAAGGGAATGACACGCAGGGTGACACCTGACGTCTTTCGACGTCGCGTACTCGCGAACGGTTGGTGGATGTCGGGATGAGAGGTCGGGTGGTTCGAGTTTTTGGGATGAAGGCTTTTCAGGTTCCGGGTTTCAGTGGTTGAGAGGAAACGTCATGCAACTCACCGACTACACGCTCGCCCACTCACGCACCAAGGTGCGCGGCATCTTTTGCCTTGAGACCGATTGGTCTGAAGTGCGCTCGTCGCCGTCGGTCGAGCCGATGCTGGCGCTGCTGCGCAGTTCGCCGCTCTCGGTCCCGTTCGTACATCGGAATGTGGTGACGACGGATGCGCTGGACTACTGCCTCAAGAAGTGGACGCAGCGGCGTCATGATGACCTGCCCATTCTCTACCTCGCGTTCCATGGAATTGAGGGAGAAGTGCAGTTTGGCGACCTCCGCCGACGAAGCGCCCGCGTCTCGCTCGATGCGCTCGAAGCATCGCTCCGCGGGAAGTGCCAAGGTCGTGTGATTCACTTCGGTTGCTGCCAAACCCTCGGCGTGAGCCAGCGTCGTTTGCGCCGATTCATCGATGAAACGGGCGCGCTCGCGGTGAGCGGTTATGAAAAAGACATCGATTGGGTGCGTTCGGCTGCGCTCGACTTTTCACTTTTCGCGAGTATTCAACAGAACACGATGACCGTGCCCGGCCTTCGTGCGGTCCGTCGCCGCATGCTCCTGCGGCATGGACGCGAGATGCGCGCGCTCGCGTTTCGCATGATTCTGCGTGAACGCCGCGCGTAAACCTGTCGATTCAGTCCGCACGACGCTTCACACCGCCGCCGCGCCGAACGTCTTTCTCGATCGGCGAGTTCGCTTTGGTACCGCGGAACTGCTTCGAGTCATGCCGCGGCGCGCGCATCTTGCGCTTTCGCGCAGCTTCCTTCAGGCGCTTTGCCTTCTCTTTTTCGGCGCGTTCCTTCGCGTTGAAGGCCTCGATGACCTTCGCTTCTTCGAGTTTCTTCCGGCCGAGACGAACGCGATCGGTGTCGCGCATGAATGTCTCGATGTTCTCGGGGACTGGCACCGTTTCCCATGTTGGATTGGCGAGGGTGATGACTGAGTCCCAACGCATGCGCTCTTCCGGTGCCACAAATGTGATGCTCGAGCCTTCGCCGCCACCGTGACCCGCGCGGCCCACGCGGTGGATCCACTCTTCAGGCGACATCGGCACGTCGTAATTGACGACGAGTCGAATACCCGGCACGTGCAGGCCGCGCGCGGCGACATCGGTCGCGACAAGAACGCGGCAGCGGCCGTGAGCGAAGCTCTCAAGCGCTTTTTCACGCTGCAGTTGTGAACGATCGCCGTGCACGACCGCGGTCGACACATCGTGTCGCCGCAATGCACCCGCAACCCAGCCCGTCCGTCGACGCGATGCGCAGTAGACGACGATGCCGCGACGAAGGTCTTCGGCTGCCAAGATCGAGAGCAGCGTCGGCACCTTCTCTTCTTCAGAAAGAAGGACGCGTTGGTGTGTGAGATGCGACGCCGCAGCATTGCGGATGCCAACCTCGATCTTGCGCGGCTTCGCGAGGCGCTTGTGGACGAGATCCTCAACCTGCCGCGGAAGCGTTGCCGACAAAAGCCACTTCGCGCGACCTTCCGGTGCACGCGAGAGTACCCACTCAACTTGCGGCAAAAAGCCCATATCGAGCATGCGATCCGCTTCATCGCACACCACGTACATGAGGTGCGCGAGGGTCATCACATCTTCTTCAATCAGTTCGCGCGCCCGTCCGGGTGTGGCGACCACAATGTCGACACCGCGCTTGATTGCTTCGGCTTGCGGCGCGATGGCGACCTTGCCATACACCGCGACCACTTTGAGGAGCGAGCCACGGACGAGTGTTCGAATTTCCTCTGCAACTTGCTGCGCGAGTTCGCGCGTCGGGACGAGCACGAGGGCGCGAAGACGTGTGCGCGGATCGCGGCGGCGGCCGCCAGTTTCAATCGGCTTGTGGCGCAACAAGATGTCCGCGAGCGGAATACCGTACGCGAGCGTCTTGCCCGTACCGGTCGGCGCGAGGCCGATCAGATCGCGGGCGGGAGTCTCTCCCAGGGCGATTGATGCGGTGTCGTCCTGGCCAAGCGCTGCGGGAATGAACGCCGCTTGGATCGGCGTGGGGCTCGTGAAGCCCATCTCCGCGATTCCGCGCAGAACGAGTCGATGCAGTGAGTCGGGGAAGGCTGAGTCCGTCGAGGCGCGTGCAGATGCAGTCACGCGGGAAGTATCGCAGAATGCGCGCCATGTCGACGCCTGCGCCACACTCAACCACCTCGCTTGCCCTCCATGCAGCCGTGGCGGTTGTCTTTGGGATCATCGCAACCGTGTTGATGACGTACATCCCGCTGCAGCGGGTCGATCGGGGAGAAGGCGCGAAGATCCGCCAGATCTACCGAGGCGAGTATGCGTGGGTGAACGCGCAGGACAGGGCGTTTGGGCTTGCGTGGTCGAATCTCCAACTCACGCCGACCCGGATGACCACGCCGCTTCTCGATGGCGAACTCCCCGCCTGGGCCGAACCGCCGCCGCCGCCCTATCCCGATGTCCAGTTCCTTCGAATTGGCACGCTCGCCGTCGGATGGCCGCTGCCGACGGTCGCATTTCGTTGGACGGTCACAACGACGAAGCGCAACTTTCCGATTCACGCGGAACTCGATGACGGCAACACAAGCATCAGCCACGCGGCGGAGAGCGTCCTGACTGGGGGGCGAGGCGGCGCACCAGAGGAACGCCGAGTGCTTTGGGTCGGTGCGCTGACCAACCTCGCGATCTTCGCGACGGCCGCGTTTGCGATCCTTAGGCTCCTCTCGGGCGGAAAGAATCGCTCGGGTGGGAGGCAGGCGGTCACTCAACCGGCAGATACGGCAAGATCAGAATGACGAGGACATAGAGCCCGACCGCGAGGCCAACCATGCCGAACACGATTTGTGCGGCCATACGCAGGGCTTCGCGCGGCAATTGGCGCATGTCTTCGACGCGAATCGCCTTGTAGGCGAGGGACACGCCGAGTGCCATCGGGATGATCAGGAGCCACCACCAGTGTTGTGCGCCCGGCGCCGGCTGTAGGAATGGCTTCCACGCGAGCACTGAGGGAACGGTGGAGAGATTGGGAAGGGCGGCGAGAAGGTTCACGCGGCACCTCCGGACGTGGTGGTGCGCGTACCGCTCGCGGGGCCTGAACTCGGAAATCCTGAATTCGGAAAGCCTGAATGCACGTCTTCCGCGCGGCGTCCGCTCATCGCGCGATCGCTTCGTGGCGCGCGAACAAGAGCGTCGAGGATGACGCACGCGTTCATCAGCCCAGCGAGAAACGCGAGAAACGTGCCGAACTCATTCGCGTGCGCGAGGCCTTTGAACGCGCTCGCTTGTGGTGTTTGATTGAGCACCGAGGGTGGCAAAGGGATCATGGGTGCCGCGGAACCCGACTTCAGGAACGCGGTGTTCGCCCAATCCGCGGCAAACGTGATCGGCCCACACGCGGCTTGGCCAATGAACCAAAGCGAATCTTCTTTCCGGTCGACCGCATCGACGCCGCCCACGAGAACGCCCGTCACAAAGAGAAGAAGTACACCCGCCATTGCGGCGATACCTCGGCGGACATTGCCGTTCACGATGTGTCCGAGGCCCGGGAAGACCCAGCCTGCGATGGCGGCAACAGGATGCATGGGGGTTGTTTCCTTTGTCGTCGACACGATTCTTCCTGTGCGGGCGCTTGCGGATTCGCATTGGCAGCTCGTGGATCACTGGCCGCGCGGGTGTTCAAACCAGCGGGTATTCACCAGTATTCACTCAAGTCAGACCCCACGAGGGCCGATGGGTCGCAGTGTAGCGGTCGTGCGCGGGCACGCCGTGGTCGCATCACCGGGCGTGATCGCCTAGCAAGACGACGCAAGGGACGCCGTTCGAGTGCTCAACCGCATGAAGTCTGTTGCAGCCCTTCCGACGACCCTTTGATGACCGTTCGATGACCGTTCGATGACCCTTCGATGACCCTTCGATGACCTCGTGACCGAATTGGAGTAACCATGGCAGCGAGCCATTCCGACGAAACCAACCCTCCAACGCGTGAAGACCTCTTGCACGCGATCGATCCTCGTTCGGGCAGCGTCGTCGACCGTCGTTCTGGCCTCGACCGTCGTCGTGGCGAGGTCGCCGATCCGACCAATCTCGAGCGTCGGCGCGGTCCAGGCCGCCGCCTCAGCGACTTCGTGCGCGATGCCGAAGAGGGCGAGATGAATAAGGAACAGTTCATGTTTTTGATGGCGATCGACGCCTTCAAACGCGTGAACGGCAAGACTTTCCCGGCGTGGACGGATGTTCTCGAGATCATCCGCAAACTCGGCTACCGAAAGACGATGCCGAGTGAACTGAACCTTGGTGGTCGCGCGGAAGATTGGCGCGAGCGCGCTGATGCGCCTGCGAAGACCACCCACGCGGAAGATTTGGAAGATCGCCGCGCGGCGTGATCCTGTGCAATCGGGCGAGATCGCGCATGGCCGCGAGGCATGCGCGTCACGGGCGCTTTTCCGCGCCCTTTCGCAGTGGAATGCGCGTCACTTCCCTGGACCGTCATCCCCCAACACATCATCCCCCAACACATCATCCATCGAGTACCAGCCCGGTGCACGCCCCACGAGCCACTTGGCAGCGCGCAGCGCACCC
>CAIWCL010000191.1 GCA_903911205.1 uncultured bacterium
CAGCCATGAGGATCAGCCATGAGGATCAGCCATGAGGATCAGCCATGAGGATCGGTCATGAATGATGAAAAGCGGCGTGTTCGCGCCGAGATACGCACTGGCATCGAAGAAACTGTCGGCGCGATGAGCGCACCCGCACGAAGAGCGGCCGCGCGACGTGCGGCCGACATCGCGTTCCGTTCACCACCCTTCGCACGCGCCAAACTCGTGCTCGCGTTTCGTGCACTCCCCGATGAACTCGACGCCGATCTTCTGATCCGTGAACTCGCGCATCGTGGCATGCGCCTCGCATTTCCACTCGTCGTAGATCTACCTGCGCACACCGAGAAAAATCCTCCTCGGGCTCATGATCCGATGCGCGCACTCCGACTTCTCGCGATCGATGCCGCTGATCCGCTTACCGCCGAATTCTGGAAGTTTGATCGCTACGGCATCCGCGCACCCGATCCAGAATCGCGCGCGGTGCACCGTGTTTTCCCGCGAGATCTTGATGCGGTCATCGTGCCCGGTCGCGCCTTCGATGCGCGCGGCGCACGCCTCGGACGTGGAAAGGGCTTCTACGACGCGCTTCTCGCGCGACTGCGCCCGGATGCGCGCGCGGCGACGATTGGTTTCGCGTTTGAAGCGCAACTGCTCGAGCGCGTTCCCGAGGACGCACACGATCGCCGCGTTGCGTGGATCGCGACCGAGAAGCGACTGCGGCGAGCGGTCGACCCCGAACGATTGCCAACGACGCCAACCGGGTGATTCGGCCGCATCATGGGTGCATCGGACGCGAGACTCGACTGTGAAACGCCTGATTTTCGCCCGAGCGCCGCGCGCGGCCCCTCGCATGGCACGACATTTTGCCTACTCTGCGCGAACCCCTCGCTCGCCGAGGATTTCACGCACGAATTCGAGGATTCTCCAATGGCGCTCGCCAGCCAGTCGCCCCGTTCGACCCGCCAGTTCCAACCGTCACAGCGTTTCGGCACGCAGTTCCTCGTGCTTGGTGTCGCCGCGGTCGCATCGCTCGGCGCGGGCTGGTGGTTGATGCGAGCCGACGCGGGAAGCACAGACATCGCCTCCGCAGCACCGTCTTCACTCGCAGCCTCGGTGCCTGCCGAAAACTCTCTCGATCATGCGTCACACGTGCATGCGTCACAGGTGGCGATGCGGACGCCGGAAGCGCTTGATGCCGCGAGCAGCGAGAACGTCCGCACGGACGCAGGATCGGCGCTCGATCAAGTCGTTGCTGATGCGGGCCGTAACGCCGCGCTGGCAAGGAATGAAGTCGCGCTCGACGTCGCTGCAGAGCCAGCGATCGCGCAATCGGAGCCGGCCGCGCCCACCGTTCCGGCAGCAACGCCACCTGCTTCAAATCCCGCCTCCACTCCGAACGCGACACCATCCGCACCTACGGAAACCGCTGAACAAGCGCCGAAGAAGTCGAACGGCATCGTGCAAGGCGAGCGCCCCGCGTCTGCCCCTACGGCCAATACAGGATCGCCCGCAGGCAACCTCGCACAAGGTCTCTCGCTCGCCGCAAGTGAGCCAGTGAAGGCACGCACACTGCTTTCGTCGGCCCTTCTTTCGGGCGAACTCTCACCGCTTGACGCAAAGCGTTGTTCCGATGCACTTGTTGAGATCGGACGCGTCCTCACCTTCACGCCGGTCTACAACGCGAACGATCCGATGTTTTTCCAGTACACGGTGCAGTCGGGAGATAGTCTCGAAAAGATCGTTCGCCGTCACAAGATCGGCTGCGACTGGCGTCTCGTGCAACGGATCAACAACATCAAAAAGCCCGAAGCGATTCGTGTTGGACAGCGACTCAAGCTTCCGAAGGGTCCGTTCAGCGCCGTGGTTTCGAAGCGTGACTATCGCGTGGACATCTGCGTCGGCGCGGGAGTTGAGCGCGTGGTGCTCACGTCACTGCCATGCGGACTCGGCTCCGCGAACGGCACGCCGACCGGCAACTTCAAAGTGCGCGTTGGCTCGAAACTCCTGAATCCAGAGTGGACACACCCGGTCACAGGCGAGCACTTCGCGGGCGACGATCCGAAGAATCCAATCGGCGAACACTGGCTCGGGCTCGAAGGCACCGACGCGACCAACGCGCAACTTGCGGGCTACGGCATTCACGGAACGATTGACGTTGATTCCATCGGGCAAGATCGCAGCCTCGGCTGCGTGCGCCTCCTCTCCGACGACGTCGCTCTCATCTGGGAATGCCTTGGCGACGGCGCCGCGGTCGAGATTCGTCCGTAACCAGAACGTTTTCCCAGCGCGGTTCGAGACAAATCCTCCTGTTTGCACGCGCGATTGCGCTGCCGCATCCATGCGTACGCGCGTTCATGCGCACATGCAAGAACGTGTTCTCTGAGCAGGGAATGACGCCTGCTCCACGGGTTCGACGCGGACCTGCCGCGGACCAACTACGAAACTCCCGCAAACTCTGACCGCTCGCGGCCAGAGCTCTTTAGACCATTCTTCCCTCAAAGTCGACAAAACTGCATTGTCTGTGTAGCCGATGCTACATGTAGCGTATGCTACAGGCCATGAATCCCCTGACCCACATGCGCTGCGCTGCACTCCGCTTTCGCGGAGTGTTGACCTTGGCTGCGTTTCTTCTCGCCGCGTGTGGCTCAGCGAACGAACAGCCGACGACCACTGCCGCGGGCGATCCGCGGCCCGAGCGCGAGAAGCCGCTCGTCGTCTGCACCACGGGCATGGTGGGCGACCTCGTCCGCTCGGTTGCGGGTGATCACGCCGAGATCGTCGTGTTGATGGCGCCGGGCACCGATCCGCATCTTTGGACGCCAACGCGCACCGACGTACTTCGGATCCTCGAAGCCGACGCCGTCTTCATGAATGGTCTTCTTCTTGAGGGGCGAGCAGGCGATGCGTTTGCCCGTGTCGAGACCAGCGGCCGACCCGTTGTGCGGCTTGCCGAGTCGCTCGACCGTCGGGAACTCCTCACGGATCCAGCGAACCCCTCGCACTTCGACCCCCACGTCTGGATGGATCCCGTGCTCTGGGCGAAGACGGCACCCGCAGTCGCGGTTGCGCTTACGAAGGCATCACCCGATCACGCGAAGGACTTCGACGCGGGCGCCGCACGCATCGCCGCCGAGGCTGATTCGCTCGATCGCGAGATCAAGATCGAGCTCGCGCCAATCGCTGTCGGACAGCGCGTACTCGTGAGCGCGCATGACGCCTTCGGCTACTTCGGTCGCCGCTACGACCTCGAAGTACGCGGCGTGCAAGGCATCTCAACCGAAAGCGAACCATCGCTCGCCGCGATTGAGGCGCTCGTGGCCGAAATGTGTGAGAAGTCCATTCCCACGATCTTCGGCGAGACGACGGTCTCGAACCGCTCGTTGCAGGCGATTGTCGACGGCTGCGCCGCGCGTGGCCATGACGTTCGCATGGGCGAGTTCCTCTACTCCGACTCGCTGGGAGCCGCAAGCACCGCGGGCGCCACGTGGGTTGGCATGCTGCGTCACAACGCACAGTCGATCGCCGCCGGACTCGGAGGCCGCCGCTGAGCGCCGCGCCGCTCATGGTTCGCGACTTCTCGTGCGGCTACGGCGCGCGCGATGCCGACGTGGTGCGCCACGCGTCGTTCGCACTCGACGAGGGCACACTGAATGCCATCATCGGGCCCAACGGTGGCGGCAAGAGCACGCTCCTCAAAGGCCTCCTCGGACTGCTACCCGTCGCCCCTTCTGGCGAGGCGAGCTTCTTTGGCAAACCGTTGGCGTCCGTGCGCGCGCGCATCGCGTTTGTTCCACAACGCGCCGACATCGATTGGAACTTCCCCGCGAGCGCACTCGATGTCGCCGCCATGGGGCTTGCGCGCAAGACTGGGATTTTCCGGCGCGTCGGCCGTGACGGTCGAGCTGCGGCGATGCGTGCGCTCGAAACCGTGGCACTTGCCGATCTCGCTCATGCGCAGATCGGCGAACTTTCTGGCGGTCAACAGCAACGAGTACTTGTCGCGCGCGCACTCGCCGCCGACGCCGAACTCCTCATGCTCGATGAGCCTTTCGCCAACGCCGACAGCGCCGCCAGTGCACGTCTCCTCGCCACGCTGAAGTCACTCGCACACGACGGGCGAACCATCCTCGCTGTTCATCATGACCTTGCCACCGTGCGCACAACATTCGATCGCGCGCTGGTGGTCGCGGGTCGCATCGTCGCCGACGGCCCACCGCACATGTCGCTTGATTCATCCACACTTGCCGCCGCGTACGGCATCGATGTCCGACAGCATGCGCGTCCGTTCGGAATGAACGCCGAACGAAATGAGACACGAGATCCTGATTGAGATGAACCTCGGCGCGAACACCATCCTTGTCCTCACAGGATGTGCGCTCTTCGGCGCGCTCGCTGGATCCGTTGGAACATTCATACTCGCTCGAAGGCGTGCGCTCATTTCCGATGTCGCCGGACACGCCGCACTTCCCGGCATTGCGCTTGGATTTCTCGTGGGAGAAGCACTCGGACTTGGTGGTCGCTCGCCGCTCGTACTTCTCACAGGCGCCGCGCTGACGGCCTTTCTCGCCGCGGTGCTCGTTCCGCCGCTCGCGCGCTTGCGTCGCGTTGGTGATGACGGCGCCATCGCCACGATGCTCGCGGGCTTCTTCGGGCTTGGAGCCGTGCTTTTCTCCCTCGTTCAGTCACACTCTTCTGGCTCACAAGGCGGACTCAGCAAACTGTTTTTCGGTAGTGCCGCAGCGATGACGCGCGCGGACCTCGCCACGCTCGTTACGCTCTCGCTTGTCACACTCGGCGTGCTTCTCTTCTGCGCACGTGGATTCGCAACCGTCGCCTTCGACGAAGACTTCGCTCGCGTGTCAGGGGTGCCCGTTCGCAGACTCGATGTCGCACTCACCGCGATTCTCGTCGCCACGGTGGTTGCAGGGCTTCAGATTGCGGGCGTTGTACTTGTTGTCGCGTTTCTCCTCACTCCCGCTGTCACTGCACGACTCGTGCGCGGCTCGTTGTTCCGCACTGCATCGATCGCTGCAATCCTCGGCGCGATGGCCGCGTGCAGCGGCGTCCTGGTATCGCTGCTCGAAGAGACCATTCCCACCGGAAGCGCCATGACACTCACAAGCGCAGTGCTCTTTGCCGTATCGCTCGTCCTCGCGGCGCGCTTCTCGCGCTCGGCGCGCATCACGATCGCCTCCGAGGAAGCGCTGAGATGAATGCTCTCGTCGCGATCGATCTTCCCGCTGTGCTCGCGGCAACCTTGGCACTCGTCGCCTGCGGCACGCTTGGTAATTGGCTCGTACTTCGAAAGGAAGCGCTTGCCGCCGATGCCATCGCGCACGCCGTCCTTCCAGGACTGGTCGCTGGATACCTCATTACGGGCACACGCTCGGCGTGGGCGATGCTCGGTGGCGCGGCATGCGCGGGCTTCGCCGCGATTCTGGTCTCACGACTGGTTGCGCGCACGACGAAGACGGGCGCACCTGCGGCGCTCGGCGTTGTTTTCACCGCGTTTTTCGCCCTCGGCGTTGCGCTTCTTGAAACGCAAGGCGCACGACAAGTCGACCTTGATCCCTCTTGCGTGCTCTTTGGCTCGCTCGAAACGATGTTCGTCGCAGTTTCCGAAGGTACTTCATGGATTGCCGCGCTTCCTCGCCCAATTTGGACGTTGGCCGCGGCAGCCACGTGTGCGATTGTGACATCGTTTCTCCTCGGCAAAGCGTGGACGATCCGCGCGTTTGATCCCGCATTTGCCGCAACCTCAGGCGCTGCGCCGCACTGGACGGATGACGCGCGCCTCGTTGCGACGACGTTCGCGATCGTCGCCGCATTCGAAGCGGTTGGAAGCGTGCTCGTCATCGCGCTGATGGCCTGCCCCGCACTCATCGCTGCGCCATTCGCGCGTTCGGTGCGCGGCCAAGTCACCATGAGCCTCGTGTGCGCTCTCCCGATAGTGGTGTTCGCATACTTCGCAGCCGCGCACGCCGAGCGCGTTTTCGGCGCGCCGCACGCGCTGAACGCGTCCGGCATGATTGCCGCGGTGCTCGCAGCCGCGGTTCCGGTCGCACATCTTGTGCATCGAGTTTTTTCACGCGCAACGCGCACAGCGCCTGCAGCGCGCGCAACACGGGTCGACCGAGTCAACCACCGCCCGGCGTAAGCGTCCAAGCCTTCGTCGTCGCACCATTCGACCAAAGTGTCATGTCGTCCATCGCTTCCGGTGAACGCGCCTCCGCGTGACCATCGGCGAAGCCCGTCACGATCTCACCCATGTTGCGTCGGCTGAGATTTCCCCACGACGCAGGATCTTCGTCGCTGTACTGAGCGGCCCACGTGCGCGTGTCGAAGAACGGCGAGCGGATGCGGAAGTAGCCCTCGGTCACGGGGCCAACGTCGCCGCCTGGCGAAGCCTCTTGCCCACGCGCGCTCGCGAAAACCACGAGCTGCGCCGGACGCGAAATTTCGGAGATTCGCGTGACGTAGAACTTCCCAAAGAGCCCGAGGAACGCGCTGTTGAAGCCGCCAAAACTTTCGTCGCCACCAACCCAAACGCTGTTCAATCCGAAACTCGGAAAGGCGCTCGTCTGATAGAGGTAGTTCGAATAGTCGCTCGTCTCGAGTTCGCGCAGTACGCGCTCATGCTCGCCGACGTAAAGCGCGTTGAAGTCATGCCCCAGATACGGCGCGAGCCTCCACGGCCATCGATGCGCAGCAACGCCAATGGTTTGCTCCGCGATTGGGTTGCGCTGCGCGTCATAGGCAGGCAGCCCCGACTTGTAGCCAGGGAGTACCGCGCCGTTGGCATCGAGCGCGTACTGTGTCCAAGCGCCAACGAGATCGCGTGCCGCGGCGATCTCGCGCGCACGTTCGCTCGACGCACGGAGTCGCGAGAGGACAGGGAGCAGCGCTGCAACCAGCAATGCGAGAATCGCGACGACGACCAGCAGTTCAACGAGCGTGAATCCGGCGAACTCCGCGATCTTCCGAAGCGGGCAGCGTCGAACGCGAGGATCTCGCCCAGGCGCGGCCCGCGCGGCCATTTGTTCGTCGGAAAGAGGAGTGCAGGGAAAGATCGACATGTGAACCCGTGTCGTGTGCGGAACGCGGCTTCACCGCGTTCCAAGGGGGCGAGAACTGTAGCAGCGTGACCACTCGGATTCCGTACGCGGAAGGCGAGCGATACGCCCGAAAACCGTGTGTTGTCGGGGTCAAGTGCAAAATTCCCGAGCCAATGTGTCTCTTTCAGCCGAAGAAGCGAGAGGTCGGACTACCTTCGTGTTTTTCGATGGAGGCACTTCGAACTCGGGCACCGCCCAGTGCGTCCAACGGATGGAACCATGCGTACGAGAGAACAGATGCAGACCCGGCTTGCCACCGCCTTCAGCGTGTTGCTCCTGTCGTCTCCGGCCATCGCCGAGACGTATGTGAAGCAGTACGCCTCGCCCGCGGTTGACCGTTGGAACTACCCGTTCAATCCAACGCCGGGCACGCGCATCACGGCGTCGACCTTCGGGAATGAGGCTGGGAGCCCGCTTTTCGACAATCGCGACGGCCAGTTCATCGTCGGTTTCAACACAGCCGCCGACATCCCCACGGGTCTTGGCGTTTCGAAGTACTCGATCGTCTCCTGCGTTCTGACGCTCACCTACGCAAACGACTTTGTCGTGGAGTACGACAACTCCGTCGATCCGTACACGGCCTTTCTTCCGGAAAGCGACTCGCAGTACGTCGCCGATGCCGACCCCGGGCAACCGATCGAGCTCTTTGGCGTTGGATTTCGCAACGGCTACACGCTGCTCGACTGGAATGAAACCTCGCCCTTCGCTCCCGCGAGTGCGACGGTGCTCAATCCTGGCGTTCGAAATGCGTACGCGGTTGCACGCAACGATTCGGGTGCATGGACCGACATCTCGAACTCCGTTCGTGATCGCATCACACCCACACCGTTTGCAACTGGCATCATCGACGGACTCAAGCCGGGCGAACTCATCCCGCTCGGGTCTACGTTGCGCTTCAACCTCGACTGTTCGCGCGCCGACGTGCAGGAGTACTTGCGCCAAGCCGTGAACGCCGGACGTTTGCGCCTGACCGCAAGTTCACTCACGAAGGTTGTCCAACAAGGCGGGAACTACCCGCAGTTCTACTGCCGCGAGAATCCTGTGGTTGTCGTCACCGGCGTTGGCGCAGCGACACTGTCGTTGGAAGTGGCGACGACGACGTGTGCGCCCGCCGATCTCGACTGCGATGGCGCGGTCGCGGCGGCGGA
>CAIWCL010000192.1 GCA_903911205.1 uncultured bacterium
CGAGTGAATCGCGCCGGGCTGAATTGAGCGCTCGCTCTGGCGTGGACCACACCAAAGGTCGCCGCCGCAGCGGCGACCGCGACGTGCCTGAGCGCTCGCTCTGGCGTGGATCACACCAAAGGTCGCCGCCGCAGCGGCGACCGCGACATTTTGAGCGCTCGCGACTGAGCGGCCTGATGAAGCTGCGCTTCATGGGGCCGCTTTCGCTCGCTCTGGCCAGCCTCGGCGCGAGTGAATCGCGCCGGGCTGAATTGAGCGCTCGCTCTGGCGTGGACCACACCAAAGGTCGCCGCCGCAGCGGCGACCGCGACGAAAGCGCGCGCCTGGCGGTACATTTCCGCTCGTGCCAAATGCGACGATCGCGCTCTCACAGGGAATCGACGGCCGCGGCGCCTCTGCCGCGGACGCGGGCCTTCTCGTCGATCTCATGCCGGAGCGCGCGCTCTTCATCCGTGCTGTGCGCGCGCTTGTCGTGGCCGACATTCATGTCGGAAAGAGCGAGTCCTATCGTCGGTTCGGTGTGCCTTCGACGGACGGTATCGACGAAGAATCGCTGATTCGCCTTTCTCGTGCAGCAATGCGCGCGGAAGCGAAAGTCATCGTGGTCGTTGGCGATCTCACGCATTCGGCTGAGGGCATTGGGGATCTCGAGCGGGAACGATTCGCAGAGTTCCGCCAGCGTTGTTCGCTTCCAATTCGTCTCGTTGAGGGAAATCACGATCGCGGTGCGCGAACGCTTCCGCCCGATTGGATGATTGATCGCGTCGGCGATACGTTCGAACTTGGTGGCGTACAGTTTCGACATGATCCTGCCGATGCGTCAGCGACGGGCGCGTGGAGCATCTGCGGGCACTTGCATCCTGTTCTCTCCGTCACGCGAGGCGTTCGAAGCGTCGAAGCCCCCGCGTTCGTCGTCGATCGCGTACACCGGACGGTCGTGCTTCCGGCCTTCTCGAAGTTCACACGGGGCGTGCGCCTCGAGCCTTCGGAAGACCGTGAAATCCACGCGATCGTCGAGCATGCAGTGATCGGTCCTCTGGGGGGGTCTTGATGATTCTCGCGCGGATGCCACGACCGCTTGCGCTCGTCGTCCTCTTTCTCGGATTTTCCATCCTTGCGATTCTGCTCACGCCGCTCGCGCTCGTGCCGATGGTTCTTATGGAATCGACGTCGGAGTATGTACGGTTCGTCGAGCGTTACTACGGAGATCTCATTCGTGGAGAAGCGTTTGGCTCAGTGAGCCAAGAACCACTCACGGCGTTGCTTATCGCGGTCGCGCTCTGGTCGCTCCTCGCCGTTGCATTTCTCGCACCAATCGCAGGCAAAGTACGTACAACAACGGTCACGCGTTCACTCCTGCCGAGTGTGATCTCTGCGGTGATTCTCGGCGCACTGCTCTGCGGTACGGTTGCGGCAGCGCTGGTCGAACTCGTTCTTGCGCTTGAGACGACGGACACACAAGAGTTCGAAAGTGCACTTTCAGGTTCGTATCCTCTGATGACCGCGTTGATGCTCGGGGGTTGGGTGGTCGGTGGAACGGCCTGCGCACTCTGCTTGCGACACCTTGGAAAATCGCGCGATCCAAACAATCTCGAACGAGTCTTGCGCGTGATTTTCGCGGGAAGTGTGATCGAACTCGCGCTTGGTCTCCCGATCTATCTGATCGTTCGGAGGCGGACGAATTGCGAATGTGCGCTTGCGAGTTTCGGCAGCATCGTGCTCGGAGTTGCCGCGCTCCTATGGGTGTGCGGACCTGCGATCGTGCTTCTTTACACGCGAAAATCGCGCAGGGGTTGGTTGCGCGCGGCGTGCCCGAACTGCGGCTATCCCCGGCGGACCGATGCAACGACTTGTAGCGAGTGCGGAACTGCACTTGCTGGGCCGAGAGGTACCCCGTCGTGAGGTCGATTACCGATCCCAATTGGACAGAAGGATGGTGAGGTCAAAGCCGCCCGCGACTCCATCGCCGTCGATATCACCGATGCCGGGAAGAGCCCAGTACTGAAAGAGCAACGCGAGATCGGCGCCGTTGATGGATCCGTCGCCGTTGAGGTCTCCGGGCTGCGGAGGATCTGCGGTGCGGAGCAACGTAATTCGGCCCGCGACGTCACCTTGCGTGATTTGCTCTGCCGAGAGGATGTCGTCGCCAACGCCATCGATCGAGATGGCAATCAGCACATCGGGCTCGCCAAGAGCTGGCAACGTCGCAACGAGGTTGAACTCTGCGTTTGTCGGAGTCGAGTCGTTGCGAATGATGCGGGCGCGCTTGGGGCCGTCGAGCGTGTTGCGTGCGGTGAGTGCGAAATCATTGTCGCCGTCGGCGTCGAAATCCCCGATTGCCGGTGCGCGCGCATCGAGCCAGAAATCGAGGAGCGCCGTGCTATAGCCGGGCCCGTTCGCACGAATGAGCGCGAGTGAGTCGTAGATGACGGGTGAACCAGGTGGGCCAGGGCGGCGGGCGGTCGCTTCGAGTGTGGCAACGATTTCGGGGACACCGTCGCCCGAGAGATCCGCCAGTTTGAGATCGGTCACAGGATTCGGAGAGGGAATGAAGAGCGCCGAGCCAGCGGAATCGCTGGTGCCCGTCGATCCGCCTGGAATGATCGTGGTGCCACCCGTCGAACCACCAACCACGTCATCGTCGCGATCATTGTCGACATCGCCGCCGCCCACCGAGGTCGGCAAGCCACCGCCCGACGGCACCGTTTGCGTCTCTGAGCCGTCGATAGATCCGTCTTTGTTCTTGACGATTGCAAATGATGCGTCGGTTTCCAACGCGACAGCGACATCGGTACGGGTTCCGACGAGCGCAGCGTCGGGAAGGAAGTCGCCAACAGCCACATCGACAGGTCCAAGCCCAACACCGACAGGAACGAGCGCGTTGAAGTTCGCCTCGCCTGCGGTCGAGATATTGCTCAGCACTTGAATCGCGTTCTCTCCGAAGAGTGCAAGCACGAGATCGAGTTTCTCATCACCGTTGAAGTCTGCAGTCGCGATCCCGCGTG
This sequence comes from uncultured bacterium, assembly GCA_903911205.1. Lineage (GTDB taxonomy): Bacteria > Planctomycetota > Phycisphaerae > Phycisphaerales > SM1A02 > QWPT01. Next base: position 3,006 of record CAIWCL010000192.1, read on the forward strand.
GATCTTTGCCGACGGCGACACTCAACACCTGCTCAAGTCCCTTGCCAGTGCCCTTGAAGATGACCACATCGCCACCTTCCGATGCCCCGCGCGTGAGCGAGATGGCGAGGTCGTCGACGCCGTCTTGATTGAAGTCGGCGCGCACTGCATCGGTTGGTCGCGCGATGAGCGAGGCGCTGGATTGGTTCCCGAAATCAAGGATGTTCGCGAGCGGAACGAAGACGATGCCGAGGCCAGTGGTGTTGAGTTTACCCGCGAGTTGGCTCTCGCCGAGCGGTACCACAAATGCACCGAGATCGGCAGGAAGCCCGCGGAACTGCACGCTATCGAATCGATTCGATTCGAATCCGTTGCACGTGAGGAATGGAATCACCTGGCCGAGTGGAGGCGTGAAGCCGGTTGCGTCAACAACGAGCGTGCCATGCAAATCGGCGCTTCCGGCAACAGTGAGCCCTGCGTAGGTGCCGAGGTGAAGTACGAACTTTGCGTTGCTTGCGGGAACTCCCTGCACATCGCGGAACACAAAATCGTTCTGCGCGGAAATCGTACCGGTCGGTTCGATCACGCCAGCCCACGCGACATCGCCGTACAGCGTGCCGAAGCCAGTGAGCAGTGCATTTGCGCTTCCACGGAGTGGCGCGCCGGACTGTGAAACATCGAGTGTGCCTTGATTCAGCGCAAGGACGCCGCGCACGGTCATCACGTCGGTCACACTTGTGAAAGATGCGCCGGTGAGCTGCAGTCTGCCCTGACTCTCGACATCAAGACGACTGACGTCGACGAAACCGTTCTCCACTTCGACGACGCCGCTGATCACTTCCATGGAGCCGCCGTACACCGACGCACCGTTTCGAATGGTCAAGATTCCTGCAGAGTCCGCGGAGGCGTTCGAGTTTTCGACCAACGCACCGACGGTGACTTTGTCGGAGTTCTGAATCGAAACATTGAAGAGTTCCAGCGATGTGGGGCCGGGACGTCGTCGCGGTCCAACGTACATGCCCGCATCTCCCACCGCGAGGGTGGCGGACCCATCGTCGGCCGAGAGCGTGGCGCGCGTGTCAGCGGCCATGAATCCGCGTGATTGTGCGGTGGTTTGATAGGGAATCGTGACCTGTCGCGTGAAATCTGCCGGTGGCATTCCCGACACCACGAAGAGGGGGAGTTCTACGCCTTTCCCCGGAATTTCGAGTGTGGGGCACCAGTCGTAGGGATTCGCCGTTGAGGCCGTGGTTGGTACCGCGAGGTGCGCCTGAAATCCGAACTGATCTGCATCGGACTCGCCGTTACCGTCGCAATCTTGATCGGTGCAGAGAAAGTTGCAGACATCGCGCGCAATACTCGCACAGACCGAGTCCCACGCTTGTGAGCAACACACAGGATCGGAGGTGCAGACGAGATCGCAGCACTTTGGTTCGGAGCAGGAGGGTTGGAACTGCGCAATGCAGCAAGACTGCTCATTGCCGCAGGCGGTCGAGGTGAACTCGACGCCGAGAATTGCCTCAAGACCAACGTTCTGCGTGGGAGACGGGAGTGAAATCGCCACGAGATAGGTCGTACCGCTCGTCACCGGGATGGAGATACTTGCACAACTGCCGCACGTCGCGGTGCTGTCGCTACAAGCGATGAATGCGTTTGGGTTGCAAGCAAAGAACGCTGCGAGTTGGAAGTCGCCAGACTCACTTCCGATGGGGGCTGCGGAAATCGTCAGAAGGCCATCGGTCTCCGGAGAGAGCGCGTACCAGCAACTGTGGTGCGCGAGAGCCTTTCCGCATCCGAAGGCAAGACCATCCGCCGCGGCGGCCGCGGTTCCGATGGGAACGATGGTGTTCGCAAAAGTACTTTGCGCAGTGCTGCATGTGCCGTTCGGCACGTCGGCCAAGACTCGCGTGTTCGCGGTGGCGGCCAAGCCGGTGATCACGAGGAGCGCGGATGTGTACAAGCGACTGGTCATAGAAACCTCTCTTGCGAACTTCACTGGCCGTTTGGACAGGACCGCTCGCAGCACCTGGACAAATTCAAGTCTGAAGCCGAGAAATTAAGCGGCCATTGCGGAATGGCGAAAGGGAAAATCAGGTTCCGCGATCAATCGAACGGAGCGCGGGATGATTCGCGGCGAGGAGGCTCGATCGGGCGCGTTCAACGCCATCAAAACGGCTCTCCTGCGACCGAAATGGCCGTTTCACCGTGTGCCCGTCAGGTCGCGTTTGGGCTCCGTCTGGAGCACCACCATCGTCGCATAACGGCCGCTCCGGGCGATAAGTTCGTCATGGGTACCCGATTCGACGACGCGGCCATCCTCGAGAACGAGAATGAGATTCGCTTCGCGAATCGTCGACAGTCGGTGGGCGATGACGAAACTTGTCCGTCCGCGAAGGATGTCTGCGAGCGCGGCCTGGATGTGGCGCTCGCTCTCGGTATCGAGATTGCTCGTCGCTTCGTCAAGAATCAGAATCCGCGGATTGGCGAGTACCGCGCGGGCAAGCGCAAGTCGTTGGCGTTCGCCGCCGGAGAGTTTCACGCCGCGTTCGCCGATCCGGGTGTCGTAGCCATCGTCGAGCTTCTCGATGAACACATCTGCGCGCGCGACGTTCGCCGCGTGTGCGATTTCGGTATCGCTCGCCTCCGGACGTGCGTAGGCGATGTTCTCTCGAATGGTTCCATCGAAAAGAAACACATCTTGCTCGACGATGCCAAGCAATCGGCGATAGGACGCGAGTTCGATGTCGCGAATGTCGGTGCCGTCGAGCGTGATCACGCCAGACGTTGGATCATGGAATCGCGCAACGAGATTGGAGAGGGTGGTCTTTCCTGCGCCGGAATGTCCAACAAGCGCGACCATCGTCCCTGCAGGTGCCGTGAACGCGACATCCTCGAGAATCGGTCGGCCGTCCACGGCATAGCGGAACGAGACATGGTTGAAGTGCATGTCGCCACGCACAGATGTCGGTGCAGGTCTCAGTGCAGCACTGTCACGTTGCTGCGCGGGCGTGTCCGCAAACTCGTCCTTCTCTTCAAAGAGGTCGAGCGATCGATCAAGACTTGCGAGGCTTGTCTGTAGATTCGTGGCGGTGTTGGCGAGCACTTCGAGTGGGCCGAGCAGAAGCGTGACGTATGTGAGGAACATCACGAGGTCGCCCGGTGTGAGTCGTCCGGCAACAACCTGCGATCCGCCGTACCAAAGCAACGCGGCAGTCGCCGCTGGGATAAAGAGCTCCCACGCGATTTCGACACCGCGCGACCACCACCAAACGAGAATCTCGGTGCGCGCCTGCAGATTGGTGCCGCGGGAGAATCGCGCAACTTCTGCATTTTCCCGGGCAAATCCGCGCACGACGCGAATTCCACTGAACGTCTCTGCAGCGTGACCATCGATTTCGTCGCGCAACTTTTTGAGATCGCGGTAGATCGGACGAATCCGTCCAATCCAGGTGCGATGACTGAACCAGACCATCGGTAAGAGCACGATCGCACCGACAAGCAGTCGCCAATCCGTGAACGCGAGAATGACGAGGCTCCCCGTGAGCTGAATCACCGCGCGGAATGGGTTGTAGAGCAGTGCGAAGAGCAATTCGCCCGCCGCGCCTGCATCTTCACGAACAAGCGCAGACACGCCGCCTGCTTTGAGTTCATGAACACGGCCAAGCGGCAGCCGAATTGCCTTCGCAAACGCGCGTCGGCGCATCGATACTTGCAAGCGCTTGGCGACGACGGTGGCGCGACTTCGCCCAATGAGACCGATGGCCACCTTGATGAGAAGCGTCGCGAATGTGGCCGCCACGATGATCGCGAGCAGCGCGCTCTTGTCCTGTGGATCAATGGAGGCCGGGAGCAACGCCGCGAGGGAGGGGGCCAATGGGACATCACCGAAGACGCTGTCGATGGCAATCTTCACGCCCGCGGGCGGGATGAGCGCGAGCGCGGTGGAAATCGCGAGCGCGGTGAACACGACCACAAGCGTCGGACGGAATGGACGAAGCAGATTGAGATATGCGCGAAAGAGGGTTCCAAACGATCGATGCAGCGGTTTCTTCTGTTTCCCGCGGAGATCTTCGCTGCCTTTGCGCGCGCGAGCGGCGAGTTCCGCGCGATACCGTTCAAATCGGCTCCGACTCGAGCCTGCTCGCGGCGCCGCATCATGTTGGATGGAACTCATGCGTCGCCGGGCTCCTTCGGATGCGTACTTGCGTGGATCGTCCGAGTCCGATCGGTGTTTCGCGGCGGAATCCTGAGTTCGACCGGCGCAGAGGTCGAGTCTGCACAAGTGTTGTCGACGAGCTTCCGATTGCGAATGCGTTCATTCCCGAGTTGTCCGCATGCAGCCATGACATCTCGTCCTTTCGTGCCGCGACGCTTCGTGAATTGCCGGTTGCCGACGGCGCGTGCGATGAAGCGATCGACATCGCGTTCATCAGGCGCGGGCCATGGCGAGTTTCGGCGCGGGTTGTACGGAATCACGTTGAGGGAGCAGCGCACATCCTTCAAGAATGCACAGACTTCATCGCAGTGTTCGTCGCGGTCATTGACGCCAGGAATGAGCACATACTCGACGCAAAACGCTGCCTTCGAAGCGCGCGGAAACGACAACAGTGCTTCCTTGAGCCGCGCCATGGGCCACGCGCGATTGACGGGCATGATCGAACTTCGAATCTCGTCGTTGGGTGCGTTGAGCGAGAGCGCGAGATTCAAGCGATGGAAGCCTGTCTCTCGAACAAGCTCGCCGATCTTCTCGATGCCCTCCGGATTACCAACGGTTGAGATCGAGATGTTCGACGCCGGCACCTTTGCGCCATCGTGATCGACGAGCACTCGGATCGCAGCGATGACTTCATCGATGTTGTCGGTCGGTTCGCCCATACCCATGAAGACGATGTTCTTCACGGGGCGACTCTTACTCCCGTCGACACGATGGGTCGCAGACCACCACTGGTGCACGATCTGGTCGGCGCGGAGGTTTCGAATGAGGCCCATTTGTGCGGTTTCGCAGAAACGGCAACCCATCGCACAGCCGACCTGACTCGAGACGCAGAGCGTCGTCGTGGTGCCCGTCGAGCGCGGCATGGGAATGAGGACGCTCTCGGTTTCGAGACTTTCGTACTCTTCGTCTCCTGCACCACCGAGACGAAGAACAAACTTCGACGTTTGTCCTTCTACGAGCGTCGCAGTGATGGGGTAGTCGGCGACGGAGCAACCGGCTGGAAGCACACCGTCGCGAAAGAGTGCGCGATAGGCATCGAGCGCGTGGCCTGCGCTGTGTCCGCGCGTTCGCGCGGCTGCAACGAATGCAGCTCGGGTCATGCCGAGTGGGCGCAGGGGTGCGTCAAGCGATAAAGACATTCGTGGAGGGTAGCACTCAGTCGGCCGGAACGCAGCGCTGAGCAGCCCATGCGCGCAGTTCCGCGACCTTTTCGGCCATCACCACCGAGATCGGTGGGCTCGCGCGGAACGTTTCGATCAAGTCGCGATCGGTCAGGTTGCGCCGATTGTCAGCGAACGCGCAGCGAAGCGCGCTTTCGATGCCAGCTTCAATCTCTGCACCGCTGAATCCGTTGGTTGCCTCGGCGAGCATGGCCAGGTCAAAGAGTTCCGGATTGCGGCGTCGCTTCTTGAGATGGATCGAGAGGATCGTGCGGCGGACAGTTTCGTCGGGGAGATCGACGAAGAAAACCTCATCGAAACGACCTTTGCGGAGCAGTTCAGGTGGGAGCGCGGAGATGTCGTTGGCGGTTGCGACGAGAAAGGTTGCAGATCGACGCTCTTGCATCCATGTCAGAAGGGTCCCGAACATGCGGCGTGAAAGTCCGCCGTCGGAAGAGTGTGCGCTTGC
>CAIWCL010000193.1 GCA_903911205.1 uncultured bacterium
ACAGGCATCGCCACACCGCCGCGAACGACGTAGACGAATGGCGATGCGTCGCCGCGCAGAATCGCGTCCTTTGGAATCACGACGCGCGGCGCGGTCGCGCCTGCGGGGACGAATGCAGTGAGCGCAAGACCGGGCGCGAGGAGTTCCTTCGTGTTGACGACGCGCAGCACCGCGCGGAAGGTGCGCGATCGCGGATCGACTTCGGGCACGACGCGGACGCCGAACGCTGCGACCGGCACATCCGTCGCCGACTCGATCGAGAGAGGAACCTCGCGGGTCAGACCTTTCGCGCTCTCGGCGGCGAGCGCGACTGTCGCGCCGTAGAGTTCTTGCGGCACCTCGAACCACGCTTCGAGTTCGTCGGTCGCGATGAGATCAACAACAGCGCCGCCTTCGGCGATCCATGCGCCTTCTTCCGAATGACGCATCGTGACGACACCCGCAAATGGCGCGCGGACGACGAGGTCCGCGAGTCGATCGTTGAGGATCGCGCCCTGCTGCTCGATCACGACCGCGGCAGCGCGCGCTTGCGTGGCCTGCGCACGGGCGACCGCCAGCGCGCTTTCGGCGTCGGCGAGTTCACGCGGATTGGTTCCGCCAGCCGCGGATGCGCGGCGCAGGAGTTCGAGGTCGCGCTCTTCGCGGGCGATGACGGCCTCGCGCTCAGCGACCGTCGCGCGCGCGGCGTCGAGCGTCGCGGCGTGCACGGCGATCTCGAGTTTGATGCGCGTGTCGTCGAGCCGCGCGAGCACTTCGCCCGCCGGGACGCGATCGCCCTCGTTCACGGGGAACTCGCGCACGAGCCCCGCGCCTTCGGACGCGATCGTTGACTTGCGCGAGGCGCGAATCTCGCCGAAGACCTTCTTCCTCGGCGCGAGTGACTCGGCACGCGCTTTGACAACGCGCACCGGCGTCGGCGGCGGGCCTTTCGGTGGCGCAGTGCCCGCACTCGCGGCGTCGGAGGCTGCGTCCGCTTCCTGCGGTGTCGCGGCGGTGGTGCCGGCCGTGGCTGCGGCGAGCGCGACGGCGAGCGAAAGCGTGGTGAGAGTCCGGACCGGATGCAACCAGTGCTGCGAAGTCATAAGCCGCGCATGGTACGGCGGGTGCAGGATGGGTGGGCACAGCGACCCATCAGGACGTTACACCGTATTGCGCCAGTTCGTGAGCAGCACGGCAAGGTCGGCGCCACCAATCAACCCGTCACCATCGAGGTCCCCCACCGGCGGGTTCAGTACGCCCCAGAACGCGAGCATCACCGCGAGGTCGGCGGCGTTGATCTGACCATCGAGATTGAGGTCGCCACGCGCGAGCTCGCACGCGTCGAGGTTGCCGTTCGCGTTTTTGTCGGTCGACGGATCCTGCGCGATCTCGCAGTTGTCGGGGATCGTGTTGCCGTTGCAGTCGACGGCAAGTTCCTCGGACAACTCCCAGGTGTCCGGGAGACCGTCGCCGTCGCAATCGGGCTGGCAATCATCGGGAATCGCGTTCGAATCGACGTCATTCGACGTACCCGCCGCGATGTCGCAGGAGTCGAGCACGCCGTTCTCGTTGCAATCGAAGTCGGCGCCGGAGGTGATCTCGCACGAGTCGTTCAGGCCGTTCGCGTTGCAGTCGTTCTCCGCGCCCGACGCGATCTCGTCCGCATCGCAGACGCCGTCCGCGTCGCAATCCTGGCTGAACACGTTGCCGCCGAGGTCCGTGTACGCACCCCACGTGTTGTTCGGCACGTTCCGGCAGAGCACACTGTCGAGAAGTCGCGTCGGCGAATCCGCGATGGTGAGGATGCCGCCACCGAAGACCCCCGCGACGTTCGCCTCGATCGACGAATCGACGATGTCGACCGCGCCGTCGTTGTAGATCGCGCCGCCTGCGCCGAGTGATTCGTTCCCGGTGAAAGTGCAGCGCTCGAGCCGCGCGAAACCGTCGCCGGCATCCGGATCGCCGACAAGCGCGACCGCGCCGCCCTGCAGCGCCTCGTTGCCTGTGAAGGAGCAGTCGAAGAACCAAGGTGCCGCGCTGAACGCCGCAACAGCCCCGCCATCCTGCGTCGCTGTGTTGTCGACGAAAGCGCAGTTGCGCACGATGGGCGCTGCGAGGACAACGGCAAGCGCGCCGCCGTTGTTCGCGCGCCCGTTGCGCAGCGTGAAGCCGTCGAGTTCGAGCACCCCGGTACCCGCGCTCTGGATCGTCACGCAGCGCACGGTGTCGCCGCCGTCGAGGAAGGTCGTCGCCGCGCCTGCGAGCGAACGGAGCACGAGCGATCGACCCGTGAGGTCGATCGGCCCGTAGCTCCCCGCCGACACGCGGATCGTCGCGCCATCCGGCGCCGCGTTGATCGCCGCCTGGATGTTCGCGAAGCCGGAGCCACCCACGACGAACTCGCCCGAGCAGTCGTCGGGGATGCTGTTGCCGTTGAGGTCGGTCGACGTGCCCGAAGCGATGTCGCAGGTGTCAGGGATGCCGTTCGTGTTGCAGTCGACCGCGTAACCCGACGTGATGTCGCATGCGTCGGGCTTGCCGTTCGCGTTGCAATCGGGCTGCGCGCCCGTGCCGATTTCGCACGAGTCGAGGAGGCCGTTGTTGTTGCAGTCGGCGCTGGTTGGGAGGCCGTCGTAATCAAGGAAGACGCGCACACCGCCGTTCGTACAGCCGGCGCTGTTCACAGCACCGAACGCCGAAATCTGCACCGAGAGTTGGCCATCAGCGACAAGTGCGTTGAACGCGGGCAGCGTCCACGTGATGTTTGCGGCGTCTGGCGTCGCTGGGCAGTCGGTGCCAGTCGCGCCGAAGTACGCCACGGGGGTACCGCCGTCGATCGACACGAGAAGTCCGTCGGTTGCTCCGCCGAGGTCGGCCGTCGCCTCGATGCGCAACTTCGGCTGGATGCCGTAGGCACGCGGGAGATTGTTGAATGTGTAACTGATGGGTTGCGCGCCGCTGATCGGTGAGAGCGGCGACGATTGCGCGATGATGAGCGCGCCTTCGCATGAATCGGGAATGAAATCGCCGTCGCAATCGCGCAGTGTGCCTGATGAGATCTCGCAGGCGTCGGGTGTGCCGTTCGCGTTGCAGTCGGCGACGCCGCCTGCGTCGCAGGTATCACCGATCCCGTCGCCGTCGCAATCGGCCTGCGTGGGGTTCGCAATCGTCGGGCAGTTGTCGGTGTTGTTGAGCACGTAGCCCGCGGGCTGCGTGCACTGCGTCAACGTGCCCTCAGCCGGAACGCCGAATCCGTCGCCGTCGAGGTCGCGGTACCAAATCGTGTTGGGATTGATCGCGGCGTTGTTGTCATCGCAGTCGAGGTTGTTGAGCACGTAGCCCGCGGGCTGCGTGCACCCGCTTGCACTGCCACTTCCGACCGAGCCGAAGCCGTCACCGTCGAGATCACGGTAGTACTGAGCGAACGTCGTGCAGAGCGTGAACGACCCATCCGCGAAGACCACGCCGCCACCAGCGCCGTTGTTGTAGGCGGTGCGGAGCGTGTAGGTGCGGAACGCGGTGTCACCCTGCGAGAGGATGAACTGGCCGAGACGCACGCCGCCGGTCGGCACCGCCGCGAATCCAGTTCCGCCCGACGGGGAGTTGCCGACACGGCCTTGGTTGTTCGGCGGGTTCGAATTGAAGAATCCAATAGCGCTTGTACTACTTGGATTTCCAACCACGCACGCCTGATTCCACCTGCCAGCAGCATCCCACCCTGGGTCGTTGTTCGTCGAATTCGTTGGACTCGCGATTCCGCCGATGGTGACATACGAGTCAAAGGGCAAGTTCTGCGCAAGAAGACTTGCGTTGAAGCCTGTCTGAGCTGGATGCCAGGTCCCATTTGCCTGCGACAAGACGCCGCCGTTGTAGTCGGACATGTCCTTGTGCCAGAAGCCGCAGTTGCTTGGGGAGTTCCAGTTCGACCCAGCCGGCCAGAAGTCAAAGCAATTCAGCACCCTGTCGGTCGCACCGTTGAACACTGCAAACACTTCAAAGCGCACGAGGTTCTGCCCGCCGATCGAGATCGGCGTCGCGGTCACAACATGCCCGACAAACGCCGCCTCCGCGCGTTGCGACGCGAGCGCCGCGGCGCCGGCCGCAGCGACAAGGCCACCAATGAGTTTCATTCCGATGAAGGCCACGATCGACTCCTCAGTCAAGATGCAACCACGCACCGCTCGCAGCGACGGACGCCTCGACGGGCTTGAAGCATCGTGCAGCATTTTCCGAACTGCAAGCCGAATCCTCGACTCTACCGCGATTTCGCCCCCCCCGCTCTTCCGCTAACATCTGCCCCCTTCGCCGCGCTCTCGCCAAGAGGGCGCGGCCCCCGCCGGAAGGCGATCGACAACCTCACGCACCGACCCGAGAAGCGCAGGACACCATGGAAGCAGGCATCGTCGGACTCCCGAATGTTGGCAAGAGCACCCTCTTCAACGCCCTCACTGCGGCGGGGATCGAGGCCGCAAACTACCCATTTTGCACGATCGAGCCGAACGTCGGCATCGTGAACGTGCCCGACGACCGCCTGCAGCGGATCCAGAAGTACATCAAGACGCAGAAGGTGATCCCCGCGGCGGTGCGCCTTGTCGACATCGCCGGCATCGTGAAGGGCGCGTCGACTGGTGAAGGTCTTGGCAACAAGTTCTTGAGCCACATCCGCGAGGTCGACGCCGTGCTCCACGTCGTGCGCTGCTTCGAAGACCCAGACATCACGCACGTCGACGGCACGGTCGATCCGTTGCGCGACATTGGCACGATTGAAACGGAACTCTTACTCGCCGACCTCCAAGTGATCGAGAGTTCGCTCGACAAGTCGCGCCGCAACGCGAAATCAGGCGACAAAGAAGCGATTCTGCGTGTCGCAGTCCTCGAGCGCTGCTTCGAGTGCCTCAACGCAGGCAATCCGATTCGCTCGATCGCCTTCGAAGGTGACGAAGCGAAGGTGCTGCAGACGCTTGGCATGATTACCGCAAAGCCGACGCTGTATGTGGCCAACGTCGACGAAGCGCAGATCGCGGGCGAAGGTCCGCTCGTCGCACGCGTGCGTGAACATGCGAAAAACACTGGCGGAAACGTGGTGGTTGTGTGCGCAAAGATCGAGTCGGAACTTGCAGAATTGCCTGAGGCTGATCGCGCCGAAATGCTCGAGTCGATGGGCATGAAGGAGCCAGCGCTCAACACCGTCATCCGCGGCGCGTACACCTTGCTTGGCCTTCAGAGTTACTTCACAGCCGGCGAAAAGGAAGTTCGCGCGTGGACAATTCACAAGGGTTTCACGGCACCGCAGGCGGCCGGCGTGATCCACACCGATTTCGAACGCGGCTTCATTCGCGCGGAGATTTTCACGCTCGCGGATCTCGAACAACTTCACAGCGAGAAAGCAATTCGTGAGGCAGGGAAGCTGCGCGCCGAAGGAAAGAACTACGTGATGCAAGACGGCGACATCACGCACTTCCTGTTCAATGTCTGAGCGCGTGTTTGAGCGCTCGCAACCTGCTTCGCAACTTGCTCGCTTTGGCGTGGAATGCGCCAAAGGGAGCCGCCGCAGCGGCGAC
>CAIWCL010000194.1 GCA_903911205.1 uncultured bacterium
CCCCTCGGCGAGCAGCCCGTCTCGCAAGATGCGCCGCGCATCGCCAAGCGCCATCCAGCGGCGCGGGTTGCGGGGCATCGCCTTCGCGCCGTCCTCAACGACCTGGAGCAGCGCGAACTTGTTCCAGCGATCGGCACCCGAAGGCTCAAGACCAGAAGCGCCGGAATCCGAAGCGCCGGAACCTGACGTCGCGCCACCCGCGAAGACCCGCCGAATGATCGCAAGCGCCACATCCGCGCGAAGTGCAGAAGCGCGCGGGCCGCGCAATTGCCGCCGCCACGCGGACTTTTCTGCAAGTTCCATCGCGGCAAGTTCGCGCGCACCGACCGACGTACCCGCATCACCCTCGCTCCTCCGCGCGACCGCTGCAGCTGCGAGCGCCTGCATCACCGAGGCTTCGAGTTCGAAGCGCGACCATGCGAAGTCATTCGCCGACAGTTGACGCGCAGCGTCCATGCGAAGGGCGTACTCCCGCGCTGGTTCGGTCGCGATTGGCGCGAGCGAACGCGCGACGTGTTCGACGCGCGCGGCGCGAGAGAGATCCTGAAGCAGTCCGAAGGACATCGAAAGTACGGCGAGTAACCCGAGCATGACCACCGCAAGTTCGTTCGAGACGCGAATCGCGAAGCGGCGCTCCGAAGCACGCTTCAGCAACGCGCCCGATGCTCCCACGCCGAGATCCGTCGCACATGCAATGAGCGCAAGCGCGAGAACGCACGACCCGGGCATCCACGCGACGGTTTCGATCTGCGCGTGGACGAGGACGAGGACGCCAAGTGCAAACGCCGTTGCGCGCAACATCGCTTCAGGAATGAGGAGCGCCGCCTGCGCCGCACACCATGTAAGCAACGCAAATGTACACACGCCGAGGAGACGCGTCGCGATCCAGTAGGCGTCAAAGATCGGCGCCTCCACTGTTGCGGCAAGCAGCATGCCGCCAAACCCCGCTCCCGCAGCGACGACAAGCGCGAGACGCGGAACAACACGTCCTTCTGCCTCCGAGCTCGTCGGCGTGTCCGCGCCCACGCCTGCGGTGCGCTTCGGCCAGAACATCGCGACGACGAGCCCGATCCACGCGAGCCCGCTCACGCCAAAGGCCACGAGCCAATCAAAGAAGATCGAGTGCACACTCTTCACATCTTCGGGGCAATTCGCAGGCTTCGCGGCGTTGAAGAACTCCTGCACGCGGTCAGGGCCACAGCCGAAAATAAACCAGTCGAGTTTGGAGAGGATGTTGAGTCCTGCCTCGATGTAGTAGCCACGAAAGAGGAGGCTCAACTCGTTGACACGCGTACCGACGAGCCAGCGCGCACCGACCAGCGCAAGCATGCACGCTGGAAGGACGAGCATCCAACGTGCGGAGATCGGCGCACTACGCCGCGTTGAGACGACGAGCACTGCCGCACCGATGACCGTCGCGCCGATCGCACCTTTGCCGCCGTTGACGAGAAGGAGCGCAGCGCACGCACACGCTGCAATCGCGAGAAGCAGCGTGTTTCCCGATTGCTGCATTCGGCGCGCAAAAATCGCGAGTACTGCGAACCCGACGGCGCCGACGCCCATCATCGTCGAGAAAGGGTTCGACAGACCGAACCAACCCGAGGCCTCGGGCTGCATCAAGCGCCGCTCGTAACTGCGCGCGGCACTCGAATCGGGTAGCCAGCCGCGCGCGGCGAAGAACTCGTCGCGGGTCGCTTCAAAGTGCGCGACCGTTGCGGGATGTTCGACGAGCACCTGCACCGCGCCGCGTACGGCGAGCAGTGCGAGAAGGCCGAGCAGTACCGCGAGCGCCGCTGCACGCACCGCACGATCTCGAACAAGATGCGCGAGAGCGACACATGCAAGCATCGCCGCGATCCATGTATCAGCACGGAAGCCGTTGTCAGCGACGATGCCCGTGCGCGCATGGATGAAAGCGACGGGTACTGGAAGCAGCGCGAGGAGCACGAGTCCAAACCGCACACCACGCTTTGCGCGTGCTTCACCGAACAACGCGATGGCTGCCGAAAGAAAGAGCGCAAGATCGAGGACATGCGACTTTGCCGCACCAAGCACCAGGAGCGGCATCTGGTCGAGCGCTGGGTCAATGTCGGCGAACCAGACGTTCGGTTCGATCGACACCATCGCGCGGATCGAGGCCACCGCGAGGATTCCCACCAGACCGACGTACCGCAGCATGGACACAAAGCGGCCCGCATTCGCGCCGCTTTCGCGCGGGGCTGAGACTGGCGCCTCCCCCGTCACGCGTCGTCCCTCGGCCGTCGCACACTCGTTTCAAGCACCGCCATCACCGCGAAGATCCCGAGAAGTTGCAGACCCACGAGCGCTGCTTGCCACGGTCGGAGCAGCCCGAGGCCAATCGCACTCATCGCGGTCACCGCAGTGAGAAGCCAAAGCACTCCGACCGCACGACGCTTCGAAAGGCCAAGTTCGACGAGTCGGTGTGAGATGTGTTCGTGCCCACCAATGAATGGGCTCTTCCCGCGGGAGATCCGCCACAGTGTGACGTACACACCGTCATACAAGGGAATCGCAAGCACGATGATTGGCATGAAGACGCCGTACCACGCGCTGCCAAGAGCATACCCCTCATGATCGGTATCGATGTAGACGGTGCGGGCCGCGAGTGTCGCAAGCATGTACCCAACGAAAAGCGATCCGCCGTCACCCATGAAAATGCGCGCGGGCGCGACGTTGAAAACCAAGAATCCGCCGAGCGCGCCAACGAGGAGCGCGAGGGTCGACGCCACGAACCACTGCGCCGTGAGCATCGTGGCCACCATGAAGGCCAGTGCGGCGATCAACGCGATTCCACCGGCAAGTCCATCCATGTTGTCGATGAAATTCACAGCATTCACGACCACGATGATCCACGCGACAGTCAGTACAACGCTTGCGAATTCGCCGCCGGGGTAGGCCGCGAGGAAGTTCGCGAGAAGCCGAACGTCAGAAACCAGCGTCGTCCCAAGCGCGATCGCAATCTGCAGAAAGAGCTTCGGCCACGCTCGGAGCGCGCGACGGTCATCGATGAGACCGACGAGGTGCATCGCGAGGGCACCGAGGAGAATTGTGCACCACGCACCTCGCGCGGCTGCAATCCGATCGAGATGGGCCGCGACACCCGGAAGGCGCTCCGCGATCGCTTCCGGCGCAAATGTGACCGCCGCAAGTCCGGCTGCAAGCGGCCCGGCCACCGCCCAGAAAATCGCGATGCCACCGATGTTCGGTACACGGCGGAGTTCTTTGACATGGCCCGCGACTCCAGGCGAGTCGAGCGCGCCTACGCGGTGCCCGAGCCGGACAAGGAGCCACGTCGCGGGCAACGCGAGGGCGAAACCGACAAGAAGGAGCGCGAGGACCAGCCCGATCATCTCCCGGTAAGGTACACGCGATGACTTCCCTTCGATCGGTCACGTTGTACTGCTCCAGTTCGCGCAGCCTTGATCCGCACTTCGCCGTGGCCGCGCGGGCCGCTGGCGAACTCCTCGCCCGTCGAGGGATCACGCTCGTCTACGGCGGCGGCGGATTGGGCCTCATGGGAGAAGCTGCGCGTGCATGCAAAGCCGCGGGAGGCCGCGTCGAAGGCATCATCACTCGCAAATTTCTCGACCTTGAGCAAGGTTGGCTCGGCTGCGATGAACTCGTCGTCGTCGACACCATGCGCGAGCGAAAGCGGATTCTCATCGAGCGCGCCGACGGTTTCCTCGTTCTCCCGGGCGGAATGGGGACGTTCGAAGAGTTTTTCGAAACGCTTGTGGGTCGACAGATCGGCGATCACGCGAAGCCCATCGCCGTTCTCGATGATCACGGTTACTACCTCCCGCTGCACTCGCTGATCGAACACTCAATTCGCGAACGATTTGCTCGCGAAGCGCTCCGCGAAGTGCTGCGGTTCGGCACCGAACTCGAACCACTTGTCGATTGGCTCGCGGCCGAAGCTGCGGCGCCTGTCACCGCGGATCCGGAGCGATTTCTTCCGATGGGGCCGAAGAGTCAGTCCTCCGCATCGCACTAAACGCGCATCGCACCGAGCCCGGAAATACGCCACCCCACGCCCTTCCACGTTGACAGAGCCATGCAGCGCGCTGATTCCAACTCCTTCAACGATCTGCCGCCCATCGGTTTGATCGCGGGACAAGGCCAATTGCCGATTCTCGTAGCAGAGGGCATTCGTGCGGCCGGACGCCGCGTGGCATGCATTGGATTGCGCGATCAATTCGAGCCGGAGTTGCCCGCATGCTGCGATTTGTTCGAGAGCGCGGGCGTTGTTCAACTCGGTCGTTGGCTGCGACTCGCGCGCAAATTTGGGGTGCGAGACGCCGTCATGGTCGGCCGTGTTGCCAAAGCGCGGATGCACGATCCACTCAAGTTGTTCCGTCAACTGCCCGACTGGCGCGCGGCCAATCTTTGGTACCGCAAACTGCGACATGACCGCCGAAGCGCGACGCTCCTCACCGTCCTCGCGGATGACCTCGCGAAAGAAGGGCTCGTCCTGATCGACTCCACCACGTACATTCCCGATCACATGGCCCGCGAAGGCACGATGACCAAGCGCGAACCAACTGCCGAACAGCGCAGTGACATCCTGTTTGGTTGGCCGCTCTTGCGGCAAATCGGCTCGCTCGATGTTGGGCAAGCGATCGCCGTGCGAGAGAAGGATGTGATCGCGGTCGAAGCGGTCGAAGGCACTGATCGCATGATCGAGCGTGCCGGGCAACTTTGTCGGCGCCGAGGTTGGACACTTCTCAAAACCGCGCGCCCCGGCCACGACATGCGCGCCGATGTGCCGACGATCGGTGTATCGACCGTTGAAAACATGCATCGCGCAGGAGGCGGCTGCATTGCGATTGGCGTCGGTCGCGTCATCATTGTCGACCTCCCCGCGGTCATCGCTGCAGCCGATCAATACGGAATTGCAATCGTTGGTGTCCGCGACGATTGAGATGCAAACCCCGTCGACGTGTGACTCCCGCAAGGCATCGGGTGCCACTGTGAACGTCGTTCTTTCAATTTCACCATGAATTCGGTAGTCTTTCGACGCGGCCGTCACCTTTCTTCGTTGAGACGGATATCACCGCGCTCGTTGGAGAATACGGATGATCCACAACCATGACGACACACGCGCGAAACCCGATTCCACGTCGCGCGATACCGTGCTTGTGCTCGGTGGACCAAGTGCAGGAAAGACCGTGTGGATCGCGCGCCTGCTCGACGCGTTGCGCACGCCGACGACGCTGGTGAACGGGCGCATTCCAGACGGCGACGGCTGGTTTTCCGGCCCAGGAAGCGCGACGTTGCACTGCGAATTCGCAGACTTCGAAACCAAGCAACGCAACGATTCAAACATCCACGCAATGGAAACTCGGCATTGGCCAACTCCAACAACAGACGCCGTGGAGCACACCGTCGATTTCATTCTGACCGGCGACAGCGTTCGAACACCGCGACGACGGATCGTGCTTGTCGATTTGCCAGGCTCTGCGCTGTTGGCAGCGTTCGCACCGAGTAACCCAAGCACATTGACGATTGGTTGGACGGTTGGAAATCAACTCGCACGCACCGCGGCAATCGTGCTTCTGATCGATCCCGTGCGCGCAGTCGAGCGGACGCGCGAGTCCATCGATCTCGCAAACGCAACCGTTGCGATGCTTGAACACCTTCGATCCAGTCCTGAAGGGCGTTCGATTCCGCTTGCGATTGTGCTCTCGAAGGGCGATCGTGGCTACAAGACCATCATGAAAGAAGGAGGCGTTCGACTCTTCGCGGAGCGACACCTTCGTCCGATTCTCGATGCCGCAGACTCCGCACGGCTCTACATCTCGAGCGCAACGCGATCACGACTTGTGGCGCCGGGCTATCGAGAACCCTCGACGCGAAGGCCCGTCGAGAATCTCGTCGAGCCGATGTACTTTCTGCTTGGAACGATGGATCGAATCGACGCCATTCGGCGACGCGCCGCGGCGGTCCTCCAGGCAGAAGCACGGCGTCGAGGCGTGACCGAAGGAGTTGCATCCCCCGTGGCGGTGAAGAACCATCCAGGCCGTCGAAAAGGGCAGATTCCCGCGTACGCGTGGGCGTTTTTTGGAATCGGAATGCTCTTCCTCATTCTTGTGTCGGGGCGTGCGGTGATGCGCGACGCCACATCGCAAGCAACACCAAACGCAACACCAAACGCACAACCAAACGCAAACCCGGGTGTTTCAAAGTGACAACCCCCCCTTTCGATGCCGATCACGCTGATCGTGAACTCTCTCGCGGATCCGACCGAGCGCCCACGCAAGACCGTCGCGCGGCTCCAACTGCGCGCGACCGCGGCGGCCAAGAGCCACCGACGCGCAGCGGTGAGCGACTCAGCCTCGAGCATGAAGCGACACTTTCGCTCGAGTGGGAGACGCAACTCGGCGGAGCCGAAGCGGAGCGCGTTGATGAAGTCCTTCGCGCGCGCCATGCCGCCACAACCAACGGAGAAGCCGACGCGGTCGCAGATCAAGCGCGCGACGTGACTCCCGATGATGCGACCGATCTGGAGCCCGACATCAGGCTTCAGAATGGGCTCGAGAAGAGGCTCGAGAAGAGGCTCGAGAAG
>CAIWCL010000195.1 GCA_903911205.1 uncultured bacterium
AACACGCTTGTTGAACACGCTCGAGCAACGCCGACGTTCCGATCACGAACCGCGGACGCGCGAAGCGGTCGAAGTGTCCCTCACCCTGTCGAAAGAAAAGCTCGGTGCACAGCACGTGCACCGAGCTTCTTCTGTTGGCTTTTGAGAGGCACCCCCGCGAAGACCACCGCGAAAGTCCACCGCGAAAGTCAAGGCGTCGCGCCGTCGGTCTTCCACGTCGCGAGAAGGCGGGAAAGGTCGGTCAGATCGACGATTCCATCGAGGTTGGTATCCGCAAGCGTCGTCGGTGAAGTCGAACCCCACTCGTGCAGCAACTGCGCGAGATCGCGACCGTCAACGATGCCGTCTTCGTTGATATCCATCGGGAGGAAGATGCCGGCGAACTCGCTCCATGGCCCATTCAGCGTGTAGCTGCCGCGGGCGCGATACACGAGTGGCCCCACGACCCCGTTCGTCGTGGCATTGCCCTTATATCGACGCAACGCAGTGAATCGAATCTCCGCGGAGCCTGAGTTCGTGCTCGAGCACGGGAACGTGAACGCACTCGCAAAGAACGACTCGAGATTTCCAGAGCCAGCCGCCTGCGCCTGCTCGCAGTTGTTGAGCGCACACTGCCCCGCGACCGTTGCGGCGAAGGCCGACATGGAGCAGGCTCCCGCGCTCGTCTCAAGATCTTCGGTTGTATTTGTGACCCCACCGTTCGGACACGCGCCCCACTTCACCGTCGCGCGAGCGTACGTGAACTTGGCGAAGCAATCGGTTGCATCCGCCACCGACACGACCAAACCAAACGCCGCGGTTGACGCGAGGAACGCGACAGATACAGCCCGAGCCATCTTGCACTTCGTCATGGAGAACTCCTCAAGAGATCAAGGCGGAGACGCCCGCCCGTTCAATGAGTTCATACGACAACGCAACACGTGCCGTTGGCAATTTATGCGTCAATTCACATTTTCTTTGTAAACACATCAAACCGGACTGTCGTCCCTTTGACAGTCCAATCCGGCGCTGCGAGCTCATGCGTGTCGTCGGCTCTCTTCAAGACAACGCGTCCTCTTGACGTAACTCCTGCTTGCTCAAAGAGTTCCGCGGCATCGAGATCAGCGCCAACCAACTCACGCAGCATCAGCATCTCTTTCCGAGGGAGCGCGGACGCCTTCTTTTTCGGCGGAAACATCGGGTCCATCAACACCGCATCAGGCGCGCTTGAAGTGCCCGCGCGAGCCGAGAGCCACGCACGCGCGTCGGCATGCACGAGTTGCAAGCGACCGCCGAGGAGTTCGGAAAGGAAAGGGTCGCGCATCGCACGCGAAAGGCCATCTTTCGCGAGTTCGTAGACGACTGGCGAGCGCTCGATCGCCGTCACCTCACGACCTGCTGCGGCGATCAAGAACGCATCGCCGAGGAGCCCCGCGGTTGCATCGACGACCGTTCGCGCCTCACCAAGTGCCCGAACGACGGGCATTCCGCGCGCCTCAGAGGCGCCGCCACGCAGGCGAATCGTCGAAAGATCGCAGCGAATGCCGCGCCCTTCTCGATCGGTCGCACGACGCAATTCAAGAAATGACGCGGGATCACCGTCTTCGCCGACGCGTGCGAGGAGAAATCCCGCGGGAAGTTCTCCAAGTACGCGGGCAGAATCACCACCCGCGCCGCCCGCTCGCTCATCTTCGGAGTGACCCGCCGATCCACTCACGCCTTTGCAAGTCCGTGTTCGAGATCCTTCCAAAGATCTTCGACGTGCTCGACACCGACCGAGAGTCGCACGAGCGAATCGCTGATGCCAAGTTCCGCGCGCATCGCTTCCGGCACGCTCGCGTGCGTCATGATTGCGGGGTGCTCGATCAAACTCTCCACGCCGCCGAGACTCTCCGCGAGCGCGAAGAGATGCACGTTCTCCAAGAAACGACGGCTCTCCGCGATACCGCCCTTCAAGAAGATCGTGATCATGCCGCCGAAGGCCGGCGTACCGTCGAAGCGCATTTGCTTCGCGGCAAGCGCATGCTGCGGATGGCTCGCAAGGCCTGGATAGACCACCTTTGCCACCTTCGCGTGCGCTTCGAGACGTCGCGCGATCTCCATGGCGCTCGCGCAATGGCGCTCCATGCGCACGTGCATGGTTTTCAAACCGCGCAGCGCGAGATAGGCGTCGAACGGGCCCATCACACTGCCAATCGCGTTCTGCATGAAGCGCAGTTTTTCCGCGATTTCGCGAGATCCGGTGATGAGCGCACCACCAACGGTGTCGGAGTGACCGCCGCAGTATTTCGTCGTCGAATGCATCACGATGTCGGCGCCGAGTTCAATTGGCCGCGTCAACATCGGCGTTGCGAACGTGTTGTCGACAACTGAAATCGCGCCTGCAGCGCGCGAGAGTCGGCACACCGCCTCGATGTCCACCAACTTGAGCGTCGGATTCGTCGGCGTTTCAAGCCACACCATCTTTGGCTTGTGCTCGCGGATCGCCGCCTCTGCCTTCGCGAGATCCGAGAGGTCCACATGCACAACCTTGTACCCAGCGCTGCGCTTGCGTACGCGGTTGAGCAGGCGATTGGTGCCGCCATAGACGTCGTCCATGCAGACGATCGTGTCACCCGCATCCATCAACTCAAGCGCGGTCGCGATTGCCGCGAGACCGGACGCAAAGGCGAAACCACCGCACGTCCGATCGGCTTCTTCGGAAAGCCCCGAACGCTCGATCGTGGCAATGCAACGCTCAAATGCAAAGCGCGTGGCGTTGTGGCTGCGCGAGTACTCGTAGCCCTTGTGGACGCCGGGAGACTCTTGGATGAATGTGGAACTCGTATAGATCGGCGGCATCACCGCGCCCGTGGTGGGATCGGCATGCTGGCCGCCGTGGATGCAGTCGGTCGCGAGATGAGCGTTGGCTGGGCTTGTCATGTCGTAGTCCTACCGTGTGTGCGCCACGAATTTGGCGGCGCGCGCACGAATCGTGCGTCTTGAGAGCTGCTTGCGCGAGTTCAAAGCTGCTTGCGCAAGTTTAAAGCTGCTTCCGCAAGAAGTTGATGAGATCGATCTTCGTGATGAGGCCGTAGAAGTGCTTTTCGTCGGCGATGACCGCAACGCGATCGGCGCGGAAAATCGGCATGAGATCGTTCACGCTTGCCGTCGGTCGCACCGTTTCGACACGGCTCGACATGTAATCGCGCACCGGGCGCGCAGAGCAGTCACGGTCACGAACAAGTGCCATCAAGACGTCTGATTCATCAAGGATGCCGACCACGCGATCCTTCTCGTCAATCACAGCCATCTGCGAAATCGAGAACATTCGCATGCGCTTGATCGCCTGCACGACGGGAAGATCGGGCGTGAGGCAGTAGTCCTCTTTCTCAAGATGCCGCCGCGCGATCAGGTCGCGGATGTCGCCGTACTTCGGCCGCTCGATGAAACCGTTGTCGACCATCCAGAAGTCATTGAACATCTTCGAGAGGTACTTCGCGCCGTTGTCGCAGATGAGCGTGACCACGCGCTTCGGCTCGGTTTGCTCGCGGCAATAGCGGAGCGCGGCAGCGAACAGCGTGCCGACGGACGAACCCGCGAGGACGCCTTCCTTCCGCAGGAGTTCGCGCGCGGTATGGAACGCCTCGCCATCGGGAATCGCGTAGGCCTTCTTCACCAACTTGAGGTCGCAAATCGAGGGGACGAAATCCTCGCCAATTCCCTCAACGAGCCACGATCCCGGAGGAACCGTTTTTCCTTCATTGACAAGCGGCGTGAGAATCGAGCCGACCGGGTCGGCAAGGATGATCTCGCACGCAGGATTGCGCTCCTTCAGATAGTGCCCGACACCCGAGACCGTGCCGCCGGAGCCCACGCCGGCGACGAAGGCGTCGATCTTGCCCTCCATCTGCTCCCAGATTTCGGGGCCGGTCGTCTCGTAGTGCGCCTTCGGATTCGCTTCATTGGCGAATTGGTTGACGTAGTACGCATCGGGATCATCGCGCGCGATCCGCTCGGCGACATCTTGGTAGTACTCGGGGTGCCCCTTCGCGACGTCCGAGCGCGTGAGGACGACTTCAGCGCCCATCGCGCGAAGATGGGAGATCTTCTCATCGCTCATTTTGTCAGGGACAACGACCGTCAGGCGGTAGCCCTTCTGGCCAGCGACCAGTGCGAGCGCGAGCCCCGTATTGCCCGCGGTCGCCTCGACGATGCGCCCGCCCTTCTTGAGTTTGCCCGACTTCTCCGCGGCATCGACCATCGTGACCGCAATGCGATCCTTGATCGAGTTCCCCGGATTCATCGATTCCATCTTCACGAAGAGTCGACACTTGCCAGTATCAATGCGCGTGATTTCGAGCATCGGGGTGTTCCCGATCATCTCGAGGATGTTGTGAAAAACAGGAGCCGTGGCACGCGGGGTTGACATCCCCCGAGTGTACAGAACTCGATGTGCCCGAGTTTGGCAGGAACGGCCGGCGAACATCCCCGTGTTCGCTCAGGTTCCACCGCTCCACTTGCCATTGCGCCACCAGGGCTTCGTCGGATCGACTTGCCAAAGTGCGGCCGGGTCGCTTGGGTCAATCTCGATGAGCGGCTCGTCTCCGCGCAAAAGGATGTCGAGCGAAACCGCTCGCGCATCGCCTTGACGGAGCGCCAGTTCGAGGAGAAGAAGTCGTCGCACCGACTGGGGATCGGGTCGAGCCGCGCCGCCCCCGCGCATCGCCTCAAGTTCTGCGCGGAAGCCGTCGGCACCGCCGGGGATCGCGACGCCGATCTCGTCGAGCACCGCATCAGCGTCCGCTTGTCGCAACACGTTGAGCGCCTTTCGACCTTCCCCGCGTCGATAGAAGCTGAAGGCGCGGGAGAGCGCTTCCAACTGTTCGGGTTCGATGCGGAAAGTTCGCAACGAGCCGCCGCGTCCACCCACAATCTCGGCAGCAGCAAGCGCGCGTTCGCGCTCACGTCGATCGGTCGCAAACTGCGCAAGCGCGAGCAGCGCGCTTCGCCCGAGGCGCTCCGTATCGAGTGCGCCCGCAAGTCCGAAGAGTTCACGCGCGAGTTGGCGTTCACGCTCGCTCGAGGCCGCATCGGCCACTTCTTCCGCAAGCGCGAGGTAGTCATACGGCCGCATTGGGTCGAGCGCCTCGAGGCGCTCGTTCCACCGCTCGGTCGAAGCAGTGCCCGAGAAAGACACCACCGCTGCAGCCGCCGCGGAATCGAAAGGACCCGCGAAAGATCCGGTCGAGATCAGCGCCGTCGATGCCAGCATGACAGCAGAAAGCGCGACCGGAAGAACGGCCGAGCGCGACGCACCGCGACCGAGGCGTGCGATCCGCGTCAAAACGCACGCGCGCGCCTGGTCCGACGCGACGGAGGGCGCCAGTCCGCTTCCTTGTCTGTTTCGCGCATTCGGAGCATGCGCGTGGCGCCGTGCATCTTCGAAGTTCTGTGCGTTCATGTTTCCTCGTCTCTCTTGGTCGCTTCGGGTGCGAGGATTTCAGCGAGAACCGCGAGCATCGCACGGAGATCCGTTTCGACCTGCTCACTTGCGCCACCCGCTGCCGCACGCGCACGCCGAGCACTCTCGAGGATCGTCGTGAGTTTCGATTGCAGCGCAGGTTGTCGAGCAGCGACCAGCATCGCGGTGTAGTCGAGAATCGCAGGAGTCTCAGCAGCCATCCGTTGGGTCACGCTGCGCGCGATACCTCGACGCGCGGAGCGCAATCGCTCGATTTCATCGATTGGCGCGGGGAACGGCGACGCGAGAAACTTGGTCGAAGCTTCGTCGCGAAGGACGTCTGCGAGGGTCGCAAGCGCGCGATCTGCGCGCTGGGTTCCGAGGGAAATCGCGCCGGGTTTCGCGTAGGTCGCGGCAAGCGCACTCGCCATTGTGGCAATCTCGCTACTCGCCGAATCCACCGCGTGATCGCGATCATCTTCGAGGAGCCGAATCTTCTCGATCAAGCGCGTCCGCGCTTCAGAAAGCCAATCTGCACCTGCAACGGTCGTTCCGACGAGGCCTGAAACAAGTTGTGCGCCACTCTGGCTGTTCGCACCGTCCGCAAGGACGTCGAGCACCGCGCGTAAGACTTCTGGACCGTTCGAATAGCGGTCGACAAGCGCTGTCGCAATCGCTTCGCGCACGTCGGGCTGATTCCCTCGCAACGCTTCAAACGCGACGACCTGCGCGTCGATCGGTCCGAGATCACCTGCGCTTGGGCGCGCAGCGAGCGTGCGCGCGAGATCGATGCGCTGCTCGACACCACGTCCCGCCGAACGCCAGGCGTCGGCGAAATCCCCATCGCGCACACCTGATGCCGGCAGACCTGCGCGTTCACCCGTGGGCGATGCATTCCACTCCTTCGCCTCACGCGCCATCAACGCAACCATGTGCTCGTCGGCGGCCTTCGCGAGTTTGGCATCACCAAGTTCAAACGCGCGAGCCACGCGCGCCGATGCCAGCGCGACCGCCGCATTTCGCTCACGATCAGCGACATCCGCCTTGGTCAATCCATCGAGCATCGCAACGCTTTTTCGCCAACCATCGAGTTGTGATCCTTCGACAAGAATCGCTTGACCAATCGCGGTGCTACCAACCTTCGGGAACGCGGCCAACACACGATCCGCAAGTTCTCCTCGCGCAGTTTTGTCTGCATTGGTCGCAAGTACAAGATTCGGGCCGTACCACGCAATGCCAAGATCGGCATCGAGAAGGCTTGTAAAGACCCATACGCGCGACGAAGGAATTCCTTCGTCGACGATCCACGAGGCGAGCGCATCGCGCACGAATGGTGCGTCCGATCCACGGCCGGTGTAGTCGAGCATGTGAATCGCGTACGCGAGGAAATCGACGAGAGGTCCAGGCTTGTCGAGCGCACCCGGCGAGCGAAGCGCAGCGTCGATCGCCTCTTTCGCCGCCTTTGCGCGAAGCACCGGAGATTGCGCCGCGACCTCAACTGCCTGCGCCCAACGCGACGCGTCTTCCAGTTCAGTGATCGTGCCGAGAGCCATGCCCTCCGCAAGGTCGCGTGCGCCCTTCCCGAGTTCACCAGTCGCGCTCGCGCCGAAGGAATCCGTGACGTCGCCGCGCGGAATCGCGATGGCGCGAACGCGCATTTCTTCGCGCGCCGCTGCCGCAACTTCGGGCGGCTGCGCCGCGTCAAGCGCGATAGAACCAAGAATGCCTGCGCCAAACGATGTGCGCCAAATGCGCTGCCACGGCGCGAGTCCCGCGCGATTCGCGTCGGCGATAGAGCCTGGCAAAAGCTGCATCAAGCGCCGTAACGAGTCGGTGCCACGCGTTTCGCGAGCACACTGTGCCGCCGCACGGATGACATCCGTGCGATATCCGGTCGCCGATGGCCACGCATCGGCGGCCAGCGAAAGCGCCGATGCGATTCGCGTGGCAGGGGCATCGTTCAACTTGCCCTTCGCAACACGAATCTGCCGCGAAGCGTCTTCGAGATCACCGATCCATTGTGCGCCACTGCTTGCAGACTCCACGACTGATTTCGGTGCCTTTGACGGAACGAATCCGGGAGCACGCGGATACTTCGCGGGAGCGGCGAGCGCCGTGACCGGAGCGATCGATTCGCCATTCGCGCCCGTTGTCACGTCGACCCCGCCTGAGGCCCCATCCGCGGTGTTCGTCGCGAGTTCGGGCGCCGACGTCACCGCCGACTTCATTGGCGTCGCGTCGGGTGCTTTTTCAGGTGTAAAGAAGAGCCATGCGAGGACGCCAATCCACGAGAGCGCCATGCCCCCAAAGATGACGGCAAGTCGAATCTGCGACGCCTGCGATCCACTGGTCACTTCGTCGCGGATGACATCGTTCAATCGCGTGAGCACTCGCTCAACGGCACCTTCAGCAGCATCCGCGCGCGTCGCTTGCGCGGGCGTTTGCATCCATGCCGAACGCGCTTGCGTTCCAACATCGCCCATCGCCCCGCGAAGCCCTTCGCCTTCCGAAAGGAACGTCGTCAATCCCTGAACCACACGGTCGAGATCTTCGACCGACACCCCGTATTCGCCCGCGACGGTCGCCAATCGCTTTGCACTTTTCGCGTTCCACCCGCCGGAAACCACGAGCAGCGCGAGCGCGAGTCGATCAAAATCGGTGAGATCATCGGCGCTCAGACCAACACCGGGGCGCTTCACCGAATCAGGGGCAAGAACGCCTGGCTTCTGCACGGCTTTCGGCGTCGTCGGCGCACTGGCTGCGCCAGCGGAACCAAGACCAACCGCCTGCAGTTTCTTCGCCGCGCGACGCGCCGCCGCTGGATGCAGCGGCCCCTTCGCGACCAACGCGATTTCAGCCTGCAAACGATCAGCGGCCGACTCCAACTGTTGCGCGAGCCGCTTCGCCTCTGCGCTTCCAGAGAGTGGATGGCGCGCGATTTCGTCGAGGCGCCGCTCGAGCGCAGCCTCGATCTGCCCACTCTTCAAATCACCCGCTTGCAGCGAGAGAAGCGTGCGATCGTCCGCGCCCGCGTCCACGCCGAGAAATCGCTTGGTCGCGGAGAGCACTTCGCGTGGAGTACTCATGGTGCGACTCCTTCGGAAACAACATGCGCGGCTTGAGCAACATGTCCGATTTCAACTGCGTTTCCGGCTGCTCGCGAATCGCGCGTATCGACGGACATGTCTTGTGCTTCGCCCGTACGCGCCGCATCATTGGTCTCGCTTGGCGCAGTGCCGCGCGCGCCATCTGCCGACTTCGGGACCTGCGCATCGATTTCCGCAATGCGCGTGCGCCAAGGCTCTGGACCGAGATCCGGGTAGAGCGTTCGGTACTGATCGAGCACCGTGCGGGCACGCACGGGATCGAGTTTCGCAAGAACGCGCATTTGGTCGACCTTTGCTTCAAACCACGGGTTCGTACGTGCCGGGAGACCACCAACCAACGTGCGCAAATGCGTCGCCGCATCTTCGTAGTCGCCAGCTGCTTCTGCGAGCCCGGCAGCAGCGCGCAAGATCGTGGCATCGCGCGGGGTCTTCGCAAGCAGCGCTTCCGCAATCGGGAGACCTGCCTTCGCGCTGTCCGCATCGGCTGAACTCTTCACAAGTTCAACGCGGGCATCGAGCGCAACACGCGCAAGTTGCGCGTAGGCCTGCGAGTCCTTCGTCGTGTCGGCGAGCGCAACCGCAGGACCACCCGCACGCAACAAGATCGCGTCACCCGCACGAACGATCGTCGCGACATAGCCCGCACGCGCAGGCGAATCGCTCGGCGAACTGCGGCGCTTCCCCTCTGCACCGCGAATCGCGAGGCGCAGTGCGGCGTCTGCCCAGAGTTCGGTCGCCTCGGGCTTTTCGAAGGGAGCAAGCGCCGCTTCAACATCGGCCCAACGCTCGCTCAAGATCGCAAGTTGAAGTTTGCGATACGCGATTTCCTCGTCTGCAGCGCGCAAATCAAACTCGCCTGCGGCACCCGCGGTTTCGAGTGCCGCGATGAGCGATGTCGCAGTCTTGAGATCACGGACTTCGTTGGCAAGAACGACTTCGAGTGCCTGGCGCGCGATCGCTGGGCTTGAAGCAGGAAGTTGCGTCTTGGGATCCGTCGGAAGTTCGCCGAGAATCTGCAAGTATCGCTTGCCTGTCTCTTCGCGCGGCTCTTTACCTGCGCGGAACGCGCGGTAGAGCGCGGAGAGCGCTTGTCGGCGCGAAGGCAGCCACTCTTTGGTATCTGGCCGAACTTGAAGCAAGCGTTCGATGTCGCCAGAAGCGGGATCTGCGACGAGTGCAATCTTGCGGACAAGAAGGCTCGGGACCGCATCGCTCGCAGGGAAGCGCGAGAGATACGCGTCGATCCGTGCGATCAACTCTTTCTCCGCTGCATCACGCGATGCGACATCCGTCGTTTGTCGATGCTGATCATCGATGCACGCGATCGCTGCGCGCGCCGCATCTTCCGCGCGTTCGCCGAGACTCGCAGCCGCAACCTCATCGAACGCTTTCGCACCATCTTCGAAGCGTCCGGCACCGCGCAAACTCCACGCGCGCATCAATCGACAACTCTGCGCCGCGTCGTCGTACTGCGCGATGTCTGCAGCCTCGAGTGCCGCACCGAGCGCATCCGCGGCCACCTGCGAAGGGCTGCGCACTTCGGCGGATTCGAGTTTTTCCTCGTCGCCTGCAGCCTTCGCAATCGCGGTTTGCGCGTCGTCGTAGAGGCGCACCGCACGCACGTAGCGCGGTACAAACCCGGCGGCATCAGCACCGAGAATGCCTTCGCCGTACCGGCCGACAAGATCGCGAATCGCACCCAAATCTCGACGCGCCGCGAGTGTCGCGACAGCTTCTTTGAGAAGCACCGCGGCATCCTTCGCGCCGCTTGAGGAATTCGCCGCATCACCGTCTTCGACCGCGCGCGAAACCGCAACACGCGCCCAATTCGCTGCGTCTTCGCGAGGAGCAACTCGCGCGAACAATTGACGCGCTTCACCAAAAGACCGCGCCTCAAGCGCAGCGATCAACTTCCATCCCGGTAGCGCATCGCGCACGGAGGGATGCGCTTCATCGCTCTCGAGGAGTTTGAGATAGGGAGCACTTGCGTCGTAGCCGTCCACTCGCGCCGTCGCGAGCGCGAAGCCAAGAATGGCGCTCGCGAATGCTTCATCCGAGCGGAGGTCATCGCTGATGTCATCGGGATCGAGTTTGCCGTCGTTCGCCCCGAGAAGATCCGCGAAAATCGCTCGCGCTTGCGCTGTGTCCTCGCGACTTTTTGCAAGGAATCCTCGGTAGAGCAGGCTCCATGCGGCGAGATAGCGCGCTTGACCTGCCATCGAACGTTCTTCATTCATGGCATCGACCGCGAGATCGCGCGCAAGGCCACTCGCACGTTCTGCACGCTTGTCAATGTCCGCTGCTCGCTTTTCTGCACGCTTCGCGACGTCGAGAAGCGCAGCGGCCTGCGTGGAGAGCGTTGCGCTCGCAGCCGTGGCATCGCCCGGGATTCCTGCGCGAATGCCCTCTGCAAGGCGCGCGGCGTCGCGATAGCGCGTCCGCGCCGCCGACACGCGAAGCGCATCGCCTTTCGCGGTCGCGAGCTGCTCGACGAGCGCATCTGCGCGCGCGAGGAGCCGCTCCTGCGTGGCTTGATCGTCGGTCGTATCGAGGACGCGCGCAAAGATCTCTGCCAATCGATCCAGGAGTTGCGCGCGATCCTCTGGACTTGCCTTGGCAGCCAACTCTTCCACGCGCAGCGCAGCGAGCGAGTCGAGCCCGCGCGCTTCGAGGAAGTCGAGGACATCGTCCGCGCGCGCGCTCCCCGCGAAGAACAGTGAACCAGCGATGATTCCGGGCAAAATGCGGGAAAACACGCGCGATCGCAGCGTCACGGAGGCCAACACCTTCCCGCCCGTCGCGCCGACGAACATGTCGATGGGTTCACTTTCCGGGCACATAGGTCACCGCCTCGAATCCTGTATCGCGTGCCACTTGAATCGCCGCCGCCGCCGCACCGACATCGACACCCGCATACACGCGCACGAAGAGCCCGCGATCCAGCGGCAGTTCTTTCAACGCACTCGCGAGCGACTCACGCGTTGCATGATCTGCGGAGCCCAGCCGATACACCGTTTGACCGTCGACTTTCAAAACCTCCACGACCTGCGGCTCGAGATCGTCTTTCGCATCAGTCCCCTGCTGGACACGCAAGTTCGGCGAGAGTTTCGATTCATTCGAACCCGCACCGGAGGTGAAGATGAAGAAGGCAAGGAGGAGGAACGTCGCATCGATCATCGATGCGAGGTTGAGTTCAGGCTTTCGATCGCCGCCTTGACGCTTGAATCGCATCAGCCTTTCCTTTCGGTTGCAAGGCGAATCGCGGTCAGGCCGCGACCACTGAGGCGATTGAAGACGGCGTTGAGTTGCGACGCGTCCGCCGCACGATCGGCGCGGATGAGCGGCTTCAATCGGTCGACGCCTCCCGCGCGCTCGATGGCCTCGTCCACGAATCCATCGAGCGCCTCGAGCGAGACAACCGAACCATTGACCTCGATGTTGCCGTCGGCCAGCACATTGATCGTGAGTCCCGCCTGCTCCACTTCCTTCGACTCTTCGCCCTTCTCTTTCGGGAGATCAAGTTGCGACCGCGTCACCTGCGCCATCTGCGCGGTCACGAGGAAGAAGATCAACAACTGAAACACGATGTCGATCATCGGCGTCATGTCGATGGCGACGACTCGGTTGCTGGAGTTGGACTTTTGGAATTGCACGAGTGAGGAATTTCAGCAGAGAAACACGGGAAGCATGACGGGTTTTGCACTCGGCCGAACAAGCCACGTTTCGTCCGGAGACCGTTTGCCCAATTACTTTCCGCCTTTACGCGCGCCCTTCTCAACAAGGGTCACGATTTCTTCGGCGTTGCTTGCACATTCACCCGCGAGCGCGTCGACGCGATTGCGGAGGTATCCGTAAATCGACACGCACGGAATCGCCACGACCAGACCTTGGAACGTCGTGATGAGCGCGATGGCGATGTTGGATGCGAGTTCTTCGTAGTAGCTCGCGTTGTTCGCGGCACCCGTTGCGACGGTATCGAACGCACCAATCATGCCCTGCACGGTTCCGAGCAGCCCAAGGAGTGGTGCCACCGAACCGATGGTTGCGATCACATCCATCGTGCGATAGAGCTTTGCCGTCTCCTCGGCACCAGCCTCTTCCATGGCCGCTTTGATTTCGAACGCGCCGAACGGCGAGCGCAGGAATCGCTTGAGGCCCGCGGCGATGACGCGAAGGTAGTAGCAGTCGTTCGCAGGAAGTGCCGCGTATTCAAGCGCGCCTTCGAGATCACCACGCTCGACCATCTCGCGCACCGCTTGGACTTTTTCCGCCGGAAGCAGCGCGTTTCGGCGGATTTGCGCGAAGTGAATCACGACAAACGCGACCGCGACCACAGAAAGGATCACGATGATGTAACCGATGACACCGCCGCCCGTGATGAACTTCAGGAGCGATCCTCCGCCCTTTGACTCCGCTTCGGCGGCCTGCATGAGGATGTTGGGAATGAGGTTCTGCATATCGTGACTCGCTTCGTTTTCTTGCGCGACTTGGCTTCGAAGCCGCGTGATGTGAAAGATTCCGTGATGTGAAAGATTCCGTAACTCTGAAATCCCGCTGATGCGGAGCAATTAGGAGTTTCCTCGCGTTCGTTCTGGAGATGCATTCGCGCGCAATCGCGCATCACGCACCTTCTCGTCGAGGATCGTTGCAACTTGTGCGGCCGAGACGTTGTCGCCCGACTCTTTCAAAAGCGACACAGCTTCCTCCAGTGCATACGCATCGACGAGGCCGGACTTATCGAGTCCGGATGCAGGAACCGCAAGAAATGCGAGTGCCGCTGCTTCGAGCGCACGACTGCGCGTGTCACCGACGGTTGCACGCGCGACACGCGCGGCGTGCGTCCCAGCTGCTGCAAATTTCCACGCCGAGAGATAGGCGGGAGCTTCCGGGAAAATGCGCTCGAACTCGGCAACAGCTTTCGCTGCCGCACGCGCGTCGGGCGCCGAAACGATCGACTCAATCAGACCGAGCACACGCACCGCCGGCGCGGCATCACGACCCGGATCAACCGCAGGAGTTGGTGTCGCATCTCGCTCGGTTGCCGCAAGAATTCGCGCGAGGCGCGCAGCCGATTCGCCCGCAACTCCCGCTTGTGCCGCGCTTAAAGACTTCGCCGCGTCGCGGAGCGCGCCTGCGAGATCCGGGCGCATGGCTGATGGCAAGAAGGGCGAAATCTCCGGGAGAAGTCCCGTGGAATCGTCGAGTACGGCGGGCAAATCTGAGTACCGCGATGGTTCACCGTTCGAACCGATGCGGAGACACACGAACCACGGCTCGACGGCTGCTCGCAGGTCGTTCTTCGCAAGCGCGCAGCGAAGCAGCCCTTCGGCGATGACCGCCGTCGTTGGGCCATCCTGCAATCGATAGCGATCCCAGTGCTTCGTGAGCAGCGGCTCTGCGAGTGCCTCGTCACCGCGTTCCACACGAATTCGGCCGCGCCAAAGGTCTTGCCCAATCGCGAGTTCGCTCTCAAGACTAGGAATCGTTGCGCCTTCAACATCGCGAACGATGTCCCACGGAAGCGTGACTGCCGCCTTGCTCGTTCCCTGTTGCACCTCCAGGCCGCGCAGCGCTGCAACCGCACCCAGACCTTTCACTGGCTCTGCACCGCCGCGAAGAATGACGGTGACATCGGACAGCGCGGGCGATGCGCTCGCAAGCGATGTGATGATCGCAAGCGCGACCCGCGTCAACGTCGTGCCGATCACGGCTTCACCCCACCGCCGCCTGCGGGAACGAAGCGGAATACTCCTCGATTTTCCTTCGCAATTTGCATGAGAGGATCTTTGCCTGCCTCGCTTGAGAATCCAACGGTGTTGACGATGACGTCGCGCTTCAACTTGTCGACGAAGTCCTTCACGTGATACGCCGTATCGACCGGGATTTCTCCGTCGGTGAGGAAGAAGACGACATCCGGCGGTTCGGGAAGATTGAAGACGCGTTCAAAGGCTTGGAGTGGATACGTGCCGCCTTGTGGCATTTGCTCCTGCAACCACTGGCGCGACCGCGCGATGTTTGATCGCGTCGATCGAAGCCAGTTGCCGGTATCCCACGGTGGCAGAATCGCGCCGTTGGAGTACAGCACCACGTAGTACTGCGTCGAATCAGGCAACGCGGAAATCGACCGCGCGAGCTCCGAGAGTGCCGTTTGGATGCGGTTCTCTTGCTCCATCGACCCCGACACGTCGACGATGTACGCGAAGCGAGAGCCACGACCGCCGATCCCGAAGAAACTCGTTCCGCCGCCGCCCTTGCCGCTGCCGATGCCGATGCCGCTGCCGGCACCGCCCGGACCAACGATCGCGCCGACGCCCGGCGCTTCGATGGCGCCGAAACTGTTTTCGTTCGGATTGTTACTCGCGAGGTCGTTCGACAGATTCGGAAGCGGATCGATCTCGGTCGTCACCGGCCCCATCACCATGGGCGACGGATCGGGCAACTCCACATCTTCGGTCACTTCCACCGTCGGCGGCAATTCCTGCAGTTTCAACTCCACGGTTGGAATGTCAGGGTCGACGCGCTCGGGCAACTTGATCCACCAAAGCCGCAGCAGGATCAAGACATGTACGACGATCGACAGCGCGAATCCGAGCAACAAGAGGTGGAGCCACCGCTCGCGCACCATCCGGCGCCGCTCATTGCGAAGGATGGCTTCGTCACTGAGCGCTGGTATTGCCGCGTCCGCTGAACGCGTTCCGCCCGCGGCACCGGGCGGTGGCGGCGGCGGAACGGAGTCGGGGTTGGACGGAAAATCGGTCACGAGTCGAGATACGCGCGAGACGGGCCGCGATTGTAGGAAAAACCGCGTTTGCGAGGGTCTTTGGAGGCGAGTCTGAGACGTCGACTCGCCGACGATCAGCGCGTGACCAGCGTGCCGATGCGCTCACCCGCGACCACACGACGAATGTTCCCGGCGGCCTTGTAGTCAAAAACGCACACAGGAAGGTCGTGTTCCATGCACATCGTGAGCGCCGTGAGATCCATGACCCCAAGCTGCTTCTCAATGGCCTCGGCGAAGGTCAAGTCGCTGTAGCGCGTTGCGGTTGGGTCCTTCTTCGGGTCGGCGGTGTAGATCCCATCGACCTTCGTTGCCTTCAAGAGGACGCTTGCGTTCAGTTCGATCGCGCGCAGGCTTGCGCACGTGTCGGTGGTGAAGAACGGATTGCCAGTTCCAGCAACGAGAATGATGACGCGCCCCTTTTCGAGGTGACGCACCGCGCGTCCGCGAATGAATGGCTCGGCGACAGCAGGCACGTTGATGGCGCTCATCACGCGCGCCGGACGACCAATCCCCTCGAGCGCCTCTTTCAGCGCGAGACCATTGATGACCGTTCCAAGCATGCCCATGTAGTCCGCGGTCGACTGATGAACAACGCCGTCCTTCGCCATCCGCGCGCCCCGAATGATGTTGCCGCCACCGACAACAACCGCGATTTGCCCGCCGAGTTCGCACGCCGATGAAATCTCGCCCGCGATGACGCGGAGTTCCGCTGTGTCGATGCCGAGTTGGCCGACGGGGGAAAGACTTTCGCCGCTGATTTTCAAGACGAGACGCTGTGGGACTTTCGACGAGGGCATCGCCCCATTGCATCCGTTTCGAGGTGTGCGGTCAAGGCGCTGCGGCTCCCAAAGCGAACGATTGGCAGAGACCTCAAGCACTCCACCGCGAGTCCGCGCACTTTCACGCTCCCACGCCTTGCTACACTCGGCCTCCTATGGACCTCGACACCATTCTCCTCGAGACCGAAGAGCGCATGCAGCGCTCGACCGACTATCTCGCCCGTGAACTCCGCGGTATCCGCACAGGCCGCGCGAACACCGCACTGCTTGAGTACATCAAGGTGGACTACTACGGATCGCACACGGATCTGCGTGAACTCGCGGCAATCTCGGTGTCAGAAGCGACCCAATTGGTGGTGAAGCCCTTCGATCCCGGCGCGAAGCACGACATCATTCGCGCGATTGAAACGTCCGGTCTGGGACTGAACCCCATGTCGGAAGGGAACATGATCCGCATCAACGTTCCCGCGCCATCGTCCGATCGCCGCAAGCAACTCATGTCGCAAGTCAAGAAGCTCGCCGAGGACTCGAAGGTTGCGGTGCGCAACGAGCGCCGCGATGGAAACAAGTCGATCGACGCGCTCGTGGCGGACAAAAAGAACCCGATTCCCGAGGATTCCGCCAAGAGTGCGAAGGAAGACATCGACGAGTTGACGAAAAAGTACTGCGAGCAACTCGACACGCTTGCGACGAAGAAGTGCGCAGAGATCGAAGAGATCTGAGCGTGATTTGAGCGTGATTTGAGCGTGATTTGAGCGTGATTTGAGCGTGATTTGAGCGTGATTTGAGCGTGATTTGAGCGTGATTTGAGCGTGATTTGAGCGTGATTTGAGCGTGATTTGAGCGTG
>CAIWCL010000196.1 GCA_903911205.1 uncultured bacterium
GGGTGAACCAATCGACGGCGACCGCGTCATTCTCTGCAACAACTCGCCCCTGCGCGTGCATCTTCCCGAGAATGAACATCGCTTGTGCGTCGCCGGCATTCGCGGCATCGCGAAGTTCGGCGACGTCGACCTTGCGCGAGGTGCCCGCGGAGAAGCTGGCCGAGTCTGAAGATTGCGGGATTCCGGATTGCGGCGACGCCGCCTGCGGAGGCTCAGCCAGCGCCGAGGCACTGACCGTCGAAACCGCCCCGAGGGCGAGCGTCGCTGCGATTCGGCCAGGTCCGATGATGTCGGTGAAGGCGCGCATGGCAACCTTCTTCGTCGGCGTTCGGAGCACGCTCCTTCGACGCGAACGGCTGAGAACCCGCCGTTCAGCCAGATCTCACAAAGCGCCGTGCACATGTAAAGACGCCACGGCCGCCTCGGGCGGCCGGCCCGGGCGGCGATGCGTATTCCGTGCGTGCGAGGCCGAGAAACGGAGCGCGACCGCTCAGAGCGACTGGCCCCAGTTCGACAGCATGATCGAGAGGTCGGCGCCATCGATCACGCCGTCGTGGTTCATGTCTCCGATGGTGAAGCCCGTACCGCCCCAGTAGGAGAGCAGGATCGTGAGATCCTGGCCTCCAACGATGCCGTCCATGTTGAGGTCACCGCGGTCGAGCTCGCACGGATCCGGGTAGCCGTTCTTGTTGTCGTCCTCGGCGCCGTTCGCGATGTCGCAGCCATCGAGCGTGCCGTTGGCGTTGCAGTCGTGATCGAAGCCCGACTCGATGTCGCACTCGTCAGGGATGCCGTTTGAGTTGCAGTCGGGGGCGGGCGCCGCCGTGCGGATCCGAACGCGAGCGTAGCCGCCGCAGTTACTCCATGACGGATGCGTCGCGAGCACCTGCACCTGCCCGTCCGCCGCCATGGCGTTCCATGTGTTCCGTGCAACATTGAATGATCGCGTCGACTGAGTGCAGCCTCCCCAGTAGTTGTCTGAGAACGAGTAGTACTCGCCACCATCGAGGTACACACGGACATACTGCCCGTAGTAGCCGTAGGTAAAGGCGTAGTAGTGCAGTTCAACCGTGACATCCTCGTCGACGGGCTGCAGCCCAGACAGCGTGTGCTGGAGTGGAGAACTGTTGGTGAAAGGCTGCTGCGTCGGCGTCGACAGCCAGAGGCCCGCGATGTTGCAGGAATCCGGATTTCCATCCGCATCGCAGTCCTGCGCAAAGCCGCTCGCGATGTCGCACGAGTCGGGTACGCCATTCGAGTTGCAGTCGGGAACAAGCCCTTGCGCGAGGGCGCAAGAGTCGATCTTTCCGTCGAGGTCGCAGTCGGGCGAAGTCCCCGCCGCGATGTCGCACTCGTCAGGCACTCCGTTCGCGTTGCAGTCGACGCTTCCGCCGCCGGTGTAGAGATCGCACTCGTCGGGCTTGCCGTTGGCGTTGCAGTCGGGCTCCTCGCCGATGAAGATCTGAAATGCATCCGGGCGCGCGTCGCCGTTGCAGTCGGGCTGGCACTCGTCGGGGGTACCGTCGCCATCGACATCGGCCGAAGCGCCCGAGGCGATGTCGCACTCGTCCGGATTGCGGTTCGCGTTGCAGTCGATGCTGGTGCCGTCGCAGATGTCCTGGAAGTCGCCGACGAGGTTGTCATTGCAGTCGCGATACGCCTCGGTGTAATCGAGCTGGATCGAGACCTGCGACTTGCCGCCGCACGCGGCTGCATCCACCGTGGGGCTACCGGAGATGCTCACGGCGACGCTGTCCTTCACGATCGCCGCGTTGAACTCGTCGCGCGGGATCGTGATCGTCTGCTCGAGCCACGAACAGTCGCTCTCGGCACCTGTGAACACCGCGCGCGCCACGCCGTTACCAACGGTGACGAGCAGGAACTCGTGCGTCGCGGAGAGATCGGCGCTCGCGCTCACACGCAGTGTCACATCCTCCTGTGCCGGAAGCACGCGGTCGAACTCGTAGGTCACGCTTGCCGTTGCCCCGACCGGCCCCTGCGGATCGCCGACGAGCGACTCGGCCTCGGGCGCGAGCATTTCACATCGGTCGCTCAGTCCGTTCGCGTTGCAATCGGGTGCGGTGCCTGCAGCAATCTCATCCGGATCCGGAA
>CAIWCL010000197.1 GCA_903911205.1 uncultured bacterium
CGATCATGATTGGCGGCGGTGAGTTCATCGTGAACGGCTCCGAGCGCTGCATCGTGAGCCAGCTGCACCGATCGCCGGGCGTCGATTTCTCAATCGTCTCCAGCTTCGGTGACCGCCCACTCCACCAGGCACGCATCATTCCCGAGCGTGGCTCGTGGATTGAACTCGAGGTCACCAAGAAGGACGTCCTGGCGATGCGAATCGACCAGTCGACGAAGCTCGCCGCGACAACGTTCTTGCGTGCGCTCGACGAGCAGTACTCCTCGACCGACCGTCTCCTTGAACTCTTCTACGACGTGGAAGAAATCAAGGTCGCGAAGCTCAAGCCTGAGCACTACGCCGCTGAACTCGTGATCGATTCCGATACCGGCGAAGAACTCTGCCGCGTCGGTTCGCCGATCGGCGACATGGTTTCGACCATTCAAGCTTCGAACCTCGGCACGATTCGTGTCATCACTGACGCGAGCGATCCGCTCATCCTCAACACGCTCTCTGAAGAGAAGCTTGACTTCCTTGCAGGTGTGACTGAGCACGAGGCTGCCCTTCTCAAGATCTACGGACGTCTTCGTCCGGGCAATCCGCCGCAGATCGATAAGGCAAAGGCGCTCTTCCAAGAGAAGTTCTTCGACGAGAACCGCTATCGTCTTGGCCGCGTCGGTCGCTTCCGTATCAACCGGAAGTTTGAACACGACAAGGAGTACTGCGAAGGCGCGAAGCTCGGCCAACTCCCGGCCGAAAGCGTGCAGCACATCCGCGCACAGGACTTCCTCGCGGTCATTCGCTACATGCTCGATCTTCGTGCGAAGCGCAACAAGGCGCACGTCGACGATATCGATCACCTCGGCAACCGTCGTCTCCGCACGCTCGATGAACTCGCCACCGAAGAAATGCGCAAGGGCTTCCTGAAGCTCCGTCGCACGGTGCAAGAGCGCATGTCGACGCGCGAACCGGGTGACCTTGCCAAGATCGCCGATCTTGTGAACTCGAAGTCGATTTCGAGTGCGATTGAGTTCTTCTTTGGTCGAAGCGAACTTTCGCAGGTCGTTGACCAGACGAACCCCCTGTCGATGCTCGTCCACGAGCGCCGTCTCTCGGCCCTCGGCCCGGGCGGCCTCAACCGGAAGCGCGCCGGCTTCGAAGTTCGCGACGTGCACATCTCGCACTACGGTCGTATTTGCCCGATTGAAACGCCTGAAGGTACGAACATCGGCCTCATCGCTTCGCTCGGTATCTACTCCGAAATCGATGACTACGGCTTCCTCCAGACGCCGTATCGCAAAGTGAAGAGCGGCAAGGTTTCGCCGGAAGTGCAACTCCTCCGCGCCGACGAAGAATTGAAGCGCGTCCTTGCGACGTCCGACGTTCTCAAGGGTGGTAGTAAGCAACTCGAGGGCATTGTGCTCGCACGTATCGACGGCGACCTCGCGGAAGTTCCCGCGGATCAGGTTGAATACGTCGACGTGAGCCCGAAGCAGATCGTCGGCGTTTCGGCGTCGCTGATCCCCTTCCTCGAGCATGACGACGCCAACCGCGCGCTCATGGGTTCGAACATGCAGCGTCAGGCCGTGCCGCTCGTGAAGGTTGATCCACCGTGCGTTGCCACGGGTATGGAGAAGTCTGTCGGCGTCCACTCGGGCATGATTGTCACCGCGCTCCGCGGCGGCACCGTGACCTTCGTCGACAGCGAGCGCATCATCATCGACAACGCGGATGAGTACGTTCTCCGCAAGTTTGTTGGCCTGAACGAGCGCACCTGCCAGAACCAACGACCGGTGGTCAAACTCGGCCAGAAGGTGAAGGATGGTCAAATCCTCGCTGACGGCGCGAGCACCTCGATGGGCGAGCTCTCGATCGGTAAGAACGTGCTCGTCGCGTTCAACACCTTCGACGGCTACAACTTCGAAGATGCCATCGTCATCAACCAGCGTCTCCTCAAGGATGACACTTTCACCTCGATTCACATCGAGAATTTCGAAGTTGAAATCCGCGAGACGAAGCTTGGTCGCGAAGAGTTCACGCGCGACATTCCGAACGTCAGCGAGCGCGCACTGCGCAACCTCGACGAGAACGGTGTCATCGCAATCGGCGCACGCGTCGGTCCTGGCGACATTCTCGTCGGCAAGGTCTCGCCGAAGTCGAAGAGCGAACTTTCGCCCGAAGAAAAACTTCTCCACGCGATCTTCGGTCGCGCGGGCGAAGACGTGAAGAATGATTCGCTCGAAGTTCCCGCGGGAACCGAAGGCGTTGTCATCGGAGCCAAGCGCTTCAGCCGTCGCATGCACCTCAGCGACGAGCAGAAGAAGCAACTCAAGAAGGACATGGCCGACTATGAGGCCATGATGGATCAAAAGCGCATCGACCTCTTCAAGAAGATGGTCAGCGAGATCAACCGCATTCTCGGCACCGAGATGGTTGACCCCTCGACCCGTCAGAAGGTTGGTGCGAGCGACATCCCAGAAGTCATCGTCGAACAGATCGACAACTTCAATGAGAAATGGATGAAGGGCTCTGCCGAGGCGCGCGAGCAGGCGAAGGTTGTGTACGGCCAGTTCTGGCCGCGCATCCAAGCAACCAACGCCGAAAAGGCGCGCAAGCTCGACCACATGAAGCGCGGTGATGAACTCGCTTCGGGTGTGCTTGAAATGGTGAAGGTCTACCTCGCCACCAAGCGAACGCTCTCTGTTGGCGACAAGATGGCAGGCCGCCACGGCAACAAGGGTGTCATCGCCCGTATCGTTCCCGAGGAAGATATGCCGTTCATGGAAGACGGTACTCCGGTTGACGTTCTTCTCAATCCGCTTGGCGTGCCGAGCCGCATGAACGTTGGTCAGATCCTCGAAGTGCACCTTGGTTGGGCGGCGCAGGTTCTTGGCTTCCAAGCAACCACGCCGGTCTTCGATGGTGCGCACGAGCGTGAGATTTTCGAAGCCATCAGCGAAGCAAACAAGCACGTTGAGAAGCGCATCAGCGACTTCGAAACCACTGGCAAGGAGCCGGGGCACCCGCGCGAGCTTCTCTCACGGATGCCGGCAAACTGCAAGATCCAGCTCTACGACGGCCGCACTGGCGAACCGTTCCACCAGCGCACAACCGTCGGCTTCATGTACATCCTGAAGCTCCA
>CAIWCL010000198.1 GCA_903911205.1 uncultured bacterium
GGTCCGTCGTGCCGCCATCAGTCGCGCGAATCCACCGGGGAGTATGGCAATGGCTGCAAAGCCCACCGCGAGAAACACCGCGCCTTGCGAGACCAACATGACGGGCGCTGGCAGCGCGTGGATGGAGAACTTGTACTCAACTGCAAAGCTTGCGATGCCTGCGAGCAGTGCCGCAGTTGCCGGTCGCCATGCACTCTCAAAGAGATCGCTCGGTCGAAGGAACGTGCCACGGAAGCAGTATGCAACGGCGAATGGTCGCAGCGCGACACGCACGATACTGACCGCAATCGCAACGCCGAGTGCGCCCCACGGAAGTCCGAACGCAATTGCGGTCGTTGTGATGGCGGTGCCGAAGATCGACCAACGAAGTTGCCTTCCAGAGCGGCCGAGCGATTGATATGCCCATGCGGTGCCAATGTTGAGTGACACCATGAGGCCGGTTGGCGCCAGCGCGCGAAGGAGTGGGGCGGCCTCAAGCCATGTCGGGCCGAGGACGGTTTCGATGATGGCAGGTGCCGCGGCCGCCGAGAAAACGGCGATTGGAAACGCAACCGACGCGACCACTTCGGCGCCGCTTCGATAGAGCTTGCGAAATCCATCTGGATCATGCTGCAGGCGACTCAACGCCGGAATGACCGCATTCGAGATCGGTTGGTTGAACTGGGTCGCCGGAAGTGACATCAGTTGAAAGGCGCGGTCGTAGAGGCCGAGCGCCAGTGGTCCGACGAAGCGGCCGATCAAAATGTTGTCGATGTTGCGCGAAAACCGCGTGAGCAGCTGCGTGAGGGTGACGTGCGTGCCAAATCGAACGAGTGGCGCGAGTCCATCCGCGCGGGCTGGACGCTGCGGGCGCCAATGACATCCATGCCACGCGCCAATCCACGCACCGATGCAAAGAGTCGCGGCCTGCACGAGGCTCTGCGTCACAAGCGCCCAAGCCCCGAGTCCTGCATACGCGGCCACAATGCCAGCAGTCGCGCCAGCCGCGAGTGACAGCCCTTGGGCGAGCGCGAGCGCGCGGAAGCGGAAGTGTCGACGCAGTACAGCGCGAGGCTGTGCTCCGAGTGCCGCGAAGAGAAAGACAGGCGACAACGCGAGGGCGATGGGCGCGAGTTCAGCGCGCTCATAGAAGGAAGCGATGAGCGGTGCAGCGAGTGCGAATGCGATCGACAGCACGAGTCCGACAGCGGTATTCAGCCAAAAAAGCGCAGAGATCTGCGTGTCATTCACCTGTGCGCGCTGCACCGTCGCGTCGCCGAGTCCGATTTCTTCAAAGGCTCGTCCAAGTGCGATCGCGGCGAGCGCCATCGCAACAAGCCCGTATTCATCCGGAGTGATGTGACGCGCGAGAATCGCCGCGGCGCCGATCGCAACCACCGCGCCAAATCCTCGCGCGGCGAGCATTGCAATCGCACCTCGCGTGGCGTGGCGCTCCATTTCGGCATGCGTGCGTGCGCTCTCGCTCTTCATCGAAGCGCCTCGTGAGC
The DNA here is from genome assembly GCA_903911205.1 of uncultured bacterium. Taxonomy (GTDB): domain Bacteria; phylum Planctomycetota; class Phycisphaerae; order Phycisphaerales; family SM1A02; genus QWPT01. The sequence goes on from CAIWCL010000198.1 coordinate 1,488, forward strand.
GATGTCCGAATGGCCGGGCGGCGTGCGCGGCTTGGGAAGTGCGCGTGCCAGATCGTCGACGCTGGTGCGTTGCATCGGTGCACGTTGGAGAAGTAGTTCCACACGTCGGAAGACGAAGCCGGCGGAGCGAATTTCGTAGTACACGAAGAGCGCGGGAGCGGCATGAAGAAGTTCGAGGAAGGACTTTCCTTTGTTCCGAAACTCGTGGTAGGAGATGGCAAACACAGCTAGCAGTGCACAGAAGAGTCCGAAGACGAGCAACACGAATGCGGGTGTCGCGACGTGAAACATCGCGAAAATCGCGCTGCACGCGAGCGATGCATGTGCCGCGATGATTGGTCCGAGGTCTTTGCGCGGACCGAGTCGATACTTCCAAACGA
>CAIWCL010000199.1 GCA_903911205.1 uncultured bacterium
GCCGGTCGTGATGAGCGTCGCATCGACGGGCGTGTATCGCGCCGCGGGGAGCATGAGTTCGTGGCCGAGGATGCTGCCCGAATCGTGACCCGCGAGGTTCCAGTACGAGTGATGCGCGAGGTTGACGCACGTCGGCGCGTCGGTCGTCGCGGACATGTTGACGACGAGTTCGTTCGTCGCAGTCAGCGTGTAGACAACCTTGACGTCGACGTTTCCGGGGTAACCCTCTTCGCCATCCTTCGAGCGATAGGTGAAGGTCACTTGCGGGCCGTTCGCGGTGAGCGCGCCTTCGCCTGACCAGACGACCTTGTCGAAGCCCTTCACGCCGCCGTGAAGGTGATTCGCACCGTTGTTCGTCGCAAGCGTGTACTGCTTGCCATCGATCGAGAACTTGCCGCCCGCGATGCGATTCGCGCAGCGGCCAGCCGTGCAACCAAAGTACTGCGTGCGCGCGACGTAGTCGGCGGCGCTCTCGCGGCCGAGGACGACATCGGCGACGTTCCCCTTCATATCAGGCACCTTCAGCGACACAATGATCGTGCCGTAGTCGGTGATCTCCGCTTCCATACCTTTGCCGTTCTTCAACGTCCAGAGATGCACAGGCTTGCCGTCGACCGCGCCCCAATCGGCTTTCGCAATCGAACCGACGACTGCGGGCGCGGCGGTCGTTGCCGTCGACGAGGTCGACGCGCAGGACATCAAGAGAGAAGCTGCGAGCGCGAGGCTCGCGAGTGCGAATGGCTGAGAGAGGCTTGTGAGTTCCATCGGAGATTCCTATCTGCAAGGGATGTACAAGAAAGAGTCAGAAACAAGCGCGGGTCAAGCGCGCCGCCGCAGCACCTGCGCGCTCAAGCCGCGGCACCCGCGCGCTCGAGGCGTCGCGCGGCGTAGCGGCGGATGAGTTCGTCGGCGGCGACACCAAGCAGGAGGACGCCGCCCACCACGGCGAACTCGATCTGCGAGGAGTAGCCCGCGAGCGTGATCGTGTTCTGGAGGACGCGCAGCGTGGCGACGCCGAACAGGACGCCAACGACGCTCGCCTCACCGCCGCGCAAACTGCAGCCGCCAAGCACCGCCGCCGCGATCGCATACAGCTCGTAGAAGTTGCCAAAGTCCGACGGCTGTGCGCTACCGATATCAAAGATGAAGAGCATGCCGCCGAAGCCTGCGAGCAAACTGCACGCGACGTATGCGCCCGTCACAAGCCACGCGGTTGGCACGCCGGAATAACGCGCGGCGCTTTCGTTGCGACCAGTCGCGAGAAGCCAACGCCCCCACACTGTGCGCGAAAGAAAGAGCCCGATCAGAATCGCCAAGACCAGCGCCGGAATCACCGTCGCTGGAAGTCGATAGTCGGTGAGCCCTGGAATCGAGAACTTCGCGAGCGCGATCGCGCGCACATCGCCGTATTCACCCATAAATCCTTGCGATTGATCGCCCGTCATCCAGCGCGCGATGCCGCGATAGAGCAGAAGCCCGCAGAGCGTGACGAGAAACGGCTGCAGTTTCAGTCGTGTGATGAGAAGCCCGTGGCAGAGCCCGATGAACGCGCTCATCGCAAGCACCGTTGGAATCACTTGCCACGGCGTCCATTCGTGTTCGATCAGAAGCCACGGCGTCATGATGCCCGCGAGGCACACGACCGATCCAATCGAGAGATCGATGCCGCCCGTCACGATCACCAACGCTGCACCAAGCGCGAGCACCGAGTAGAGCGCAGTGCGGTTCGTCAACTGCATCAGATTGATGCCGGTCGTGAAGTTCTCCGCGAAAAAGATGCTGAAGACGAGAATCGCGAGAAAGATGCCGATGATGCCAAGCGCGCGCTTCATGCGTGAGTTCCCGTCTGATGCGCGTGAGCGGCTCCGCCCGTCGCGAGGTGCATGATGGCGACTTCGGTCGCTTCGTGGGCGGCAAGCTCGCCCGCGATCGCGCCGTCGTGCATCACGATGATGCGATCGGCGAGGAGGAGCACCTCTTCCATTTCACTCGAAGCGAAGACGACAGCGCTCCCTGCTTCCGCGAGGCGCCGAACTTCGGCGTGAATCTCGGCGCGCGCGCCGACATCAACTCCGCGCGTGGGTTCGTCAAGAAGCAGCACGCTCGGATTGACGGCGAGCCATCGACCGATGACCGCCTTCTGCTGGTTTCCCCCCGAGAGCGTCTGGACGCGCCGCGCGGGCTGCGGCGGCCGCAACTGCATGCGCGCGACCATGCGCGCAACAAGGCCTGTTTCGCCGCGCTGGTCGACAAATCGCGCCCGGCTCGTGCGATCGATCCACGCAAGCGACATATTCATGGCCACTGGGTTTTCGAGAAAGAGCCCATTGCGCGCGCGATCTTCCGGCACAATCGCAACACCGCGACGAACGCGCGTCGACGCGTCGCCCGAGAGTGCGCGTCCATCGAGCCGCACTTCTCCGCCATGCGCCGTGACGCCCGCGATCGCTTCGAGGATTTCCGTGCGCCCTGCGCCGACGAGCCCCGCGAGTCCGACGATTTCACCAGCACGCACCGCAAACGAAACTGGCCGGCGACGTCGATGCGCACTCGTCAACGACGCAACCTCAAGCCGCACCGCAGCATTCGCTGCAACTTCGCGCCGCTCGCTCGCCGCAATATCGCGCCCGACCATCAAGCGCTCGATCATCGCACGGTCGTACTCGCCGCGCACGAGTTCGCCCGTCTTACGCCCATCGCGCAACACGATCACGCGATCAGCGATCTTCATCACTTCATCAAGGTGATGCGAAACAAAGACGACCGCGACGCCTGCGCGTCGCAGTTCATCCATGATTTCAAGCAGTCGATCGGTTTCGCGCGTCGTGAGACTCGACGTTGGCTCGTCGAGAATCAAGACGCGCGATTCGGTCGAAAGCGCTTTCGCGATTTCAACCAGTTGTCGCTGCGCGATCGGCAAGGTCCCGCAGAGCGTGCCCGGATCAATCTCAAGCCCAACGCGCGCAAGCCAGCGCCGCGCATCATCACGCATGCGACGTCGATCAAGCAGCCCAAAGCGCGACGGCTCGCGCCCGAGGTAGATCGAGCCCGCAACATCGAGATTTTCCGCGAGATTCAACTCTTGATGCACAAGCGCGATGCCCGCGCGCGTTGCGTCACGGACACCATCAAGTTCAACTTCGCCGAGCGCCCCGCCCGCATCTGCAACTTCGAGCGTTCCTTCACTCGGTTGAACGACGCCCGACAGAATCTTGAGAAGCGTGGACTTCCCCGCGCCGTTCTCGCCAACGATCGCGAGAACTTCACCACCACGTACGTCCGCATCGATCGCGGCAAGCGCGGTGACGCCCGCATAGCGGCGGCCAACGCCGCGCACGCGAAGGAACACGGGGTGATCCGTCTGCATGAACGCTCTTACTTGGCGTCCTTCCCAGCTTTGATCTTCGCCTTGAGGTCCTTCCAGAAGGCCTCCGCGTTGTCCTTCTTGATGACCTTCGCGGGGATATTGATGATGCCGTTCGCGGGCACCATCGACATGTCACCCTTCGTGAACGCGTTCAGGACCTTCACGCTTTCGTAGCCGTAGCCGTACGGATCTTGAACGACCGTTCCGAGCACGAAGCCTTCCTTAATCGCGGCGATGACATCGGCGCCTTCATCGAACGCGGCAAGTTGAACCTTGCCTTCCTTGCCGGTCTGGCGAATGACTTCAACCGCGAGCGTCGAGTTGTATTCAAAGAGGCCGGTCATCAGCGCGAGATCGGGGTGCTTGATCATCACGTCTTCGATGTTCGCCTTCGCCTTCGCGCGATCGAACGAATCGGTCCACGTGCCGACGATCGTGTACCCCGCTTCGGTGAAGACCTTCGAAGGCTCGTCGTAGCGCGTTGGATCGGGCGTGCGGCCAAGGAGACCGTCGATGAAGCCTTGACGACGGCGCTTCGCGTTGTCTTGCTCGAGGCGACCGATGAAGATCGCGACCTTGCCACCCTTGCAGCCCTCACGCGCGAGCTTGCCGCACATGAGGCCTGCGTCGTAGTTGTCCATGCCGATGTAGCAAAGACGCGGCGCGTTCGGCGCATCGGAATCGTTCGTGATGAGGAGGCTCTTCTCGGCGACGAGGTTCATCACCTCGGCTTGATTCGTCGGGTCGATCGGGCGGACGGAGATGCCGTCGATGCCCTTGATGACGAGGTCGTCGAGCATGCGCTTTTGGTCGCCGAGGCCGCCGCCGGGGAACTCGACGGTGACGTCGCAATCGATGTCCTTCGCCTTACCCGCCGCGATGGCGCCTGCCTTCGCGATCGTCCAGAAGTCGGCGACGCCGTTCGAAACGAACGCGACGTGCGAACGCTTCTTCGGAGCCGACTTGTATGCCGCAATGCGTTCCTTCTGCGCCGCGACGAGGTCGCCCGCGAGAGGTGCGGCGGCGAGCAGGCCGAAGCTGAGGCTCGCGAGGGCAACGACGGAAACAAACTTCTTCATGGTGCTTTCCTCAAGTTGCGCGGCGCGGTCAACCGACCGTCATGCCGCCGTTGACGTGAATGTCTTGACCAGTGACGAAATCAGATGCTTCGCTCGCGAGGTAGACGACGGTACCCGCGAGATCCTTCGGAACGCCCCAACGGCCCATCGGAATGAGTCGTCGATAGCCTTCCTTCTCGTGCTCAGGGTCGTTCGCGTGGCGTTCGACCGGAATCCAACCTGGCGCGATCATGTTGACCGTGATGTTGAAGGGCGCGAGTTCGTTCGCCATCGAGCGCGACCAACCGATTTGCGCGCCTTTGGCCGCGACATACGCCGAGAACGGCGCGACGCCACGATTGAAGACTTCGCTCGTGATGTTGATGATGCGCCCCCACTTTTGCTTCTTCATGTGAGGAAGAACTTCCAGCGTGAGGAGGTACGGGCTCTTCACGAAGAAGTCGAGCATCGATTGGTAGAACGCCCAGTCGTACTGCTCGATCGGCTTCAAGGGCTGCGCGGGCGTCGCGTTCGGGATGAGGATGTCGATCGGACCGAGTTCCGCCGTGATCTGCGCACACAGCGACTTCACCTCAGCAGGGTCGATCACGCTCGCGCGATAGAGCCCGCCGACGTAACCCGCGGCCTTGTATTCGGCGAACGTCTCCTCGGCCCACTCCTTGCCGTTCGCATAGTTGAAGGCGACCTTGGCGCCCGCGGCACCGAGTGCGAACGCCATCGCCTTGCCGAGGCCCTTCGAGGAGCCCGTGACGAGCGCGACCTTGCCATCGAGACGGAAGTTTGGAGCGTGCATCGGGGCGGTCATGCTAACGCCACAGCCGCCGCTGTCGACGGGATCGCGATGGTTCGTGGGGTAATTGGTTCAGGCGGGATTTCGCGCGTAGGTTGCAAGGCGCCACAGCCATTCGAGCGGTCCGCTGCGGAAGCGGCCAAGCCAAAGGGTCGCGAACAGGACCAGTCCCGCCCAGACCGCCAACGCGATCCATGTGAACTGCGCGTCGGACATCGTGCCGAAAAGCGCAAACCCCCACCACGAGGCGAGCGCCGTGCAGACGAGCGACTCGCCGAGGTAGACCGTGAGCGACATGCGGCCCGTGCGTTCGAGCGGCGTTGCGAGCATCGCGGGAAGTCGTGGCCCCCACTCGACGATCAAAGATGCGTACGCGATTGGAAGGATCAGCGCGCCGATCTCGAGGAGGACGGTATGGACCGCTGGAGCAAGGGCGCTTTCGAAGCCGCCGATCCAGAACGCTGCCGGCGCGATGATCGCGATGGGGAATCCGAGCGCAAAGCCGATGCGGGCGATATTGCGTCGACGAAGCGAGGCTTCGGAACTCCCGCCGAAAAGCCCGGACTTCAACGCATAGACCCCAAGCAGCATCATCGAGAGCGCGTGCCATCCGTAGCCGAACAGCGCTGCGAGGTACGACATGGCGAAGTTGGCTGTACGAAAGAGTTGTGCGTCAAGAAACGGTCCGTCGCGCATGGCCGCAATTTCACCGGCCATCCAGCTGTCGGCGCGAACATTGAAGTTCGAATCTACCATCGCCCGCCACCCGCGCGGGCCCGCGTCGCTGAAGACTTCGGCGGTCCGTATGGCCTCTCTTTTCGCGATTTCCGCGGTGAGTTCTGGCGGATCGAATGGCTCGGGGAACGACGCGATCACCCACTGCATGACCGAGGTGCTCATCGACGCGAGCAGCGAGATGCTGCCTACGACGACGGCTGCGATGAGCACCGCACGTGGTGAAAGTCGCGCGCAGGCGAGGACCACGACGCCGAGCAGCGCGTACAGCGTGAGAATGTCGCCGTACCAGACAAAAAGGCCGTGGACGAGGCCGATCGCAAGCAGCACCGCGAGTCGACGGAGCCCCGGACCCCATGCCGATTGTCCCGCCGCGCGTGCACGTTCCGCTTGCATCGCGAGTCCAAATCCGAAGAGGATCGAGAAGAGCGAGATGAACTTGAACGAGCAGAAGATCTCGACGAGGCTCCACGCCACGAGGTCCGACTGTGTCGGCTTGATCCCGGGAAGTTCGATCGACGGATCAATCGCAAACGCAAGCGGCGCGAAAAAGAAACGCACGTTGACGAGGAGGATCCCGAGCAGCGCGATACCGCGCGCGATATCGACGCCGCGAATGCGTTCCGTTGTGCCGATCGGTGCGAGCGTTTTCGCTTCAAGCGTCATGCAGGCACGCTACTTCGCGGGCCGAATCGCCACAAGTTCGCGCGCGTTTCGGTGGTAAAGCACCCCACCCGCGGCTGACGGACCAGACATCGACCAACAGTCGCCGAGTGGGCCGAGATCATTGACGGCGACGAGCGCGCGGGTGTCAAGGACGGGCGCGTGCGCATCGATGACGTACACCGTGCCGAGCATCGTGGTGAAGTAAAGATGCGCGCCGAGTACGACAGGCGTTGGGAAGAACGCGTCGATTTCCCATCCGTCGGTGCGCGAGCGATCTTCGTCGGCGATGTTGACACCGCGCGCGTCGACGGTCTTCGTGCGAAGCGGCTTGCCGAAGAGCCGCGTGCCGTCGGCGGCGACGCCCACAGGAAGTTCGAGGAACTCGACTTTCCCCGTCTCGACATGTACGCGGCCGAGTGAAAACGCTGGACCGCTGTGACCGGCGGGCGCGAGACCATTGCGACGATTGTTCGTCGTGCAGAGGAACCAGTGCCAGCCGTTCGCCACGATGTTCGTGTGCCACTGTGGATGAACATGGAGCGATTCGCCGGGTGCGAGCGGAAACGCGAGGTCAGGAAGCGCGGCGAGTTCGACACCGACAAGTCGCTCGCCCGACGCGCGTGTCATGTCGACCTTTCCCGCGAGTGTTTGCTCGCGCACGAGTTTGCCCGTGCGCGCATCGAGTACGAGATGCGACTGCTCGCGACCATTGCGAAACCAGTACGCGTAAGTTGCGTCGGAATGGAGCGCGTAGAGCGCTTCCCAACCGCCGTCATCGCGGAGATCACCCGTCGGCTCGAACGTCCACACGCGCTTGCCATGCGCGGGATCAATCATCGACAACCCGACTGGTCGTTCAGGGACATCGTGTGGACCGCCACGACCGATCAGAATTCCGTGCGGGCCAAGCACCGGCGTGCAGTAGAAGGTGCACGGGTCCTCGGAGATCCACGCCACTTTGCCGGTCGCGCGGTCGATCGCGTGCAGGTAGTTCCAATCGTCACGCGCGGCGTCGTAGCGCGGGCTGTCCTTCGCAATCGGCTCGATGGTCACGAGAAACTCGCCGACCGCGATCGGCTCGCACTGGCGATTGAACGGATACTGGTCGGGCTGCGTGCGGAACTCGCGGCGCCAGACTTCTTCGCCGTCGCGCGTGAAGCACACCATCGAGCCTGAAGAGTTGAAGAACCACACGCGCGCGTCGCTCGCGATGGGCGACCAGGAAGTCGAGTCGCTGAAGGCGTACATCTGCGGGCTCGTGCGGCCATGGTCGGCTCGTAACTCGCGCGACCAAACAATCGCACCCGTCGCGCGATTAATCGCGTGACAGAGAATCACGTTCGACTGCCTCGGCTTCGCGGGATCTTGCTCGGCAAAGGTCGTGAGGTAGACGCGATCGCCAGCGACCGCGATACCGCCTTGACCCGCGTTTGGCAGTGCGCGCTTCCACAGGATGTTCTCGTTGCGCGCGACCGACCAAGCGGTCGCCACGTTCGCTTCGGGCGCGATCCAGTTCGCATGCGGGCCCGCGGCCTGCGGCCACGCATCGCAAAACCTCGACCCTTGCGCACATCCAACGAGTGACGCGAGCGTTGTGAAGAGGAGAACGGACCGAGACGCTCGCGTACGCAGCATGTGCGCAGCGTATCTCGGCGCCGAAGCGTTGCCACCGTGCCTGCACTTCCGCCGTGCGGGTCAAACGATCAGTTGTCGAATCGGCTCTGCGCCTTCGACGCCGACAAGTTTCTGATCGAGGCCCGCGTAGAAGAACGAGAGATGATTCGGATCAAGTCCGAGGCACTGGAGCGCCGTCGCGTGGAGATGCTTCACGTGGTAGCGATCATCGACGCCGGTCGCACCGAGTTCGTCGGTTTGCCCGACGGTCACACCGCCCTTGATGCCGCCGCCAGCCATCCACATTGTGAAGCCGTACGAATTATGGTCGCGGCCCGTGCCTTCGGCGTACTCCGCCGTCGGCTGACGGCCAAACTCGCCACCCCAAATCACAAGCGTCTCGTCGAGAAGACCGCGGCGCTTGAGGTCCTTGAGCAGCCCCGCCACCGGCTTGTCGGTGCGGCCCGCGTGATAGTCGTGGTTCTTCTTGAGGTCGCCGTGGGCATCCCACGACTCGTCATTGTGCCCACCGCCCGAGTAGATCTGCACGAATCGCACACCACGTTCGACAAGCCGCCGCGCGAGCAAACACTTGTTGCCGAACTCACGCGTTTGCTCTTCGTCGCAGCCGTACAACTCTTTCGTTTCCTTGGTCTCAAGCGACATGTCGACCGCTTCGGGCGCCGTCGACTGCATGCGATACGCGAGTTCGTAGCTTTCGATGCGGCTTTCGAGTTCGGAGTTCCCCGAGCGGAGCAACGCATGGCGCGTGTTCCACATCTTGAGTCGATCGAGCATCGCGCGCTGGTGCGCATCGGTGCGGCCCTCGGGGTTCGCGAGATCAAGAATCGGCGGGCCTTCGCCGCGCAATACCGTTCCTTGGTACATCGCGGGCATGTAGCCGCTCGACCAATTCTTCGCGCCCGAAATCGGACCACCCGCAGAATCGAGCATCACGACGAAGCCGGGCAAATTCTGATTCACCGTGCCGAGGCCGTAATTCACCCAAGAACCCATCGATGGTCCGCCGAGGAGGCGCCCCGAGTTCATCATCAGCATCGCCGAGCCGTGGATCGGGCTCTCGGCATACATGCTCTTGATGAACGCGATGTCATCGACGCACGTCGCCACGTGTGGGAAGAGATCACTCACCCACGCGCCGCATTCGCCGTATTGACGGAATTTCCACTTCGGCCCAACGACGCGACCTTCGTTCTTGTCGCCGCCGCGGCCCTTCGTCTTCACCTTGATCGTCTTGCCGTCGTGCTTATAGAGCTCGGGCTTGTAGTCGAACGTATCGACATGGCTCGGGCCGCCGTAGCAGAAGATAAAGATGACGCTCTTCGCTTTGCCTAGCAGCATCGTCGGCTTGGGGGCCATCGGGCTGTTGATGGGACTATGGATGGCACTTGCAAGTCCACCCGCGGGACGCGCAAGCGGCGTCGCGCCATCGAACGCGAACGCTTGACGCTCGAGGAAGCCTTCTTTCGACAGCATTCCCGCAAGCGCGACGGATGTGAATGCACCGCCGGCTTGCCAAAGAAACTCGCGGCGCGTGCGGCCGCAGAAGGTGTTCGCGGGTCGTTCAAGTGGGTGACTCATGTGGCGTCCTTCACAACTGGCTTCACGTCAGTCGATGTACAAGAATTCGTTCATGTTCAAGAGTACGAGACAGAGGCTGTCGAGTGCCTTCGCATCATCCAAACCTTCGCGCGCCTTCAATTCCGCAAGGAACGCGATCGCTTCGTCGATCTCGCGCGCGTCCGGCGTACGACCGCTTGTGAGTCGTCGGCCGAGCGCGATTTGCGCGCGCACGTCTCCGGGGTGCTCGCGTTCGAGGCGCCGCGCGAGTTTCGCAGCTTCCTCGTTCGTGAGATCGCCGTTCATCATCGAGAGCGACTGGGTTGGTACGACCGTTGCGAAGCGCTCAGGACACGGGCTGTCGAGATCGGCAAGATCGAACGACGAGAGCAGCGGATGCTGAAGCGATCGCTTCAGCTTGATGTAGAGACTTCGACGCGTCCACGATTCTTCGGGCGTGAGCGGCCATACTTCGTTCGGACGCGAACTCGTTTCAAGCACTTCGCGCGGCATCGGCGGCAACACCGGCGGGCCACCGACGGCGGCGTTGAACGTGCCATTCGCGACCAGCATCGCGTCGCGCAATTCTTCCGCGGTGAGTCGACGCATGCGGAAGCGCGTCAGCAGTTCGTTCGGCGCGTCCTTCGCGAGTGCTTCTTCCGATGGCACGCTCGACATGCGATACGCGCTTGAAAGCATGATCTCGCGATGCATCGCCTTCAAACTGCCGCCGTGTGCGAGCAGGCGCACGGCGAGATGGTCGAGGAGTTCTGGGTTGGTCGGAGGTTCGCCGAATCGGCCGAAATCGTTCGGCGTCGGCACGATGCCATCGTTGAAGTGATGCTGCCAGACGCGATTGGCGATCGTGCGCCACGCGAGTGCGTTGCGCGGATCGACGATCCAGTCGGCGAGTGCGAGGCGAAGGCCCGCGCTCTCACCGTGCGCGGGTTTGACCGCTGGCACTGGTTCAAATCGCGCCGCGACAAGCGGCACAGCAGGCTCGACCACATCGCCCAGTGAGTGCGGATTTCCGCGCTGCATGACGCGGGTTTCGCGCGGCGTACCGTGCTCACGCACCGCAAGCACCGTTTCGCCTTGCCAATCGGGTGGTCGAAGTGCCGCGAGTTGCGCATGAAGTTCATCGAGGCGTTTTGCCGCGTCGTCGCCCGCTTTCGCCACGAGATCCGCGCGCACCGCCTCGGGGCGAGTGAGGCCGAACGCCATCGCGCGCACGTCAGCGTCGTCGAGCACGCGGCCGTAGAAGCGCACTTCGTCGATGTCGCCGCTGAAGGCGCCGCCGCCTGGCAACATCGCGCCGATCGAAAGCTTTCGCGGCGCATCGAGGCGCGCCTTCGAACCACGTGCGCGGTCGACCGGCGTGCCGTCCACAAAGAGCGTGATATCGCCGGTCTTGCGGCTGCGCGTGAACGCGACGTGGTGCCAACGACCATCGTTGTGGCCCGGGCCCGACGACACGAAGGTCTCAGGATCGCCCGTGCCCGCACTGATGTAGCCGTTTGCGATATACGACACACCGAAGTCGCGCACGATTCCCGGAATCTCGCCATCGACGAGGCCCTTCCCAAGGAACCAGCGTCGATCGCTGTCGCTGCCGCCGCCGACATCGGTCGAACGGAAGAAGAACGAGATCGTGAAGTCATCACCGATAGGGCGCTCGATCTCCACGCGGTCGTCGCCGCCGTCAAAGCGGAACGCACGACCGATGATGCCGTTCGCCTCAAAGCCCGCATCACGCACGCTCGCCGCGGTGCCGCCGGGGACCGCGTTCGCCGCAGTCGCCGACTTCGGATCTTCGAAGCGAAGATGGGCGACGAGTCCTTCCGATGGCGCAGAGTCGGGGAACGCGTCGAGCGTCGCGCGGCCTGATTTCGCTTCAAGCGCGCGAATTTCGCCCACGAGCGCTTCGCGTCGCGCGATGTACGCGGCGATTTCAGCCTCGGGATCGGCGCGTCCAAAGTCGCGTCGCACCATGCGCAACACGTTGTCGGCTTCGATCGAGTTGAACGGCGATTCTTTGTATGGCGCAACACCCGCGAAGAACGCGGCGAATTGGTAGTACTCGCGAATGCGAATCGGATCACCCTTGTGATCGTGGCAGCGCGCGCAATTCATCGCGATGCCGAGGAAGGTTCGCGCGGTCGTGTCGACCATGCCGTCCATGTCGTCGGCCAGCGCCTGCTTCAGGTCGGGTACTTCGTCGTCCCAAAGTCCGAGGCGGAAAAAGCCCGTCGCGACCAGCGTGTCGAAGTCGCGATCGGGGAGTTCGTCGCCGGCGAGTTGTGCGCGCACGAATCGCGCGTACGGCATGTCGGCATTGAGGGCGCGCACGACGAAATCGCGGTACTTCCACGCGGCTTCCTTATCGCTGTCGCGCTCGAAGCCATTGGTGTCGGCGTAACGAACGAGGTCGAGCCAGTGGCGGCCCCACTTCTCGCCGTA
>CAIWCL010000200.1 GCA_903911205.1 uncultured bacterium
CCGCGCTTGGAGCCATCGATGAAGCGCAGGTACTCGTCGACCAGAGGATCGCCGGCGCGCTCGCGAGATCATCGAACTATAGATAAAACGACTCTTCCCACCGATCGGGCGGGCAGGTGTTCCATTCCTCCATTGGGCGCGCGTCGAGCCATCGGAGCGCATCAGCCAAGATCCCGTGGTCGTGCGCCCAGCGAAGTTGTTCGCAGAGTCGCCCGAACTTGCTTGCCGCGGACTCGCCTGAGGCGACCAGGATGAATGGCACGGGTGGCTTGTCAGTCCCGTTTCGCGCAGCCTCACTCAGCCATTGCCAGAACTGATGCCAGGCGTAGCCCTCGGGTGACGATCGGTGCTGCGATCTGACTCGCTCAAGCCAAACCTCGGCAGTGGACCAGTCGGTCATTCGTCATCGCTCCGTTCGGGGTCGCGGTGCTTGTAGAGATCCTTCCCGGCCTGCCCACCCCGTTGGTTGTACAAGCACAGCATGACTTTCGCTAGCCTTCCCCGCTGGTGACGTCGCGCAGTCAATCCGGTGGTCTAGTCAATCCCAAGTCATCCGCCCGTCTAGCATCGGAGTCAATCCATGGTGATCCCTTCTTTCGAAGCCTTCTTGCGGCCCTTCCTAGAGCTCCTTGCCACCAATGGCACCCTGCACGTCCGTGACGTCCAGGCGCGGCTGCAGGCGAGCAGTGGACTGTCGGCAGACGATCTCGCGCAGCGGCTGCCCTCAGGACAGAGCACGGTCGTTGAGAACCGCATCGGTTGGGCACGCACATATCTCTTCAAGGCAGGGCTCATTGTGCGAGTTTCACGTGCGACCTACGAAATCTCTGACTTGGGCCGAAGCATGCTTGAGTCGTGTCCAAAGGCGATCACTCTGAGGGAACTTCGTGCGATCCCGGCGCTCAAGGATTGGCTGGAGGCGAGCTCGGTCAGAACGGAGTCGAGCCAGGCTGAGTCCGAGTTCGCCGGTGAGCAGGCGATCACATCCGAAACCATCGCGCGCAGCGAGAGAGCGCTACGCACGCTGATCGAGGACGACCTTCGTGAACGAATGTTGACGATGGTGCCCACTCGCTTCGAGTGGCTCGTTGAGCAGCTCGTGGTGAAACTTGGCTACGGTGCCTCGGGTGCCGAGGTCCGCCAGGCGCTCTCCACCGGCTCCGGTGATGGCGGTGTCGACGGTGTCATCAAGGAAGACCGCCTTGGACTCGGCCAGATCTACTTGCAGGCGAAGCGCTGGCAGTCAAATGTTGGTCGCCCCGCAATCCAGTCGTTTGTCGGCGCCATGCACGGCCGCGCGCAGAAGGGCGTGTTCATCACGACCAGCGAGTTTTCGCAGGAGGCGCTCGACTACGCGAAATCGCTCCATGGGATCCGACTGCGCCTGATTGACGGTGCGGAACTTGCATCTCTCATGGTGGACTGTGGCCTGGGCGTGAGCGAGGAGCGCGTCTATCGCACATACAAAGTCGATGGCGACTTCTTCGAGGACGGCGAGTAGTCGGCACAAGGCGGGGCACCGGATGGGATCTTCCATGAGCCTCAGTCGATTCGCGGCCAATCACCGTTCAGAGCTCCGCTGTTACCAAGCGCGAGTCTCGATTACACAGCCGACCGTGCGCGGCCAGGGAATGGGCGTGCTGGCTGCCTCGCATCGCTTTCTGGCAGTTGATTTCAAGCTCGTTGGAATGCGGGCTACTACCGAGCGGAGCTACATCATGCGGCTCGATCATGCGACAGAGGCGCTGCAGCGCGCGCTTGGTCGAACGTCCGGTTCCTTCGGTCTCGCTCGGAAACTCCTCAACATCTACATCCGGGATTGCTTCTACTCCCGCATGCTGTGTTCGCAGTATCGGCTCGAGTCAATAGGACCTTTTCTCGAGGTCCCACTGGACAGCTTTGTCGCAAAGGAATTAATCGTCGAAGCGGAAAGGCTTGGCCAGTCTTACCGCCTACCAACCTGGCGGACAATCAAGGGACTTGAGCGTGAGGAGTCCGATCGCTTCCAGAGATTCGCAAGGGAACTCGCTTCCAAGAGGAAGCATGATCGTGTCCATCTCGATGTAACGCTTTGGGGTTCCCGGAAGTCTTAGTTGCCGCGGCACCGGCCTAGCGCGTTTCGGGTTGTGGAAGTTCGTTGCGTATGGTTGCATGGAGTACGAACTTGGCCCGATTGAGCGACGCGTACGTGCGTGCCAATGTCCAGGTGTCAAGGTGGTGATCTTGTTCACCGACGGCGCACCGGAAGCAGGGCGAGACGGGCGGGTTAGAACCGTGGACGACATCATTTGGTTCTGGAGCATCGGAAGGCCACAGGCTAGAAGTCCGCATCCACACGGGGGCATTGGTGACTGCCATAGCCCGCGCATGCGAGACTTCCTCCTCCGACTGAGCGCCGAGACGGGTGTCACGATCATCGGGAGATGACGGAAAGTGCAGTTCGGCCAGCGGTGCGATGTATTCTTCGATACACGCTGCAGTATCCAGCGACCTCCCTTAGAGAGGTCTGTTAAGAATCCCTCTTTGCCCCATGAAGCGAAACGCGCTGGGAGGTGTCTGCTTGTACCGAGCGGTACAGCCGCGCTGCGTTTGGGGGATACGAGCGAACCAGGCCAAGTGCTGCGAACTTGGAGCTCGTGCATTGACACCTCGAGACGCCTTAGGTTCGGAGGCTGTTGCCTCTGCGTCGCTAGCGGAGTGACACGAGCGCCTGATCGGGTGCGTAGGAATTGCTCAAGCGAAGCGGCAGATCATCGCGGCGGCATGCCGAGCATCACGGCTTGCGATGTACGCGTTCCGTGGCATCGAGGGCACTGGGAATCCAGTGGCTTTCTCCTTTGGGCGTAGCCAAAGGTTGCGTGAACGCAACACGATCAACTTGCAGTCGTTGCTCCGATGTCGTGGAAGCACTTCTCCAAAGACGAAGTCCCGAATGAGCCTCGTGGACTCCAAGGAATCGATCCCACGGCGACTCAGGTTGAACGTCCCAGAGTGGTATGGCACAAGCTCAAGCACCGCGATCTGCGCGGCGCAGATCTCACGAGCCTGTCGGGTGCTGACACCAAGACTCTTCTGAACGCCTTCGGTGATTTCGCGCAAGCGCGGCGCCCAGTATGCGCTTCCACCATGCCAGGCGTATGCCGGATCGAGGAATGGAAATGTTGCGTCGCGGTCCTGCCTGAGGTTCTTCAGCAAGGCCTTCCTGTACTCGGTGACGTGATGCTCAGCGAAGTAGTCATGATGACCAAGCCCGGGGTTCAGCGAGCACATGAAGACTCTCGCGCTTTGAAGATTGCCCAAGAAGGGCATTGGGAGTAGCCCAATGTGAAACTTGCTCCCAACATCAGCGCCGAACTCCTCGGCGCAGATCAGCCCTTGCCAACTTCGGTGATGGACAACGGCATCGAGCGATTGAATGGTGGGCGCATCACCCGGCAGAACATTGCGCAGCCCAGGAGCAAAGCGCGACGAGTTCCATGCTGCGATGAGGCGCTTCAGTTCACCCGGCATTCTGATCAGCCTAGTTGCGGTTTAGCTTCACCGTACGGGCCTTGCTGCTCAGCACGCACCTGACCTGGCAAGACTCCAATCGTCCCCAGTGCCATCAGCCGCTCGCTACCCGCGCCAGCGCCCGTTGCCCACCCGCCCCACGCCTCACCCCTCATCACCGGTGCGCCTTCCGCCGCGCAGGCAGAGGCCGCGCTTGGAGCCATCGATGAAGCGCAGGTACTCGTCGACCAGAGGATCGCCGGCGCGCTCGCGCACGGCTGCCACGCGCGTGCTTGGCAGGCTCTTGGACAGGCACAGCGTGCGGTAGATCCAGCGCACCGTGTCGATCTGCTCCGGCGTGAAGCCGTTGCGGCGCAGGCCGACCACGTTCACG
>CAIWCL010000201.1 GCA_903911205.1 uncultured bacterium
CGGCACGCGCGCGCAGGCAACCGCCTGCGCGCGCGTGTTTTTCCGCCACATCGGCCCAACATCGCGTTGCGCGGGCGCGTCGGATCGGTTCTCCTTCCCGTGTGATCCTTGGCGCGGGCGACATCGACGTGCGGTTTGCGATCGACTTCGCGGGAGCCGTCGCTGGCGCGGCGATCGGTTCGGTCGTGCGTGACCGGTTGGTTCACGTCGCGCGCACGCGGTTTGCGCGCGCAGATCTCGGCATTCTCTGTGCGAACCTTGCCGCGTGCGCGCTGGCGGCGGCGGCGGCCGCCGCGCCGCGCGAACTCCACGGGCTGCTCGTGCTCGGCGTCGCTGGTGGACTCTCGACGTGGAGCTCGCTCGCGGTCGATGTCGCCGGCATGATCCGCGAACGCCGATGGGGTCGTGTCGCGCTCCACGTTCCGGTTGCCTTCGCCGCGGCGGTCGCGATCGTGCTCATCCTCGGATCCGTCGCCGAGAGCCTCCGGCGGGGAGGCGGCGCATGAATGGTTCGATCGGAGAACCCGTCGTCCTTGGTGCCTGGAGGCGCGTGCTGCTCGTCGCTCTCGGTGGTGCGCTCGGTGCCGTGCTTCGCTTCGTCGTCACAAGCGCGCTGCCAGAAGCCGCCGGCGAAGCCTGGCTCGCAGCCCCCGGACTGCTTGTCGTCAACCTGTCGGGAGCGCTTGTCGCCGGCTTCTTTCGTGGCCTGCTCGAGCAGGAACAGGCGCGTGGCAGACGCGTCGAAGGCATCGAGGCATTCTTCGTCGTGGGTCTTTGCGGCGGCTATACGAGCTACTCGGCGTTCGTCGCGACCGCCGTCGGTGATTGGAACTCTTCGCCCGCATTTGCGACCTCGATGGCGCTCGCAACACTTCTCCTCGCGCCAATCGCGGCCCTTGGCGGCATGCGTCTCTCGGGCGGCTATTCTGCGCGGCCCGCAGGAAATCACGGTTGAAAATCGCACTCTGCCAAATCAACGCGAAGATCGGCGACATCGCCGGAAACGAGGCGCGTCACGCCGACATGATCGCGCAGGCATCCGCCGGTGGCGCAGCACTCGCGGTCTTTCCCGAGATGTCGATCCTCGGGTATCCGCCGCGTGATCTCGTGGAGCGTCGTGGTGTTGCCGAAGCGTGCATCGCGGCCGTCGAACGCCTCGCTCGTCACGTGCCTGCGCACATGACGGCGCTCGTCGGGTTGCCCGTTCGCGGAGAACGACGGCCGATGGCAAACGCACTCGCGATCGTGCGTGGAGGTCGGATGGAGGGCTTCGCGCTCAAGCAACTCCTTCCAACCTACGACGTCTTCGATGAGGATCGGTACTTCGAACCAGCGACACGATCGACCGTCTTCGATCACTCAGGTACTCGTATCGCGGCGCTCCTCTGCGAAGATCTGTGGCAGTCGGGCGACGTCGCGTCTCGTCGTGTGTACGAGCGCGATCCGGTCGGTGATGCGATGACGCAAGGCGCGCGCGTTCTTGCGGTCGCGAGTGCGAGTCCATTCATCGCTGGAAAGGACGCGTTGCATACCTCTTTGCTTGAGCGACGCGCACGCGCCAGCGGCGCCTGGATCGCAAGTGTGAATGCAGTCGGTGGCCAAGACGATCTCGTCTTCGACGGTGGTTCTCGCTTGGTCGCACCCGACGGCCGAGTGATGGCTGCATGCAAGCGCTTTGCTGAAGATCTGGTGATCTTCGATACAACGAATGCCTCAACCGCTCGTCTCGCGCACACATCGAGTGATCTCGATGCGGAGAGGTTCCATGCGATTGTCCTTGGATTACGCGACTATCTCGCGAAATCGGGACATACGCGCATGGTGCTTGGGCTCTCAGGCGGTATCGATTCCGCGCTCGTGGCGGCACTCGCTTCTGCCGCGATTGGCGCATCGAACGTGACCGGCATTCTGATGCCATCGCGATATTCCTCCGAGGGATCGGTGAAAGACGCTGAGGCATCGGCGCGTCTCCTCGGACTTGGCCGGATCGAAACCCTTCCAATCGACGCAGTGCATCGTGCGATCGAATCCACGGTCGACGGCAAGTTCTCGACGGATGGGCTCGCGGGCGAGAATCTCCAGTCGCGCGCGCGCGGTCTCTTGGTGATGCTCGCGTCGAACGCGACAGGCGCGCTCGTACTGACCACAGGAAACAAGAGCGAGTACGCAGCGGGTTACGCAACGCTGTACGGCGATATGAATGGCGGTCTTGCGCCCATCGGAGATCTCTACAAAACCGAGGTGTATGCGATGGCGCGCATGTTGAATGCGCGATACGCAGAGTTTGGTTTTTCGCGGACTCCAATTCCTTTCTCGAGTCTCGAGAAGGCACCGAGCGCGGAGTTGCGCCCGAATCAGACCGACCAAGACTCGCTTCCGCCGTACGAACTTCTCGATGAGGTGCTGCGGGTGTTGGTCGATCGCGAAGGATCTCTCAACGAAGCCATCGAGGCGAGTGGTGCGTCACGCGAACTCGTGGAACGGATTGCCACCATGCTTGATCGTGCGCAATTCAAGCGCGATCAAGCTGCCGTGATTTTGAAGTTGTCCCCGCGTGCGTTTGGCCGTGGTCGGCGCTATCCGATTGCGAATGGGTTTGACTGGAAGGGTGATCGCTGATGCCGATTCGGGTGCTTCCAACAGAACTCGTGAACCAAATTGCGGCAGGGGAAGTTGTCGAGCGTCCGGCGAGTGTGGTGAAAGAACTCGTGGAAAATGCCCTCGATGCGGGTGCGCGGCGCATCATCGTGGAGGTCGAGGGCGGCGGTGCCGAACTGGTGCGTGTCACCGACGATGGCGGTGGCATCGCGCCGGAAGAGTTGCCGCTTGCGGTCGCGGCACATGCCACGAGCAAGGTTGCGACGTCGGACGACCTCGCGGCGATTTCGACGTTTGGATTTCGTGGCGAAGCGCTTGCGTCGATTGCGAGTGTTTCGCGATTCCGTCTGGCGTCGTGTCGGCATGGCGCCGACGTGGGAGCGGAGATCGAGGTCGAAGGTGGCACGATCCGGCCCGTTCGCCCTGCGCCGGCGCGTCCGGGCACGGTGGTGGAAGCGCGAACGCTCTTCTTCAACGTGCCAGCACGGCGCAAGTTTCTTCGAGCAGAGAGTGCGGAAACCGCGCGTGTGACCGAAGCAATCGAGGCGATCGCACTTTCGCATCCGCACGTGGCGTTTGAGATGCGATCAAATGGTCGTCGGATGCTCGATCTCGCGGCGACCGATGAACCCGAGAAGCGCACGCTTGATGTGCTCGGCAAAGAACTCGCACCCGAACTGCTTGAGTTTGAAGAGCGCTTCCCAGAGCTCGGTGGCCTTGTCGTTCGCGGATTTGCGGGGAAGCCCGCCATCGCGCGCCCAAATGCGCGGGCGATTCGTATCCATCTCAACGGCCGTCCGATCATGGATCGACTGGTGTTGCATGCAGTGCGCGAGGCGTATCGCGGACTCCTCGATAGTGCACGTACGCCGACGGTCGCGCTGCTCCTTGAGGTTGATCCGCATGAAGTCGATGTGAATGTGCATCCGGCGAAAAGTGAAGTGCGATTTCGCGCACAACAGGGGATTCACGGTGCGGTGCGAAAGACAATCGAGCGTGCACTTCGCGCGGCGAATCTCGTACCTGCGTTCATTCCCGGCGCATTTCGCACGACTGGTGATGCGACTGTATCGAATGCGCCGAGTTCCACTGCTCTGCACGATCACGCACTCTTCGGAAGCGGTCTGCGCTCAGGGATAAGTGAACCGCGCCACGCGACTCCAACGCACGACTTCGCGGCGTTTGCAGCGCTCTCCTCGGAACTCGATCGCGCAGGTGAACGCTCGCCTTCTGCGCAATACACCGCGCACACAGACGTGGCCGAGGCAGCCGCACAGCAGTCATCGCTCGTCCACCGTGATGAGTTTGCGTTCATCCAACTTCTCGGCGGCTATGTTGTGACCGAGGATGACGACGGCATTGTGATCGTCGATCAGCACGCGCTCCACGAGCGAGCCATGTTTGCGACGCTTTTTGCGCGTGTTTCCGAGGGTGCGCTGGAATCGCAGCGGCTGCTCGTCCCGGTTCCGATGGAGTGCTCGGTGCGTGAAGTTGAACTTCTCGAAGAAATCGCGCCGCTCTTCATGCGGCTTGGAATCTCTGCGCGTCCCTTTGGTGCGCGTGCCATCGCGATCGAAGCGGTACCAACGCTCTTGCACTCACGTGGCGTGGATGCCGCGCAGTTCCTTCGTGATCTCCTCGCCAAAGCCATGGAGCATGGTTCGCTTCTCTCACTCGAAGCGGCGCTGCACGAAGTCATCGACATGATGGCATGCAAGGCTGCGGTGAAAGCCGGTGACACGTTGACGCGCGAAGAGATCCGAGCGCTCCTCAAGATGCGTGTGGAAATCGAGCGCGCGGCATCGTGTCCGCACGGGCGACCTACTTCAATTCGTATTCCGCGCGGCGAACTTGAGCGGCGATTTGGACGCTCGTGAATCTTGGCCTCGCGAACTATGGCCTCGCGAACTATGACCCCGTGCGTTTTGATTGTGGCTCGTGGGTTCTATTGCAATCCGGGCCCTCCGTTTGTGGCTTCTGTTTGTGGTTTCCGTTTGGGTGTTCGTTGTTCAAGGCCGCATTTCGCTCTCGCGTGACGAAAACGCGTGACTCGGAAGAGTCACGCGTAGAAGTGATGAAGCGATGCAGAGATGCAGCGACGCAGCGACGCAGTATTCGTTCGTTCGTTCGTTCGTTCGAATGGATCAGGATCCCTGCGGCAGAATGATCTGGTGAAAAACCGTCTCGCCTGTCTCGAGCATGCGCTCGATGTACGGACGACACATGCCGCAGCAATCCATACAGCCGAACTCCGAGCGCACCTCGTCGAGCGTTCGTGGACGCTCGTCAAGCGCACGCTTCAACTCGTCAAAGCGGACGTCGTAACAGACGCAGCGGTCGATTTCGAAACGAGAACCCATAGAGCGGTGAGAGCTTGATTCGCGAGCAGGTCTCGGCGAGCGCCCCGGATTGCGCAAGTCGATCCAACTTAGCGCGGATCGTAGAAGAAGTCGTCGTTTGAGAGAAATCCGTTGCGTGGAAAATCGAGCACATCCAAGAGAAGTTGCGGTGGGGCATGTACCCCGGCATTGCACTCACACGCACCCGCGACGTGGCCATCGAGAAAGCACACATGCGTGCATCCTGTATGGCGGAATGACTGCGCGCCGCCGTAGATCGTGGGGAGATCATTCTCAACCGAGGCGCTCGGCGCACGCATGAATTTGTTCGCGCCACCGCGCCAACCGCCTTCTCCAAAGAGCGCGGTCGTGGACGTGCGTCGAAACTGCGCGGAGGAAAGTCCGCGTCGCGCAAGTGACCAACCATCGACCCACCGACCATTCGCGTCAAGTTCAGGGAAACGTCCCTCAGCACCGATGTAGGTTGTGTTGTAGTTGTAGCCCGTCGAAGGATCGAGGCCGAACGTCGATGCGCCGAGAAATTCGGGGCATTGCTGCACGTCGTGTCCGCCGTTCGCAAAGTCCCACAAAACACTTGGACGTACCTCGCCGCCGGGGCGATGTTCAAAGTCCCACGATTTGGTGACGAGTCCGCTCTGTCCCATTTGATAGAGAATGGCAGCGGGATACGCCTCGCGGTTCTGCGTGGCGTACGTCGCGGCCGCGAGGCCGAGTTGTCGAAGATTCGATTGACAACTCGCCGCACGCGATGATGCGCGCACCGTCGCAGTTGTTGGAAGCACAATCGCAAGCAAAATCGTGAGTACGCCGATCACGACGAGCGTTTCCACAATGGTGAGCCCACGACGCGCGTTCATGAGCCGCCTCCGCTCCATGCGCCGAGGAGGAGTGCAAGATCGCCGGCGCCGATCGAGCCATCTGCATCGAGATCAAACGCATGCGCCACAGTTCCCCAAGAGGCCAGCAAGAGCGCGAGATCAGAAGCATCCACTGTGCCGCTGTTGTCGAGGTCTGCGTTGGGCGCCATGGCGGCAACATCCGCAAACGCGTCGATTTCTGGCGAGAAGCCAATCGAAGTCGGTCCATCCACACGCACGAATCGGATGCTTGCGAGACCGAGTGCGCCGATATCGATGCCCGCGCCGCCGCCGGAGCCGTCGTACACATCGATGAGCGATGCATGATCAAGCCCGACGAGATCACCGATCGTCCGTGTCGGGTCGACGGGGCGAAGGAAGTCGCTCTCGAACTTTCCCGGCGTCGTTGCATACGGTGCGGCATCGAGGTAGCCAACGGTTGGAAAGAGCCCGTCGGCAGCGAGGCCGGGCACTTCGATCCACGCGACACCATCCGCACTGACAGAGATCCGGCCGCCCTCAGACGCGATTCCACCAATGACGCCGGCGCCGCCGCCAAGATCGGTGAAGAAGGCGTTTCCGAAGACAAGCAGATCGATGCCAAAGGGATTCCGCGGGTCATCGAGCACGTCGTGATCGAACGCCACAACGAGGCTGCCGCCGAGTCCGAGCGAAACGAGTTCATTCGGTCGGAACGCAGGTTGAAATGGTGTCACGCACTGCGGAAGAAAACCTTCGCCGGAGAATCGCTCGGGGCTTCCGAGCGTGACGGCGGGATTCGTGAAGCCCGCCGCGGCGCCCGAACCGACGACGTACGAAACAACAGCCGATGCGAAAGGAGAGTCCGCGCGCGCTTGCGTTGCGATGATCGCGATGCACGCGAGCGACGCGGCCATGCACGCTCGAGACGTGGGTTGGCAATCCGCGACAACGCGACGAGAACCGCCGCAGCGAGTGCGAAGCGTTTCACGCGATACTTGGGTGAGAAGACGTGCTGCGATCCGCGCAGTGCGGTGCCAGAGGGCCACCATCATCAACCGCTCCTCCGGGAGCTCGCGCCCGGTTCGGAACGCGCTCCATCCTGGAGCGCTCGGAGGTGTCCACACGGACACCCGACGCTTGGGTAGGTCTTCCGACTTCAGGTTCCGCAGAGCGGAAATCCCAACACCTTCCCAGCGCTCAAGCGCCAGTGGCTGCCGTCGAAACGGCGATTGGA
>CAIWCL010000202.1 GCA_903911205.1 uncultured bacterium
CGTCGTCGCGATGCACAGGCGTTGAGTGCGGAAGTCATCGCGCCTGGTCGTGCAGTGGTTCGCTGAATCACTCACGATCTCACATCCACTCAAATCTCTCGTCGACTTCATCGCCTCACCCTATTCTCCGCGAGTTTCACATGCGAACGAATCCCTTGAACACGCTGATGACTGCCTCGATCCTCGCTTGCATGAGCATTTCCTCAGCGGTCGCCCAAGACAGCGCCATGCGCGGAGACGGTGTGCCGACAACGACAGACTCCTCCTCGCGAACAACAACGACGAAACCGAATCAGAAGCGCGTCCTGCGTGATGACGAAAAGCCATCCGCTGTTCCAACGCGCTCACTCACTGCGCAAGCGGTCCTTTCACAAGATCCCGCACAGGTTGATCGTCGCGGGCAGCCTGTCAACGAACCAGGAAGCTTGTTCGCGGTGCAAGAACCAGAACCGCGCAAATTCGCCATCCACGATCTCATCACGATTGTGATCAGCGAATCCAGCCGATCGAAGAGCGCATCCGACGCGAAAGCCGACAAGGATTACGGGATGTCTGCGGCCGTTGACGCGTGGATCAGCATGGATCCAACGTCGTTCGGCGATGGCTTCTTCACTCCCATCGATTCGGGCAGTCTCCCCGAGATCGGTGTCGCAGGCGAGAAGAACTTCAAGGGCAAGGGCTCCTACGCGCGAAGTGATGACTTCACGGCGCGAGTGACCGCTGAAATCGTTGAAGTTCGCCCAAATGGTCTGCTTGTCCTCGAGGCGCGGCGCGAGATTGTGAATGACGGCGAATCGCAGGTCATCACGCTCTCGGGCATCTGCCGCCCTGAAGACATCGACGCGAACAACCAGGTGCTTTCGCAGCGCGTTGCCGACGCAGTTGTGAAGAAACTCACCACGGGCGAATTGCGCGACACCGCCGAAAAGGGCATTCTCGCGAAGATCATCGATACGATCTTTGCGTTTTGAAATTTGAGCGCTCGAGCGCGGCTCTTGCCGCGCCCTCGCTCTGGCCGGCCTCGCTCGGAGTGAATCCTCGCGGGCCGAGATGCGTCGTACTTGAGCGCTCGAGCGCGGCTCTTGCCGCGCCCTTGCTCTGGCGTGCATCACGCCAGAGGGAGCCGCCGCAGCGGCGAACGCTTCAAACTCTGAGTGCTTGCGACTGGCGTGATCTACGCCAACAACGTCTTCAGCGCCGTGCCCGGGTCGGGCTGTCGCATCAAGTGCTCACCGACAAGCACGATGTGAATCCCATGCGTACGGAGTCGCGCGAGATCTTCTGGCGTTCGAATTCCCGACTCACTCACCAAAATGCTCGTGTCGTCCAGCATTTCCGCAAGTCGCATGGAATGCTCGAGCGAGGTCTTCATCGTTCGCAAATCACGATTGTTGATTCCGAGCAGCGAATAGCTTCGATGTGGAAATCCAACGATGTTCACGGCACTCAAGAGGTGCTCAACATCGTGCACCTCAAGCAACGTGGTCATTCCCAACTCAGTCGCGAGGATCTGAAAATCAATGATGTCCCGCTCAGGCAGCGCCTCTGCGATCAAGAGGATCGCATCTGCCCCGGCCGCGCGCGACTCCCAGACTTGATAGATGTCGACGAGAAAATCCTTACGCAAAACCGGCAACGGCATGGCGTCGCGGATCGCGTGTATGTACTCAAGCTTGCCTCCAAAATACTCTTCGTCGGTCAAACATGAAATCGCCGCCGCGCCATTCGCGTAGTAAGCCTTCGCGATCGCGACGGGATCGAAGTCCTCGCGAATCACACCGGCAGACGGGCTCTTCCGTTTGATCTCTGCGATCGCGTGTGTGCTGTTCGGATGACGGCGATCCACCACTGATTGGAAGAAATTTCGCGGCCGACCGAGTTCACCAATTTGCTCCTTGAGTGCTTCGAGCGGCACCAATTCCTTCGCCCGCGCGACCTCACTGGCTTTGCGCGCGAGGATGTCCTTGAGAACGGGAACCATGGGGAGCTGGAAGAAGAGGAGGGATGCGGAACGTGGGTCGATCGTCCGGTCGACGCGTGCGGAACGCCTCATGCGGAAACGAACCGGGGATCGTACCTTGCCTCCATGATCGTCACGGCAGGCATGCTTCTTCAGTCGACGGCCACGGATGACGGACCATCCGCCGCCGCGCCGCTCACCGCGGGCGACACGAGCGCACTCGTCGAAAGCTCCATCCCCGAGATCGCAATCCTCGTCTTGGTGGCCACCGCGGCGATCGCGGCCTGTTGGCGGTGGCAGTTCTTCAAACTCCCCAACGAGGCGTCCGGGCGCATTCCTCTCGACCCACCCATGGGTGCGCTCGCGATGCTCGGGATCTATGTCCTAGGAATCATCGGCGCATCGGTCGTCGCGGGTTCGCTACCCGAGTCAACACGCACCGATCCCGATTGGTCACGCCTTCTTGTCGGTCTCCTCGCAAACGCACTTCAATGTCTCGGAGCCATCGGATTCCTCCGTTCGCGCCTCGCCGTCGATGGAATGCGTACACGCGCGACGTTCTCGCGCGCCGTTGCCGAAGGCACCATCGGATTCATCCTCGTTGTTCCGATCGTTTTCGCTGCGGCGGCGTTTCTCGGCGCAGTGCTTCCACTTCTTGGCCTGCCGAGAGCGCCGGAAGTTTCCCACGAAACACTCGAAATCCTCCGCGCGAAGGCAAACGCCGTCTTCACTTGGACAACGCTCACGCATGTTGTTGTGCTCGTGCCGCTCGCAGAAGAGTTGCTGTGGCGCGGTCTCATGCAGCCTTCGATGCGCGCGGTAGGCTTACCGCCGCTCGCGGCGATTTGCACGACATCAGCGCTCTTCGCGGCGATTCACTGGACTTCCATTCCTGCGGACGGACGCGTGACGGGTCTTGTCATGCTGGTCATTCTGTCGACCGCACTTGGCGTCTTGCGCGACCGGACAGGCGGAATTCTCGCACCCGCCATCGCACACGGCCTCTTCAATGCGTTGAACGTCGCGATGGTGCTTCGGGCGTAGCGCGAAACGCGCTTTTTCCCGTATCTTCTCGCGTTCTATGAGCTCGATCGACGCCATCGCTGGAAAGCCGCGCATTCTCACCGGCGACACTCCCACAGGACAACTTCACCTCGGCCATTGGGTTGGCAGCGTGAAGCGTCGCGTGGAATTGCAGCACTCTCACGATTGCTATTTCATCATCGCGAACATGCACGCGTACACCACGCGACTTGCGAAGAGCGAAGAGATTCGGCGCGACTCGATTGCGATCGTGCGTGATTACCTCGCGATGGGCATCGACCCAGAGAAGACCACGATTTTCCTTCAGAGCGAAATCCCCGCGATTGCTGAACTCACGTTCCTCTTCGCGATGCTGCTTCCCTTCAATCGCGTCATGCGCAATCCGACGCTGAAGACGGAGATTGAAGTGAAAGGTCTCGGCGAGTCGTACTCCTTCGGATTCCCGCTCTACGCCGTCGGCCAAACTGCGGACATTCTTGCTTTCCGACCCGTTGGTGTTCCGGTTGGCGAAGATCAAGTACCGCACCTTGAACTGACTCGTGAAGTCGCGCGACGTTTCAATCAGATCTTCTGCGGCGTCGATGAACACGCGGAAGACGAGGATCACTTGAAACTTGGCGGTGCGTTTCCGATTCCGCATGCCGATGTTGGCGTCGTGGGACGGCTCGCCGGAATCGACGGCGTCAACAAAATGTCGAAGTCGCTCAACAACGCGATCTTTGTTGCAGATGACGCGAAGGAAGTCGAGAAGAAGGTGAAGAAGATCTTCACTGGCCGACAAAGCCCGACCGAGCCCGGCGACATCAACAACGTGTTGTTCCAGTACGTGCGAACGTTCATCCGTGACGAGGCGCGCGTGAAGGAACTCGAGGAGAAGTATGCGAAGGGTGACAATCTTGGCGACGGACACGTCAAGCTAGAAGTCGCTGCTGCGATCAACGAGTTGCTGACTCCGATGCGCGAACGTCGCGCGAAGTACGAAGGTCGCGATGACCTCGTGCTTGAAATCCTCAAAGCTGGCTGCGAACGCGCGAACAAAGTTGCGGAGGCGACGCTCGAGCGCGTCAAGACGCATGCGAATCTCGTCCACTGGCCGCGGCACCTTCGGTATGTGTGATGCGCGTTTGCCGCCACGAAGATCAGGACACGAGATAGAAACGACCGACTGTGACCGCGAACGCCTTCCCTTCGCGTTCAAACATGAATCGGCCTTCCATGGTGCCCCACGCCGTGAGCATCGGGCAGTAACTCGTGTATTCGAAGCTGTCGCCCGGGCTCAGTTCCGGATGCTCGCCGACGACACCAGGTCCTTCCACGATGCGCTCCTCGCCCTCCGCGTCGACGATGCGCCAATGACGAGTTGCCAGTCGAACGCGCTGTGTCCCGTGATTCTCAATCGAAACGTGATAGCTAAACAAGAAGCGTCCATCCGCGGGCGACGATTGCGACGCGATGAACGACGGGCGAACAACCACGCGAACGCCATCGGTGGTGACATCAGAACCATGCTTCGGAAGAGCGGACAGAACAGTCATGCGCGGAGCATAGTCCGTGCGCGCACAGACAGACGCATCAATGTCCGCTCGCCGTTACGATCGGCGTTTCCATGATGCGCCTGCCAAATCCTCCTACTGTCGCGATCATCGGCGCCACCGGTGCTGTCGGCCGCGAGATGCTCGCCATTCTTGAGGAGCGGGCGTTTCCTGTGCGCGCGTTACGGCTCTTCGCTTCACCGCGTTCGATTGGAACGCGCATTCCGTTCCGCGGCATGGAGATCGCCTGTCAAGCGCTCGAGGCAATCGCGCCAAGCGCACTGAAAGAAATCGACCTCGCACTTTTCTCGGCCGGCAAAGGTCTTTCGAAGGAGTGGGCTCCTCGCTTCCGCGACGAAGGCGCACTCGTCGTCGACAATTCCAGCGCTTTTCGCGCTGATCCGTCGTGTCCGCTTGTCGTTCCAGAAGTGAACCCACACGCGCTCGAAGCGATCGATGGACCTGCGATCATCGCGAATCCGAACTGCTCGACGATTCTCGCACTCGTTGCTGTCACTCCGCTTCACCGCGTGCTCGGTGTTGAACGCATGATCGCAGCGACGTATCAAGCGGCCTCCGGAGCGGGCGCCGCCGCCATGGCTGAACTTGAGTCGCAAGCGCATGCATTCGCGGCAAATCAGCCGTTCGACACACGCATTTTCGGACGGCAGTATCTCTTCAACGTCTTCAGCCACAACTCCGCGATCGGTCCTGATGGCTACAACGAAGAGGAACGCAAACTTCTCACCGAAACGCGGCGCATGTGGGAGTCGGAGTCTGTGCGGGTTTCTGCGACGTGTGTCCGCGTTCCAACATTGCGCGCCCACGCTGAAGCTCTGCACCTGGAGTTCGCGCGCGCGACGAGTGAGGCCGAAATCCGCGAACTGCTCTCGAAGGCACCTGGCGTCCGAGTCCTTGATGATCGTGCGACAAACCGCTTCCCCGAGCCACTCGACGCGGCGGGCGGCGACGATGTACTTGTCGGTCGAATTCGCATGGATCCCAGTGTGCCGAACAATCGAGGGGCCGCGCTCTTTCTCTGCGGCGACCAGATTCGAAAGGGCGCAGCGCTCAACGCCATACAAATTGCCGAGCGGTTTCTCTAAGCCACCCCGCACGCATTGAGACGAGAACCCCGCCCGGCTCGTCACAGCCTCCAGTTCGTTTGTGACCGTCCGCGCTCACTCGCCAGATCCCAAACGCGGTTGCAGCGGACCGAAATCGAGAACTTCCGGCGATCACGGCGCAGAACTGGCTCTTGGCGCGCTGTTCTCCCGCATGCGCACCGTTTTGCTTGCGTCCGCTTTGTCATTACTCGCGGCTCCCAACACTGCACTCGGTGTCGTGGTCTTTGACACGATCACGTCGGCGACGTTTGCCACAGGTTCGCACCGTGTGGGCGAGTTCCCGCCCGCGCCAGGTGAGACATCACCTCACGATTACCGCGTCTCGACGCTGATCTCCATCGCTGGCGACGGAATCTGGCGTCTTGATGCCATGGGCTTCCGGGTTTCCCGTGATGCGAACCTTCTCGGTGCCGGCCGCGCGCGGATTTGGATTGCAGAAGCGACCGACGGGAGTGGACCACTCGCGGCAACGGCGCTCGGAACTCTTGCGACCGCGTCGACGACGGCGACAACCGCTGTTGTTGAAGGGCTCTCGGCGCTCAACGTCGTTCTCCAAGGCGGTCGCTCGTACTGGATTACCCTCGGCTCGGTACCGGGAGATCCAGACGAAACGCGCCTTCGTTGGTATCGAAGTAGCGTTGGATCACTCGGGACGACGTTCTCAAACGATCTGCTCAACACGGCGGGCTGGGGCGCCGCGGATGGTCGCGCGGGTGGCATCAAAATCGGCGCGACGGCCATTCCCGCTCCGGCAGCCATCGCCCTGTTCGCCCTTGTCGGACGCATGCCACGCCGACGTCGTCTCTGATGAGACGAATAATCCCAAGCGGACGCGCACCGGACCATTACTGAATGCCTCGGCACGGATATAGTGCCGCGCACACCGATGGGGATTGGTGTAACGGTAGCACAAGTGATTCTGGTTCACTTTGTCCTAGTTCGAATCTAGGATCCCCAGTTTGAACAGCCTCTGATGAGGCCATTCGCACACGGACCCATTCGGGTCCGTTGTTCGTTTTGAGCGGCTACCGCCCCTCGGGTCGCGGGAACTGCACGCTTCGTACGCCGCGCAGCCAGACCGCTGGCGAGCCATCGACCGGCTCGAACCATGCAACTAAGTCAACACTTTCGACAGGTAGCGCATCGACGCCACGATTTGCGAGCAACGAGAGCGTGAACTCGTGGCACGGACCCGCGAGCGCCAAAGACCGCGCGAGCGCAACCGATTCCGATGGAAACGTCCATGCGCGCAATGGCGCGGCACCAGGAGCCTCTGCGGTTCCCGCTTCGCCAAGTCGATAGATCGCAAAATGAAACGAACCGTCCGCAAAGATCGGTGCCGGATGCGGCCGCGAGAACAAATACGCCGTGACCTGCAGCGAGTCGGGAAGAAGATTGCCGTCGGTGTCCGCTGGCTTCGGCGCAAACGTGATAGCGATCGCGTTCGGCTTCGCGCCCTGTGGCGCGCTCGGCGCCTCGGTTGGCTTGGGCACAGAGCGCGCACCGTCCGATGTCGTCACGGTCGTTTGACATCCAGCGAAAAACCCGAGCGACACGCAAACCGACGTCGCCGCGGATAGACCGCGAGCGCGCGAGAAGCTCGATCGCTCTCGCAACCGTCGTTGCGTTCGCATCGACGCATGTCCTGCGCCGCTCACTTTGGCTCCTTCGAAGCATCGGTGTCTTGCGGAACAACTTCACCCGATGCATCGCTCGGCACGTCGCCCGTCGCATCCCGCGCAGCGCCACCGACGTTGATGCTTGCCCCTTGCAACTCACCCTTGCGAATCTGCTCGAGCAGTTCGGGCGGCAATGTGAGTTTGCGGATGCCTTGTTCACTCAACGCGCTCGCGGCGTCACCGCCACCTTGCGCAGGCGATCGAACAACGTGCGGCGTCAGCACAATGAGCAACTCGGTCTTGGACGAGTTCTCTTTGAACTGACGGAACAGCGCGCCGACGAGCGGGATATCGCCGAGGAGCGGAATCTTCTTGTCGACGCGTTCGAAGCGATCACTGATCAGGCCGCCGATCACAACAGTCTGCCCGTCTTTCACTGTCACCGTGGTGTTCGCGCGGCGTCGCGTCACGACCGGGCTGTTGAAGTTCTCCGAGATCTGCGTCGTCTGGAGCGATAGGCGCGAGATTTCCGGCTCGATTTCCATGCGGACGAAACCCTCGGGATTAATGGAGGGCGTCACGCGCAGCAGAATGCCGATGTCCTCGGGGGTCACGCTCGACTGCTGTCCCGCGCTTGAGAAACTCACCGCGTCCGGAAGACGCACGGTTTCTCCAACCTGGATGAAGCCCTCCGAGTTGTTCTCCACCATCACCGACGGATTCGAGAGAACCTGCACGCGGCTTTGCGACGCGAGTGCGTTGATGAGGAGTTCGAAGTCCTCGGCACCGATCGCGACGTTCGGCGTACCGGAGTTCGAGAAGAGTGATCCAAGCAACTGATTGCCCGTGCGTCCGCCGATTCCGGGCAGATTGCCCATGCCGGCTGCGACTGCATAGTCACCAAATCTCGCGCGGCCAAACTCAGGCCCGAGTGATTCGGCGGAGTCGAGGCTCACCTCTGCGAGCAACACTTGGATCAAGACTTGCGGCGGATCAACGTCGAGCTCATCGATGATGGCCCGGACTTTCTCGAGGTACTTCGGGCTCGCGTTTACGAGCACCGTGTTCGACTTTTGGTCGCCCACGACCGTCACTTCACGCTCGAGCAACTTGGACGCACTTGGAAGTTCTTCGGTCGAGAGCGTCTCGAGAATCTTGCGCTGATCCTCGCTCACAAACTCGTTCACGACGCGCGCAACTTCGGTCGCCGTTGCGTTCTTCAGCTTGTAGACGAACGTATCGCGGGTGTTTGCCTCCTGCGCATCGAGTTCGTTGACCACCTTCTCGACGAGGTCGAGATAGGTCGGCGTACCCGAAACGAGCAGTGAATTCGTTCGATCATCCACTGTGATGGAGAGTTGTTGCCGATCGTCTGGAACGAGCGTGAGATCGGAGCCGAGAGTCCCGGTCGCCGGAGCCCCAAGCGCGGCATTCGCATCGCCACCGATCGCTGGTGCAGCGTCTCCATCCTCACGCGGCTTCAGCACATACAGATTGCCCGACTGCCGAAGATTGAAGAGTTCTTTCAGGATGCGCGCCATCGAATCGGCGTCGGCGTTCGCCAGCTTGAAGATACGAATGTTCTGCGATCCGCTTGTCGAACTGTCGAGGTCCTTGATCATCTTCTCGATCAGCGTCATCGATTCACGCGGCGCCTTCACGATGATCGTGTTCGTACGAATGTCGGGCGTCAGAGAAATCGATTGCCGTGTGGCCGCCGAGATCTCCATCTCAACCTCGGTTCCTGCGCCGTCTCCACTGCCATCGATTTCACGCAAGTACTTGAGGACTGTTGCCTGCTGCTGATTGCGACCCGCGAGCGAGCCGCCCGAAAGAATGCTCTGAATGAGTCCAACGGTCTCCTGGACGTTCGCGCCTTGCAGCGGGATGTACTTGATTTCGACAACCGTCTGCGGCTTCGCGCCATCAAGCTGCGCGACAAGGCGGCGAATCGCGGCTACGTCGGCTTCAGGGCCACTCGCCACAACGGCGTTGAGCCGCGCGTCAGCAGAAACGTTGACGGTGTTGTCGCCGCGACGACGATTCTCCTCCGCGACGTACATCTCATCGAGCATGCGCACCATGTCGGCCGCCGTTGTCTTCGCGAGAATAATCACCTCGAACGGCTTATCCGTGAGTTGCTCCTTCGCGGCCTTCGCGAGGAGTTCGACAAGCCCCTTCACGATCTCAAGGTTCTCTTCACTGGATGCAACGATGAGGGAGTTCGACGCCACATCTGGTGCAACCGAGACCGCATCCGACGGCGTTTGCGAGGTACCAAGCGACGTCGCACGATCACGCATCAACTGTTGAATGCGCGGCGCAATCGTCTCCGCACGCGCCGCCGCCAGTGGAAGTACGTGCACACCAACCGCGGGATTCGACGGGATCTCCTCAAGCCGCGCGGCAATCTGGCGAACGAGTGCCGCATCTTCAGGCCCGCCGGCAACCAAAAGTGCGTTCGTGCGCGGATCGGGCAAAACCAACGGCTTCACACGCTTCGCAACTTCCGGCGAAAGCTCTGCGAAACGACGATCGAGAATCTGCTTGATCGCTGCTGCAAGGCGTTCGATATTCGCCTTCCCAACGGGAACCACTTCAACGCCTGATTCCTCGAGCGATTCTGCAACATCAAGGTCGGCGACAAGTGATCGCACGACATCAAATGCATCCGCCCCTGCTGCGACGAGTAATTGGTTTGTGCGTTCGTCAGCCGCGATAGTCGCGCGCTCGAGATCTGCGGTCTCGGGATTCGCGCGCTTCAAACGATCGACACGCGCATCCATCATGCGTTGCAAGATGGCGGCAAGTCGAGGCGCGCTTGCATTCTTGAGTTCGAGCGTGCGAATCTCTCGAATATCCGGCGCCACCTTCTGATCGAGGCTCTTCAAGAGCTCCTCGATCACCGCGAAACTGCGCGCACTCGTCGAAACAACCAGCGAATTGAGACGCTCGTCGGGAATCACGCGAACGCGATCTTCAGCCCGAATCGTTTTCGCGGCAAATTGCTGGTCGAAGAGTTGCACAAGAAGCGGCCCGATGCGCGACGCGCTCGCGTTTTCGAGCGGATAGAGGCGAACGAGCGAGCCGGGTGCTGCGGCTTCGGTATCGAGACTCTTCAGTAGTTCGTCGACGATTTCGAGATTCTGCGTACTGCCGACAAGGATGAGTGAATTCGTGGTTGCATCTGGCCGGATTACCAATTGCGTGAACGGGACAAAGACATCGCTCTCGACCGCAGAAGCCTCGGTTCCTGACTCAGCGGCGCGTGCCATGCGAATACGCCCCACCTGCTTCTGCAAGGGTGAGCCTTCAGGGAGTTTCGTCGAGCCGTCGACGAGCACTGCGCGCAGCGTTTCTGCGATCGCACCCGCATCCGCGTAGCGAAGCTTCACGATGCGCGGCTCAATCCAACCAACTGCAACTTGCGAATCGAGCCGCTCGCGCAGCACATCGACCATCGCAACAGCTTCTTCCTTACCCGCGACCACAACCGTATTCGTTCGATCATCAACCGTGATCGCAATATCTTGAGCGAGTGCTTCACCCGTCGCGCCGCCCGCCTGCGCCTTGACTTGCGTACCTTGGAGAACCCCGATCTGCTTGCCTTGCGTGAAAAGTTCACGCACCACGCGGGCGAACTGGGTTGCTTGAATGTTCGAGAGCGGAATCACACGAACGACGGCCGCGTCGGTCACCGGAAGCGAATCGAAGAGCCGCGCTACCTCTTCGAGTGCACGTACGTTGTCGGCAGTCGACGCAAGCACGAGCGAGTTACTCGTCGCATCGGCGAGAATCTTGACAGGCTTTTGAAGATCCAGGGCGATCGGCGCAGAGGCGCCGTCCGGTTGAATGCGCAATCGACGAACTTGTTCCTGCAATGCTCGCGCGAGGTCACCCTGTTTCGCGCCAGTCGCCGCGGGAGCCGTTGCCTGTGCAACCATCGCATTGAGCGTCGTGGCGATACTCGTGGCCGCCGCGTTCTTCATTCGAACGACGCGCACTTCTGCGTCGGCACCCGGCGGATCCGTATCGATGGACTTGAGAAGCGAGAGAATTGTGTCGCGATCTGCAGGATTCGCGACGATCACAAGCGCGCTACGACCAGCTGCAACAGAGACTTTGAGCGGCTCAGAAATCACCTTCGACACACTGTCTGCAGGCTGCGGCCGATCAAGGCCGATCTCTTCGATGATCTTCTTCGCCGACTCAGGCGCAACATTGATGAGATCAATGATGAAGATTCCCTTCGACGCGTCCGGGGCGAGCGCATCCATTTGCTCGACGAGCGTGCGAATCTCTTCAAAGATTGGCCCGGTTGACGCGACGACGAGTCCGTTCGAGACAGTGTCGATCTGAATCGAGAGTGGCAGATTCGCTTGGCGCGCGCGCTGTGCAAACGCCTCACGAATCGCAGCGGCGATCCGCGGCGCGGGTGCACTCTTCAAACGAAGAAGGTGCACTTGAAGACCCTGCTCCGTTGCTTGCTGTTGCAATGCTTCCGCGATCGCGGCGATCTGTGCGAAGTCTTCCTCCGACGCGCGGACGATCAGCGCGTTTGACGCAGCATCTCCGACGATACGCAATCCGCGATCACGTCCTGCTGCACGACCCGGGCCGTATACGCGCTCAATCGAGCGGGCAAGCTGCTCGGGATTTCCGTAGCGCACCTCGATCAAACGCGGAGGTGGAAGTTGAGCAAAGTCGGGCTGATCGAGTTGCGCGATGATCGCTTCGATCTTGCGCATGTTTGCTGGGCTCGCGGCAACGACGAGGTTGTTCGAAAACTCGTCGGCACTGGCATTCACCTGCTCGTCGAGTTTCTGCTGCACCACGATCGGCTGCACAGGCTCTCCGCGCGGTGCAGGCTGCGGAGCAATGGGAGCCGGCTTGAACGCTTCGTTGATCGCGGAGGCAACGGTTCGCGCGTCTGCGTGTCGAAGACCAACCACGCGCAGTTGTCGCGAGCCGTCGTACTGCTCGTTGTCCAACTTCGCGACAAGCTCGCGAATTGCAGGCCACTCGCTCTCTTCTGCAGAGATCACGAGCGAATTTGTTCCCTCGTCACCAACAATGCGAACCGACTTCTTCGCTGGCGAATCCGTATCGAGCGCCCCGCGGCCGTAGAAGTAGCCAAGTGCTTCCTGTACACCCCGCGCCTTCGCTGCCTTTAGCGCGACAAACTCGGTGATTCGCTTCGACACAGGTGGAATGTCGATTGCATCAATGACGGCTTCGATGCGTTCAAATTGCTCAGGCGTTGCCGCGACGAGCAGGCGATTCTCCGCGGGATCTGCTTCGATGCGCGGCGCTTCCTCCGTCGCATTGGGCTTCACGTCGCCCACGAGTCGTTCAAGCGTGAGTGCAACTTCAGACGCGTTTGCAGCCTTCAACGGCACAATGCGATATTCAATTGTGGATCGCGTTGGTGATTCTTCGAGTTGCGAAAGCAACTTCTCAATCACCGGAAAGCTCTCCACGGTGCCCGTCACGACAAGCGCGTTCGAACGCCGATCCGCGACAATGCGCGCGTTGACTTGTACAGCCGCGGCCGATGGGTCAACCTTCACCGCGACGCCTTGCGTGCGTCCAGTCGCGTCGAGTTGCAACGACTGCGTCAGCACCCGCACCGCGTCTTCTGCTTTGGCATTGCGCAACGCGAAGGTGCGAATGAGTGTTTCGTCAGCGCTCGAGGGCGCATCGAGTCGTTCAACAAGCGCGCGCACCTGTTCGAATTGTCCGCCCGGCGCACTCACGAGAAGCGCGTTGGTTCGCACATCTGGCGTGATGGCGACGCCTTGAGCGCCGCCGCGCCCGCGAAACTGCTCCGCAACCATTCGCGCGATGTCGACGGCCCGACCCTTCTTCAGCACGATGATGTCGCTCTGACGATCGCCGCCCGATTGTGGCTGATCGAGGCGCGCAACAAGATCGCGCACCGTGCCGACTTCATCTTTGGTTCCCGCAACGAGCAAAGCGCCGCCCGACGCACTGGGCACGATGGTCGCGCTCGCGCCGCCGCCGGCCGCCCCCGCAGCACGATCGTCGATGAACTGACGCAGCGTCTGTGCGAGTTCCGCAGGCGCGGCGAACTCAACAGGAATCACTGCGGTTTCACGATCTTCCGCGATGAGCGTCTTGGCGAGACTCTCAAGGAGCGACTTCACTTCCGCATGCTGTTGATCGGTGGCGCGAATGACAAGTTGGCGAGCTTTCGGGACCGTGATCACACGTGATCCACTTGCGGCCGACTGTGATTCCCACGGCCGCTGCGGACGCTCTCCCAGCGTGTCGCGCACCAACGCAGCAACCTGCTCAAGTTCACCCGCTTTCGCTTCATACATGCGAACGGTTCGCGCTTCGCCTTCAGTTGGTGCCACATCGAGTGTTGCGACGATCTCGCCAACAAGCGCGAAGCGATCGCCGCGTCCGATGACGATGAGCGCGTTGCGCTTCTCATCTGCGCGCACCGTCGCGCTGTCTTCTGCATTCGCGCCCGCCATTTCTGCGAGCATCTGTTCGACGGTGCGGGCAAGTTCACCTGCACGCGCGAATCGCAGCGTGAAAACCTTGAATTCATAACCCGCGGCAACTTCAGGGGCATCGAAGCCCTTCACCAATTCCTCGATCTCGGCAAAGTCTTGATCGTTTGCCGCGACGAAGATCACTGCGCTCCGCGGATCACCAACAACCGATGCCGCGCGCTGTCCACGCGCGCGTCCACCGCTTGCGACCTGCGCGCGTTCATCGAGCAACTTTTGAATGGCCTGCGCCACCCTCTGTGCATCAGCGCGCTCAAGACGAATCTGTCGAATCGGATACTGCCGAGCACCCGCACGATCAATCTCGCGCACGATGCCTCGAATTTCGTCGAGGACCTCCGCGTCGGCGCGCACAAGCAGGACTCCTGCCGCGTCATCCGCAACAACCTGCGTACGCTCGCGACGCGCGTTGTCGGTACCAATCACAAGGCGATCGATCGTCGTGGAAACCTCCGACGGCTTCGCAAACGCGAGCGCAATCGTTTCGAGTGGCGCGCGGCCACTTGTCCCCGGCTCATCCAATCGCGCAACGATGCGCTCTACTTCCGGCGCGAGTTCAGTGCCACCCCAGACGACGAGCGTGTTCGTGCGTTCGTCCGCTGCGAATTCGGGTGTCGAGACCACGATGCCCTGCTGTGAAAGCGATCGTCCGCGCGAGGCGAAGATTGACGTCAGCGTTCGCGCCAGTTCTGTTGCCTTCGCATGCTTGAGCGGGAGAAGGCGCATTTCTGGCGCAATCGCGCGCTCTTCACGGTCGGCGTACGCGACGAATCGATCGGTGAACGCGATCGCCTGCGGCGAGCCAACAACCGTAATTGCGTTCGCGGCCTTCTCGACGATCACGCGAAGTTTCGACGGATCAAAGGGAACTTCACTCTGCGGTTCGCCCGCCATGTCACCGGCAAGCGTCACCGCGAGCGCCCTCAGGCGAGTACCACCGGCTTGCGTTGTGACCGCACGGAGCGCTTCCGCAACGCGATCGGCGCCGGCGCTCTGCAACACGTAGCTCTTCACGACGACGGTCTCGGTCTGCTGACTTCGCGCGAGCGTTGCCACCAGTTGGCCGATTGACTCGAAATCACGATCCGTTGCCACGATGAGGAGCGAGCGCGTTTCTGGATCAGGAACAATCGCAACACGTTTCGCAAGATCACCTGCGGCGCCGCCTGCCGGTGTCATTCGCGCCACTGCACCAACGACCACCGACGCAAGCGCAACTGGATCACTTGACGCGGGAAGTTTGATCGCGCGGACGCGCGAACCCTCGCCGGGCAGTGCCTTCGACGCCTGCTCAACCAACTTCATCGCGCGTTCGATTTCGCGCTGCGAACCAAGCAACACCAGCGAATTCGTATCACGATCGACCGCAACAGTGACTCCACCGGAGCCTTCGTCCCCTTTGGAGGACACGGCTGTTTTGGGCGCAACTTCAGCCGCTGGAGGTACCACGTTTCCCGCTGGAGCAACCTGCGCAAATGCCAGCGCGACAAACGCAAATCGCGCAGGAAGCACCGCCGGCCACGTGGGGGCCGCGACCGGAGTTGCTGGCACCGTCTGGAGCGGAAAGAGACTCGATTGTCCATTCTGCGGAGCAGCTTGTCCCGCGGGTGCCTTCGTGTCTGGCTCGTACCGCTTCAGCAGTTCTTCGACGGAAATCACTTCGACGTCTGCATCCGATGACTCCATAAGTCGTCGAAGCAAACGCGCCATATCTTCCGCGTCGCCCTTCGACGGATCAAGCGGAACCGAGCGCAACGTGCGCGTGCCCGCGACCGTTGCTCCATCGAGCTTCGACACGATCTCTTCAATTGTGGCGAACTGCTTCTCCGTCGCACGTACAAGCAAACTGTTGCTCGCCGCATTGGTGCGAATGACTGGCGGTGTTTCCGTACCGTCATCCGTTTCAAAGAGATCAATCAGGCTCTTCGCGATTTCACCGGCATCCGCATTGCGAAGTGCCAAGACGCGCACCACGCGATCCGTCTCCCGGCCAGGCGCCACGTCAAGCTGCTGAAGCATCTCTTCTGCCGCATCCAACGCACCGGGCGTTGCACTGATCACAACGGCATTCAGCCGCTCGTCGGCAATCACACGAAGTGAAGGCTCTGTCGCGGCGACCGCGCCCGAGGGCCGCGTGCGCTCGACACGCCTCGCTTCGCCGGCGAGCAACTGCTCGACAAGCGGAGCCATCTGCACAGCGCGCGCGTTCTTCAGGAACACCGTACGAACGCGCGCAGCATCGCGCGGTCCACGCACGTCAATGGTGCGCACGATGGCATCGACTTCGTCCAGTTGCGCTGGATCCGCTGCAACGACGAGCGCATTGCTCGTTGGCTCTGCAGCGATAGACGGCTTCCGCACGTTCGGCTGCGACGCGACGCGCGCGGCCAACGCTTGCTCGACTGCTTTCGCAACATCAGGCGCACTCGCTTGCGAGAGTGGATAGACGCGAATCTCTGCCGGACGATCACCGTCACGCGCTCGATCGAGTTCATCGATCACCTTGGAGGCAATCGGCATCAGATCGGTCGGAGCCGTGACCACGATTCGTGCGTTGAGCGTGTCCGCAACAAACTTTGGTTCCACAATCGGCGCGCCCGCTTTTGCAGCGGCAACCAGCTGCGCCGGCCATCGCGAACGGTCGAGAAGCACTGCATTCAGCGCAGAAACAACGACATCCGGTGCGACGTGCTTGAGTTGGACGACACGAAAGTCAGCGTCAGGTGCAGCGAACGCCTTCTGATCAAGTTCGGCGAGCAGAGCACGCGCCTTTTCCGCGCCGTCCGCTGTACCTACAACGACGATGGTTCCCGACGCAGGGAGCGCCGAGAGTTCCACTCGGGACAATCCCGATGAATTGGTGGCATCAAGAATGCGACGCGCTTCATCCACGAGCCCCGCCACGGCCGCACGCGATGGCGTGAAGACCGACCACGAACGCGCGGTGGCATCGCCTTCACGATCAAGCTCTTTGATCAGACCTTCCGCAACGCTCATGATGCGTGCAGCACCCGAGACGATCAGCGAATTCGTACGTGGATCAGCCTCCACACGGACCGGCGGCGTTGAGTCCGCCTGGCCGCGATTTCGTCGCATGCGCTCGAGAACGATGCGCGGGTCGGTCTCTTGTTGGTCACTCAAAAGCCGTTGAACCAGTGGTGCAACGCGCGACGCATCGGCGTTCGTGAGCGTGAATGTCTTCGCATCGACCGAGTCAAGCGCGGGACGTTCATCGAGCGGTGCAACAAGTTTTTCAGCTTCATCCAGATCACTCGCGGGTCCTACGAGCAGCAGCGCGTTCGCGCCCGCCGCGGGAATCACCTTCACGGCGAGCAGTTCACGCGTCACCGGATTGGTCGCCGCCGCGAGTGCCTGTGAGAGGCTGGTCGAAACCTGCGTCGCATCGGCATACGAAAGCGGTCGAACGCGCACAACAGGTTCTGTTGAGCCCGCTGAAGCGCTTCCGTCATCGAGTTGCCGCACGAGCTCTTCCACAACGGGAATCAACGCGTCCGGTGCACTGACGATCAACGTATTCGAGCGGCGATCTGCCGCAACATCGAGGACGCGCCCGGGCTTTCCAGCGAGCGTCGGCTCGATCTGGGCAAGTCGCCCTTCCAGTGCCGATCGAACGAGCGGCGCGAGATTCTCCGCCTTCGCCACCTTGAGTTTGAAGACACGCAATGTTGTCGACGGCTGTGCAGCACCTTCGACGCCACGGACAACCGCCTCGACCTTCGCAAAGACACTGGGCGAACCACTCACGACGAGTGTCTTCGAAACCGGCTCAACGCTCACGATGGTGCCCGTACCCTCAGGCCCCAACTGTCCCGCTTGCGCGAGATCGCGCACGGTCTTTGCAAGCGTTTCTACATTCGCATCGGACACGCGCCATGTGCGAATCTCTGCGTCGGGCATCGCCTGCGCGCGATCGAGTTGCTTGACGAGTTCTTCGAAACCTGCCATCCGCGCGACAGGCGCATCGACGATGAGCGAGTTCGTTTGCGCGTCCGCGCGCACAACAACTTCGCGTGGCTGTTGGAGTTCGGGACGAGCGCGACCGCGCGGATCGACCGGAACCGGCGGCGGCGGATACATCTCATCGATCGTCTTTGCGAGCTCGGCCGCACGAGCAACCTTCAGCGAGAAGATGCGAATCTCACGGTCACTCGCCGACTGACGCGAGGAACCGTTCAGCGTCTCAACAACCTGCTGAATTTCCGGGAGAAGATCGGGATGTGCCGCAACGATCAACGCATTCGTTTGCGGTTCCGCCGTGATTTGCACGGGCTTCGCGCCCTTTTCATCAGGCGAACGCTGCGCGTACTGCGCATTGAGCGCAGAGGCGAGCGTGGCAGCATCCGCGGTGCGCAATTGAAGAATGCGCATCGGCGGCGTTGCGCCAACCGGAACGTCAATGTTGCGCACAATCGCAGAAAGGAGTTCTTGCTGACGCGCGTCGGCAGCAACGAGCAACGAATTCGTTCGCTCCAGAATCTCAATCGCAGGCTCACGTGCGAACCCGGCAGCCTGGCCGAGCCGACTCGAAGCAAGGCCTTCAATCGACGCTTTCGCATCTGCGGCCTTCACATGGGAAAGCGGTACGACGCGCACATCTGCGCCTGGCGACGTTGCCGCAAGAATTTGCCGACAGGCGTCGGCAAAACGTGACAGCGGCTCTTCTTCACCGCTCGCGATGATCGTCCCGTTCGCAGTATCGATCTCCGTCTCAATGACGGGCACCACCGGATTCGTGACCAGCGTGGTCGGTGCAGAATCGGTGGCACTCGGCTGCGCGGGTGTCGTCGTGGTCGATGTGGCGGATGTCGTGCCGGGTGTTGTGGCGGAATTTGCCGCGGGCGTTGCGCCCGGCATACCGCCAACCGATGGAGAAGCCGCTTGTCCAGCCTCGAGCCCTGCGAGCTTCAGTGCCTTCGCAACGAGTTGCGCTGGATCCGACGCACCCGCGTCGACCACGCGCACACCGCGCTTCGCGGGCACCGCTTGCAATTGCCTCAGCAACTGCTCAGCCTTCTCAAAGGTTGTTGCATCGCCTGC
The DNA here is from genome assembly GCA_903911205.1 of uncultured bacterium. Classification (GTDB taxonomy): domain Bacteria; phylum Planctomycetota; class Phycisphaerae; order Phycisphaerales; family SM1A02; genus QWPT01. Next base: position 18,883 of record CAIWCL010000202.1, read on the forward strand.
CACAATGAGCGTACGACTCACTGGTTCTGGTTGAACGAGCACTTCAACCGGCTTCGCTCCATCAACCCCGGGCTTCGAAAGCATGCCACGTGCCGCGAGATCGCGGAGACTTGTCGCGATGCGTTCGATATCGCCCTTTTCAACGCGGTATGTTCGCAACTCCGCTTGCGGAGGAAGCGGAGTGCGATCGAGTGTTGCGACGAGCTCTTCGAAACTCGCACGGCGCTCAGCGGGCGCCTCCACGATCAGCGAATTCGTTGTCGTGTCGGCAGTGACGAAGACTTCCTTCTGCTTTTGAAGATGTGGCAGCGGACGACCGCGCGCATCGAGCGGCACGGGCGGCGGCGGGTACAGCCGATCAAGGGCGGCCGCAAGTTCTGCGGCGCGCGCACTCTTGAGTGCCACGACGAACGTCTCGCGTGCTGGACCAGTTCCCGCATCGCCTGCGCGATTCATGTCATCGACAAGTGCGCGAATCTCTTCGAAAACGGCAGGGTGGGCTGTGACAACAAGCGTGTTGGTTGTTGCATCGCTCTCAATGCGCACTGGCTGCGCCCGACGCTGTTCAGGAGCGCGCGTGTCGTACCGTTGCGTCAGCATCGTGGCGACTTGCGACGCATCACCGCCGCGCAATTGCAGAAGACGAAGCGGCGGTAGCGCTTCTGGCGCTGCAACGTCGAGATCACGAATGAAACTCTCAATCAGCGCAATTTGCGGCACTTCTCCGACGATGTACAGCGCGTTGGTCGCTTCGATCACGCGAATCTCGGCGGCCGGAACCGTACGCGATGGCTCCACTGGCGATGCCGATGCGAGAAGCGGCGTGAGCTTCGCTGCAACTTCCGCCGCGACGGCGGCGCGCATGGGGATGATCTTGCCTGTTCGCGGCGGTGGAAGGAGAAGTCGCGCTTGCGCGACCGCATTTTCGTAGAGCGCGACCGCATCGCGTCGACCGCTCACGAGCAACGCGCCACTGGATGCATCGACCTCGACGCTCGGCCGTTCGAGTTCCGCGCCACCGCCGAGTGCGAGTTGGGTGTAGATCGAGTTGGCGCGTGCAACCAAGGCCTGCGCATCGACGCCAGGAACCGGCATGGCACGGAACGCGAATGCGTCACGCGTTGGGCGGTCAAGACTCGCTGCAAGCGACTGCATTTCTGCGACCTGCTCTGGAGTTCCACTCACCAGAATCGCGCGCGTCGCATCAAGTGGCTCGATCGCAGGCGCCGTAAAGTCTGTGCCATCCCGAGGATCGAGTACTTGCTTCGCGAGTTCGCGTAACTGCGGCGCGATGGTCGAAGGCTGTGCGTTCGCGACCGCGATTTGTCGCGTTTCGCGTTCGACAGCGCGCATGCCGTCGACTTGGTTCAATAGCTCGGTGAAACGGGCAATCGACTGCGCGCTTCCGATGAGGACGAGTTCGCGACTCATGGCATCGAGTTCGATGCGCAGGCTGCGCGCAGCGTCGGCCGCGGGCGTCTGTTGTTCATAGAGTTCGCGCGCCCGAGCCACCGACTGCTCCGCATCCTTACTCGCGACGCGCATCAATCGCACCTGACGTTCGACGTTCGCGGGGCGGTCGAGTGTTTCGACAATCGCGCGAATGCCAGCGATATCGGTGGAGTCGCCCGCAACGAGAATTGTGCGTCCGTCCGGGCCCGCAACGAGTGAAATCTCATCCTGTTGGCGCTTCGAAAGCAGCGACTTCGCTGCCGCGAGAATCGCTTCTGGCGATGCGCTCTCGAGTTCAAGTGCGGCGACGGCACGATCGCCACGAAGACGATCTCGCACGGTCGCCGAAGGTTTCGCAGGCTGCTTCGACGGGTCAAACCCCTCCATCTCCGCGATGAAGCGTTCGGCGTCATCAATAGAACCAAGGTCGCCCACAATTGTGACGCGCTCCGCCTCAGGAAGCGCGACCACCGTCGGCTTCTTTTCAGCGGGATAGCCAGCGAACAACTGCTCGAGCCGCTCTTTTGCAACGGGCGCTTTCACCTTCGAGACCGAGAAGGTCTTCATGCCGCGGCCACCCGCAGCGGTTGGTTCTGCTCCACCCGCAACAGGTACATCAAGAAGCTCGATGGTCTGCTTCAACTGATCGATCTTCGCACGCGAACCACGCGCCACAATCGCGTTGGTGCGATCGTCCGCTGCAACCACAAGGCCCGCGACGCGATTTTCTTCGATCTTTGTGCGCTTTCCGTCCGCAGGATTCACCACGTACTCAACGACGCGCTCGCCCATCAATGCTTGCAAACTCTTCAGCAGATCTGCAGATCGCGCGTGTCGAATCGGGATGAACTCAATGAGATTCTCCACGTCTTTGCGATCGATTTCGTCGATGATGCGCTGCAATCGCCTCACCTGCGCCGCGGTTTCGACGAGCAAAATGCTGTTCTGCTGTTCAAGCGCGGTGACGGATCCGTAGGTCGCAACAAGGTTCTTCAGTTGCTCTGCGACCGGCTTAGCTTGCGCGTTAAGAAGCGGCATGACGACCGTGACGATCGTGTCATCCGTCACTTGCGATGGAACCGTGCCGATGAAGGTCGGCACGTTCTCGCGCTTCATGTCGTCGAGTTTCTGAAGGAACATTCGTCCTCCCTCGACGCGCAGCATGCAGTTCTGCGTTTGGAGGAGAACGTTCAGCGTTTGGATCGCTTCGTCGAGCGTGTACTCCTTCGGATAGATGTAGTCGACGGTGCCCTTCGGAACGTCAATCTCGCGCACGATCGGGTAACCAGTCGTGCGACTGAAGTAGTCGAGAATCTGGTCGTAGGTCTGGCCCTTGAAATTGAAGCGAAGCCGAGTGCCGGATGCCTGCGATGCGCCCGTCGCAACCTGTTCTGTGGAGGCGTTGGAAGAAGCGGCCGGCGAGGGCGTGGGGGTACCCGACTGCGGGCTCGCTTGCGGGGCTGCCGCCTGGACCAACGCATCTTGTGCAGCGGTCATCGGGGCGGCGAGTACCGCGGCCACCACGGCGGGTGCCATCGCTCCGGCGTTGCGCGCGCTTCGCTTCTTCATGCCATCGTTCCTTCGGCAGACGCCAAACCACCCGGACCCGCCGAGTCGCGAGCACGAGAATTGAGTTGAGTTACCCCGCGGTCGAAGACCGTTGGGTGAGATTGCTTCCGACTTGCACGCGGCAGGTTCCACCGGGCAGTTCGAAGACTCCGAAATCGTACTCGACGCGACGGAAAATGAGCTCGCCGATAGCGCTTCCTGGCTGCAACGTAAGTTGAGATCCTGTCGGAAGATGACGAAGCCAGACTTCCGGTCCTGACGGGCCTTCGACGATGCCCGTCACGAGCCACTCGCCGTACGGAAATCCGCTGTCCGGTGCCGGCACTGGAAGCGTGCCCGCTGGGGAGACCGAATTCGCTCCCGGCGATGGCTGTGTTGGAGTCGTCGCGACTGTTACCGGAGCTGTCGGCGCTGGCGGAGGTGGGATGCGGAAAGGGTTCGATTCAAAGAGCGCACGGTACCGCTCAGCGGTTGCAAGTGCTTGTGGATCCGGGACTAGCGGAGCATTGGCCGACTTCCCAGGAAGGAAGAGGGTCGTCAGCTTGAGGGTCATTCGAAGCGCCGATCCATCAGCAGTTGGGTCGAGTCGAATGGACTCGATCCGCTTCGTCCAAGGTTCGGCTTGGATCCGGTAGATCAGCGGATAGATCTGGCTGGCGCGACCACTGGCGACGACAGAGCCTTCGACCTCGACGAAGTCGGCCTCGTCCCGAAGCGATCGCTCCTCCGCGCGACGGAACTCGCGTTTCGCGGGCGTCGGCTTGAGCAGCGAACGGCCAGTTGTGACCGAGAACTCCGTGAATCCCAGTTCCTCGCACACACGGTTGAGGCGCCGCCGAACCTCGCTGTCGACAACTTCCAGTGAAGGACCGAGGGTCCGATTGGCCACCGCCTGCGTCCGACGTTCAAGTTCCGGGCGACCATCACGCGCTTTGCGAGCTTGCGTCAAGACGCCGACGTAGGTCTCGATCTGCGACTCCGCCTCCACGCGCTCATTCGAAAGTCGCCGCTCGCCGACGAGGTAGCCCACCGACAGCGCCGCGAGCGCAGCCACCGCAGCGACGATCCAGAGACCGCGCCGAGCCAAGCGTGCGCGGAGCGAATGACGTTGGCGTGAGCTGCTCGGCAACGACGAGGATGCGGATGACGCGGTGGTTGACGCGATCGTCCCGGAGTTCGAAGTCTTCATTGCTTCGCCTCCGTGTTGGAAGGTTGACTTGGTGATCGCTCGGCTGCCGAGTCACGCGCCCCGTCCGTTGGCGGCTTCGCGGCATTGTTCGCGCCTGCAGTTGAAGCAGGCTCCTTCGCCGCCGATGGGGCGAGCTCTGTCGTTCGCAACGTGTATGCGAACGGCGCTGGCAAGCGGCGACCACCGCGCGCATCAGCGCCCGTCGACCCGAGCGTGTAGCCCTTCTCGCGAACGAGCGCATCACGCAAGGCATCGGCGACGCCGCGATCTTTCGCTTCACCATCGACCACAAAGCGCAATTCAGGCGTCGCGTCAAACGACCCCGTCTTGCTGTACTCAATCTCCGTTCCTGAAAGCTGCGCGGTCATTCCGTCGAGCACCACAACATTCGGATCAGGCGCGAAACGCCGAAGAATGTCGAGGTGCGCAAGCCAATCCGGAGAGAGCTGCCCGTGCGCCTCAATGTGCTTCAAGCGAAGCTCGTCGCGCTTCATTCGACGAAGTTCTGGAAGCGCGTTGCGCGCTTTCGACTCAAGATCATCACGGCGATTCTCTAGGGCGCGCCACTCGCGTGTACCGAGCGTCCAACCGGCAAGCGCCGCAACAACCACGACACCGGCGACAAGAAGAATGCGTTGCCGAGTGCGCGCAGCGACATCAATCAATCCGGTCGGCGCGAGAAAATCGATGGCGGAACCATCGCGTCGCAACGCAAGTTCGTCTTCCAAGAGCGCACCTGCGAGCGGCCAGCACGACGAGAGAAAGGTCTCGCGCGCAGATGCATCGATGCTCGCGTACGTGATCAACGGATGAGACTCAAGCCGCTGCACCGACGCGCCCGTCAACCGCGCCAATTCCGGCGAAAGTGCCTCAAACACTCCACTCGAACCAAGAAACAGCACGCGTGACAACGCGATGTTTGCGCCAGAATCCGCTGATTTCAACGATGCCAACAGCATGCGCACCGCGGGCAACGCTTCTTCACGCGCCGCGAGCGGTCCGCGTCCCTCTGCAGGAATCGAGAGTCCTCGCGAGGAAAGTAGCGATCCATCTCGTGCGACGATGAGTTCGACCGAATCGACGGTCGTATCGACCACCAAGACAAGTCCGCGCCGAAGTTCTGGCGCCGATCGAAGCAGCGCAAGCGTGCCGAGTGCGCGAACGGTTGCACGCGCCACAGGAACTTGGACCGCGGCACGCATTGCGGCGACGGCCGCCGCAGGCACTGCCGCGACAATTGCGCGCGCGCCATCGGAACTCCGGGACTCGATTTGAAAATCACCGAGTGTTTCGACACCTTCCGTTGCCGTTTCTCGTGCGATGGCCAGCCGCGCCATACTCCGCAACTCTGCCTCATCATCACTCAAAAGTTCGGTGGTCGCGACAACCGCAATCTCCCGCGGAACCAAGAGCACCGCGGCGCTCGATCCCGATGCGACGAAATCACTTGAAACAGACTCGCCTGGAACTACAGCACTTGCGGTTGAGGAACTTGCGTTTGACGTACTTGAGACCGAAGAACCTGAGTCCGAAGAACCTGAGTCCGAAGAACCTGAGTCCGAAGAACCTGACCCGCGCTCGAACGTCGCCAGCACTTCGAGTTGCGCGCCCATGCGACGACACTCAAGAACGCGAACGCACTCCGCCACACGCTCAACCGCGAGCGAACGCGCCTCTCTCCGCATGGAAGACTTCCCTCCGCGCGCACCCACGTTGGTCGTGAGCGCGTGAGAGGTGTCGAGAGAACTCGAAGAGGAAGTGTCGCTGAGTGAAGCCATTTCGCGCTGAAAACCGTGGGATATCTCGATTGGATCTCAACTATGCCTTGAGGGCGCCTGCGATGACCCATGAAAGAAGCGGACTGTGTGCGTTCACTTCGCCGCGATTCACACGCGAAGCACCTATCACTTCGAAGCACCTCTTACTTCGAAGTACCTCTTACTTCGAGGCACCTCTTACTTCGAGGCGCCCGCACTTCCGACATCACGCCCGAAAGGGTCGCTCCTCACTCGTTGTGGTCGCGGCGGTGCGACCGATGGTTCGACAAGTTTCGCAGGTTCGAACGCGGAAGGGAACACGTCACGCGAAGTTTCATCGACTTCGGTGCCGATCGGCTGCGTATCTGCCGATGAAGAATCGTCGGGCGCGGCTTCTCCACCACGCGTTTCAAGCGCTCGATCAGCGTCATCTGAGGCACGATCGATCAAGGCCAGCCCAAGTGCACGCGCCGTGTCAAGCAGCGAAACTTCGCGCAGATACACAAGACGCGGTACCTGCCCACCGACTTCGACGATCGCATCGAACACTGCCAACGCGCCACCGCGCGAGTCATTTGTTCCAGACGACGCGCCCTTGCGACTCGAACCGCCGCGCTCATCGAACGTTGTCAGCCGCTCAGAAGCAGCGAAGTCATCACCACCGACCTCGAGTTGCGCAACCACACGAAATCGCCACGCGGTGGACCGTGACGTCACGCGACCGGCGATGCGTGCATGTTCCTCCGCCGACAGGACGCGGCGTTCCACGAGCCAGGCGGTATTCGCTCGCTCCGCTGGATCAAGCGACTCTCGCACGCTCTCAACGCGTTCCGCGAATCCATCCGGTAAACCTTCCGCTTGCGCAAACGCCTCCAGAACTGGTCGCGGCGCTCGGAGAAGGTCGAGACGGGCTGGAGCGAGTTTGCCCGCGTGCAGCGTATTCTTCGTGAGAATCTCTTCACGTCGCGAAAGCGGAACACCGCGTGCAAGACACGCTTGCGCAATTCTTCCGTCATCTGGTTCTGCAGGCACATCGCGGGCGGACTCTTCGATCGCTTTCAGTTCGGCTTCGTCAAACGCCTCAAGCGCCGCGTCACTGCGACGTTCTTCGACTCCCGTACCGCCCGCACTTTCGCGCGCGGAATCTTCGGCGCCTGTTGCAGCGATAAGATCAAGCCGCTCTGTACCACTCGCATCAACGAGCGATTCGCGTGCATGTGCGCTCACGAGTGAAATCACAGGTAATTCTGCGTCGTCAGAGGGACGCTCGTCACTCACGCGATCCCCGCTCACTGTCGCAGTTCGAAGCGGACCAAGAAGCGCCTTCAATGCGCGCACTCGATCGGACTCTGCAATTTGTGCGAGCACGCTTTCAACACTGGTCCTCTCACGCGCACTCGCAAGCGCCGCGAAAATGGCCTCACGAACTTCATCCGCACCACTCGACTTTCCCAGGACATCGGTCAAGGTTGCATCGAGCCGAGCAAGCGGAAATTTCGCACCCTCAGGCTCGGCAAATCCGCCGAGAGGCATGGCTACGAGCTGCACTTCGATGCGCTCCTCGCCATCGACTCGCTCCAACAACGCCGACTCAAGTTCCGGAGTACCGCCCGCAAGTATGCGCGCTCGGTCACGCGCAATCGCGTCGACGGCGAGTGCAACTCCATCAAGAGCTGCGCTTCGCAGGCGCTCTTCGGCGATGGAAGCGCGCGACGCGGCCGTGGCGGAGCGCGCTGCGAAAATGCTACCTGTTGCGATGAGAATGGCTGCCGCGAGCACGACGAGCACCGCGACAAGCACAAAACCCCTTGTTTTTTGCGCGGTTCGAACCCCGCGACGCGAACTGAGGAGGAGTTGGTTCAAGGCGCCTCGCTCTCTTTCCTGAAATCGTCTGCGGTGTCATCCGCGATGGCGCGCCGCGCAAGCGGATCCACGCGAGGCGCTCCAGCGATGCGGAAGAATCGCCGACGATCCGGGGAGTCCGCCAACATGTCGGCAGATCCTTCGCGGTCGAGTCCAAGTTCTGGATCAACCGACGCGTCGCCGTCCTGTGGATTGTCCTCGCCAAACCAAATCGAAATCTCAACACCAACGGGAAACATGGCATCATCGCGACTGTCGAACGCGTCTCGCCATCCCCGTTCACTGAGGTAGCGGATGCGAATCGTCCGCACCGGAACATCAATGATGTCGCGTCGATCTCCGCGCGAGATCTCGATCCGCCCCGCGCTCGCGAGAAAACGTACTTCGCAGCGCTCGCGGTCCGCGAAAAGTGGCGCATCACCTTGACCAAGCCCTACGCCGCTCCGCACAATTCGGAGTGTGGATTCATTTCCACCAACGCCTGCGCCAAATTGTGGATCGACAACAACTGCGGTCGCGAGTGCGCGATCCACAAGCGCGAAGACCGCGTCCGCGCATTCCACGCGCTCGATCGTTGTCGTCAGACGCGCGCGCGCGTCGCTGAGATTGATAAGAAATCCGGAGAGCGCACCAACGAGCGCGGCGATGATCGCGAGACCAACCATCACTTCAAGCAGCGTGAAACCACGCTTCGACGCCACGTCGAAAAAGCGCGCCTTGCGTCTCATGGCGAGCCCCCCTCGCGCCTCGTGTCTTCGGCTGCGATCACACGGTCGATGGTTGTGATGATTGTCCCGCCTCCATCGCCGCCAACATCGCGTGCGCGAACGGTGGCGCGCGCCAAACGAACACCATCACCTGCACCGATGGGCAGGATTTCGAGTGAGACATCAAGTTCGGGATCTCGATGCGCGCCCGCTGAACCCTCTTCGTCATCGACGCCGCCATCGAAATCACCAATGGCAACGAGCCCGGCGTCGAGTTCTGCCAGTCGCGATTGCGCAAGATCCATCGCGCGAGCGCGAAGATCCGTTCGCCGCGCACCATCGATGGCGCTCCGCATTGCGCCGAGTACGAGGATCGCGCCGCCGACGAAAAGCGCCATCGCCAACAAGAGTTCGAGGAGTACACCACCACGGCGATTGCGCGCGTATTCCTTCGCAGCTCTGGTCACCGATTCTCCCGCACGCCGCACCACACGTACCCGCTTCGGAAGCGTCGTCGACGATGTGATGGCCGACGCAGGATCCTCGCGCATCGCGATCAGCGCCGACGCGCCGCTCCCGCGTTGTCGCGATTCGCTTCCGCGCTTCCGGGTGCCGAAGGATCAGCGGCCTCGGCCGGAAGATCAAACTCGGGGCGAACAAATTCCTCAAGATCACTGTCCGGGCGCTTTGACTCTTCGACAACGCGCGCACGCCCCGTCGCACGGTCAACACGCATCGCGCGTGCAATGCCGGCGTCCGTTCGCAACAGAAAGACAGGAGCCATGAGCACCGTTCCATCAGGGAGGAAGAGTGCCAGTGTTTGCCCTGTGAGCGCGCCATCGGTGCCTGCGGCCGCGTTATTTTCTGATTGCTCATCCGCAGACTCGTCGCCGTTTGCCGCATCGACCGCGAGCGACATGCCATTCGGGAGCGAGAAAGACGCCCACTCCGCATCAATCGAAGATTGCGGAAGACCGTCTCTCGTCCAAAGATCGCCGCGGGAAACAACCTCACTGTCGTCGGAAGTACTGAGATCAATCCACCGAGCTTCGATGCTGCGCTGCCCGTCGGTATCGGAGGCCACAACTTCAACCGCTCGGCCTTCCTCACGCGCAGCCGCGCGGGCCATCAGCATTTGCATGGCAATGCGATCGCCCGCGTCATCGAGTTCGCGACTTCCAAGCCAACCGAGCGACCACGGCAGCGCAACCGCGGCAATGGCGATCACGATGCCGATCACAATCAAGATCTCGACCAGCGAGAATCCGCGGTGTCGCAGCAATGATGAACGCGTGGAGCGCTGCATGTCTTCGGTTCGAAATCTCGGAAAGGACCGTCACTGAGGGGGCGAAAATGTACGCGTGACGCGCGTCAGCCGCCAGATGCGCCACCCGAAGCGCCGCCCGAAGATCCGCCCGAAGATCCGCCACTGAAATCGCTGAACTCGCCATCCGCTTGTTCGCGGCGACCGTCATGGTTCGTAATGTCGTCTTCGGTGCCTTCTTGCTTATCCGGCCCGATCGAGATGATGTCGTAGTTCTGGCCTTCGATGATCGTGCTGGGTGCGCGGAAGATCCACTCGCTACCCCATGTGTCCTTCGGCTTCGGCTCCTTGAGGTACGGCTCGCCGTACTTCGCCTTGTCTTCGTCGTTGGCAATCGCTTCCTTGGACCAAAGAACCGCAAGCCCCTCTTCCTCGGTCGGGAAGCGCTTCATTTCAACGCGAAATCGGTCGAGCGCATCTTCGAAGGTCTTCAACTGCACTCGCGTCAACTGCACGTCGGCCTTTTCGCTCGCGCCGAGCACGTTGACGAGGACAAGGCTGCCGATCGCGAGAAGAATCCCGATGACAATCAAAAGCTCGAGAATGGTGAAGCCTGAGCGACGGGCGACGCGGCGGCGATGCAGCGGGTTCGACATGAAGTTCTCCAGAAGTGGACTTGGGGTCGCGAGTTTACCGCTCCACTCTCGAAGTGCGGCACGTTCGAAGGGTTCGAGGGAAAAATCCGACGATCGCACCGCGTGCCTTTATCGGTCACATCGCCGCGTCTGCGGGCTTCACGATAGCCAAAGCCAGCTGCAGGTCGTGCATGTCCGTGCGAGGGAGACGCGCTGTTTGTGCGATGTCTGTGCGCGACAAGTCAGAGTTGTGACGACATCCGCATCATCGGCACCACAAGCGCGACGAAAATGAACATGACAACGCACGCGATGAGGAGCAGCATTGCTGGCTCCATCAGCTTCAACAGCGTTGCAAGCATGCGATCGATGCGCGACTCCAGTGTGTCGGCAAGTCGTACGAGCACCGACGGCAGATTGTTTGCGCTCTCGCCGACGGAGATCATCTCGATCACGTCTTCACTAAAGAACCCACTCTCGGCAAGCGGGGTGGCGAGCGCCTCACCGTGACGAACAGACTCGGCGGCTCGTTGAATGGCCGCCGCGAGGATTGGATTTCCAGCGCTTTCACGCGCGATTTCAAGCGCGGCAAGCATCGGAATACCGTTCTCGAGAAGCGTTCCGAGCATGCGTGCAAAACGCGCAACGGCGATCGACGAGAGCAGCGTTCCGATGAATGGCAATCGCATCGCACGCGCAAGAAGCGCGAGTCGTACGACGCTCGATCGAAATGTGAACCAAGCCAATACCACCAGAATGACTGCCGCGACCGCGGCGAGCCATGGACTTCCGGTCACGAAAGAACTCGTGCCTAGAAGGATGCGCGTTGGAAGCGGCAACTCCGGCATCTTGGAGAAATACTCTTCGAATTTCGGCACGAAGAAGACAAGTGATGCAACAACAACGCCCGCGCCGACGAGGAGAAGCACGACTGGATACAGCAAGTTTCCGAGCACACGTCCGCGCAAATCGGCCTGCTGTTCAAGCAGCGTCGCAAGCCGAGCGAGAACGTTTTCGAGGAACGCGCCGCGCTCACCCGCACGGACCATCGCCACGTGCACCGAAGCGAAGACGCGTTCGTCACGCGCCATCGCGTCTGCGAGGCGATCACCTGACGCGATCCCATCCGCAACGGCACCCCAAGAAACAGCGAGCGCGGGGCTCGATTTTGATCGCGCAAGAATGCGCAGTGCGCGCAAGAGCGGCACACCCGACCGCAAGAGTTCCGAGAGTTGTCGGTAACTCGCCGCGAGCGCGCGCACGCTCACGCGCTTCCCACGACGCACGGCGGCCGTGAGCGAAATCTCGATGGGCGCGAGCCCGCGTGCAGCGAGATCGCCGAGTATCGCCGATTCGTTCGCCGCCTCCGCGCGTCCTTTGACGCGTCGTCCGTCGGCACTCCGTGCGATGTAGGCATAGGTCGGCACGGTGAGATTGTAAAAGCCGCGCGCACCGTTTCCGGTGCGCGAAGCCACATGCATCGATCGTTCCCCCGGAAAGGGGTATTCATTTCTTCCGATTCGCGCCTTCGCAACATGCCGAGCAGGGCAACGAAGCCCTCCGTCACATGGTTTGCGGACGCAACGGGCGCTCGCGCTTCAGCGGCGACGGCGAGCCACAAGACCCGCGAGCGCGATGAGCGCGATGGCGCCCGGTGCCGGAACTGCGGCCTGTTCAAAGACGAGTTCGACGCCCCACTTCTCTCCGAGACCAGCTTCGCTCACTTCGAGCGTGATGCCCTGTGCGAGGAGAAGGCCACCGTAGGTCGGGGCGGTGCCGCCACCTTGACCTTCGGTTTCGCCTTGGCTGCCGCCGCCCGATTGTCCGATGCCAGTGCCGCTTCCTTCGCCGCTACCTGAGCCAGAACCGGAACCCGAGCCCGAGCCTGAGCCCGAACCACCGGCAGAGCCGGGATTGTGCAAGAAGCCGCTGAACTGCATGATCGCGCGACCGTTCGCACCGAGCGAAACGAAGTGTTGGCTGTTGAAGTGTTGATCGCCGCTGACGGCGTCGCAGGTGTACGTGCGAGTACGGAGGATGTCGGAAGATTCGATGGAGTGTTCCGCAACGCCGCCGCTGTACGCGCACTGCACCACGCCAGCTGGAATCGCGCCGGCGATGCGCATCATGTCGATGTCGGCACCAGGGCTCCAGTTGCTGTAGCTGTTGCCACCCGCGTCATAGACGCGCACTTCGGTGAGCGCGAGATCGCCACCAAGGCTCATCGCGATCGCGTGGAGGTCGAAGCGGGTGACAGTACGGGTCGCGGAAGGATCGAGGGCGCTCGAGACGGCCGACGCGTAGGCACCGGTGTACTCGATGGCCGGGCGCGGCGAGATTTGGCGCACGGTTCCGACGTTGACGACAATGGCGGCGCTCGAGAGCGACGCGATGGTGAGCGAAGCAAGAACGCTAGCGAGAGCAGTGTGGCGATGCATGTCTCAAGATGTCCTTTCCGTGTCCGCGCTGCGTGGTCCGCGGGAGCGACCGGGCTCCGTGTGGCGGGCGTGCGCTTGACAACCGAAGAGTGCATTGCGTTGCGAGGATTCCAAGCAACTTGAGCGTGTCCCTCGCTCTTCGTGGTTGGGCACTGCGGACTATGCGGTTTGTGCAGGCAAACCGCGTCGATTCGCTGTGCGATCGCGCCGTCTGTGCGGACTTTGCATGGGCGCTACCCTGCGCTCCATGCGTGTCGTGAGCCTCCTTCCATCCGCAACTGAACTTCTCGCAAGCGCCGTTGACCCCGAAACGCTCGCACGGATCCTCGTGGGGCGCAGCCATGAGTGCGACTTTCCTGCGGGACTGAAGGATGTACCCGTGCTCACCAAGTCACGCACGCATGGCGGCGCATCTGCCGCGATCGATGCAGAAGTTTCCGCCGCACTTGCAAGCGGTACGAGTTTGTATGAACTCGATGAGCGGCTGCTCGGCGAACTCGCGCCTGATGTCATTCTCACGCAGAGTCTGTGCGATGTCTGCTCGATCGAGCTCCGCACCGTCGAGCGCATTGCCGCGACATTGCCAACGAAACCCATCGTTGTGAACCTCGATCCAAAGAGCATCTTCGATGTGTTTGATGATCTCTTGCGCGTGGGAGACGCATGCGGTTTCGCGTCGCGTGCAGAGGCAGCGATGGTTGCACTTCGAGCGCGCTATTGGAGCGCGGTGGACTACGTGAACCCGTATGTGCCGGGTCCTGAGGTGCTGTTTCTCGAGTGGTGCGACCCCGCCTTCTGCGGAGGGCACTGGACGCCCGCGCTCATCGAAGCAGCGGGCGCGCGACATTCACTGAATGCCGCCGGCGCAAAGTCGCGACGCGTTTCGCCTGAAGAAATCCTCGAGTCAGCGCCTGAGCGCGTGGTTGTTTGTCCATGCGGCTTCGATCTCGCGCGCGTGCGGCAAGAGCACGACGCTCTGACCAGAACACGATGGTGGTCGCTCTTGCCCGCAGTTCTTGAAGCACGCGCGGGCTCGATTGCGCTCGTCGATGGCAATCAAATGTTCAATCGCCCTGGGCCACGCCTTGTCAATGCCTTCGAGTGGCTTGTCGCGTGGATCAATGGACGCGATGAGCTGATTCCTCAAGATTTCCCGGTTGAGTATGTGTGAAACCCTCGCTGCGCGTTGGTAGGCTTTCGCACGTGATGCAATCCACCCGCTACTGGCTCTCCATCGGTGACGGCAAAACCTACGGCCCGTACACGGTCGAAGAATTGCTTCAACATCGACGCGAAGGTCGTTTGGGCGTGACCGCACAACTCTGCCCTGAAGGCGGTACGACGTGGATTCCTGCGACGTCGATCCTTGAGTTTGGCGCGGTGACAGGAGCACCACCGACCCTGCCTCCACCGCCCCCACCGTTTGCGCCAAATATGGATCCGCGTGCGAAGAGCAAAGTCGCGGCGGGAGTTCTTGGCATCTTGCTCGGTGCACTCGGTATCCACAACTTCTACTTGGGATACACCGGAAAGGCCGTCGCGCAACTCTTGATCACCGTGCTGACGTGCGGCTGGGGTTCCATCTTCTCCGGTATTTGGGGCCTCATCGAAGGCATCCTCATTCTGACAGGCTCCATCGCGGTCGATGGCAACGGCGTACCGCTGCGCGATTGATCTCCAGGCCAGTTTCTCTGAGACCTGCCCAAACGGCAGCGAACCCTGGAACGCGGGCAGCTTCGGCATCCGAAGGGCCCGATTCGATCGCACTCCCGTTGGCCCGCCCTTTGCCGTTGCGGCGACCTCCCGTGAACCGGGGGCGAAGGAACCAATCACACCATGCGATTCGAAAAATTCACCACGCTCGCGCAAGAGTCGATTTCCGCCGCGCAATCTGCGGCATCCGGCGCTGGGCACCACGAGATTACCCCGTTACATCTGCTTTCCGCGATGCTCGCGGAAAAGTCCTCGTCGACCTCTGGACTCTTGCTGAAGGCAGGGATTGATCCTGTGCGCACCCGCGATCTCGCGGAGGCTGCGCTGCGCCGTCTGCCGAAAGTGCAGGGCGCTTCTACGGGAAACGCTTCGCGCGACCTTGTTGAAGTACTCAACACTGCAGAGCGCGAGGCGCAGAAAATGAAAGACGCCTACACGTCGACCGAGCACCTGATGCTCGCGCTTGCGGAAGTGAAGAGCGATGCGAAGGAAGTGCTTTCCACGCTCGGCGTTGATCGGAAGCGCGTGCTCGCGACCGTCGAATCAATTCGCAAATCGTCGGGCGTCACGAACGTCGCCGATCAGAACGCGGAACAGAACTACGAAGCGCTCAAGAAGTACGGCATCGACCTTGTTGAAAAAGCGCAACAAGGCAAGATTGATCCTGTGATTGGACGCGATGAAGAGATTCGTCGCTGCATGCAGGTTCTCTCGCGTCGCACCAAGAACAACCCAGTGCTCATCGGTGAGCCTGGCGTCGGCAAAACTGCCATCGCGGAAGGCCTTGCGATTCGCATCGTGAATGGCGACTGCCCTGAGTCGATGCGTGACGCAAGGATTGTCGCGCTCGATGTCGGTCAGTTACTCGCCGGCGCGAAGTATCGCGGCGAATTTGAAGAGCGATTGAAGGCCGTGCTGCGCGAAGTCGCGTCAAGCGAGGGTCGCATCATTCTCTTCATCGATGAGCTGCACACCATCGTCGGTGCTGGTCAGAGTGAAGGCGCTGTTGGTGCCGGCCAGTTGCTGAAACCTGCGCTCGCACGCGGTGAACTTCGCTGTATCGGCGCGACGACGCTCGATGAGTATCGCAAGCACGTGGAGAAAGATCCGGCGTTTGAGCGGCGATTCCAGCCAGTGTTTGTTGGTGAACCAAGCCTCGAAGACACCATCGCAATTCTGCGCGGTTTGAAAGAACGCTACGAAACGCACCACGGAGTGCGCATTCAAGATGGCGCACTGGTCTCGGCCGCAACCTTGTCACAGCGATACATCGCAGATCGCTTTCTGCCAGACAAGGCCATCGACTTGCTCGATGAAGCTGCGTCACGCTTGCGTATCGAGAATGACTCGATGCCAGCTGAACTCGACGAAGTGAAGCGTCGCGTCATGCAGCTTGAGATTGAACGCGAAGCGTTGAAACTCGAGAAAGATGCCGAGAGTAAGAAGCGCCTCGCGGTCATCGAAGAAGATCTTGCGGATCTCAACGAGAAAGACCGCGCGATGACTGCGCGCTGGCAACTCGAGAAGTCGGAACTTGAAGCTGTAAAGAGTGTGCAAGCCGAAATCGAGCGCAAGAACATCGAGCTCGAGCAAGCAAAGCGCCGCGGCGATTTCGAAGTCGCGTCGCGCATTCAGTACGGCGACTTGCGCGATCTCGAACAGCGTCTGCGTGCTGCAGAAGAGAGTTTCCGCAAGCGTCAGGCTGATGGCACCGCGATGGTGAAGGAAGAAGTCGACAGCGAACAGATCGCAGAAGTCGTTGCGAAGTGGACGGGTATTCCGGTTTCGAAGCTCGTCGAGAGTGAGCGCGAGAAACTCCTGCACATGGAAGATGAACTCGCAAAGCGTGTCGTCGGTCAGCGCGAAGCGGTGACTGC
>CAIWCL010000203.1 GCA_903911205.1 uncultured bacterium
CCGCGCGCTTGAAGAGGCGATCGAGCACGGTCTTCCGTGCATCGTCGTCGGCGCCGGAATCTGGGTTCGAGGTGGGGCCTGCAATCGGAAGGCGCACAACGAAGTCGCTGCCCTTGCCCTCCTCGCTGAAAATCTCAATGCGGCCTCCATGCTCCTCAACGAGGCGGCGAGTCACCGCGAGGCCAAGACCAGTTCCGCCCCTTCGGCCTGTGACGTACGGTCGAAAGATCTCGGCATGCTTCGCCTGCGGAATGCCTGGTCCCGTGTCAATCACGTGAATCACGACCTCTGGCGCTTGTGTAGATCGGTTTGAACGCGCAGGGTCGGGGCTCTCTGTGCGGACGCGCACGAGAATCTCGCGCGTTGGAGCGTCGGCCGCCGTCATGGCTTGGGTTGCGTTGATGAGAAGATTCAGCAACGCCTGTTTGAGCAGCGCAGGATCGAAACGCGCTTCGACCGGAACAGTGGGGAGGTCTGTACGCAAGATCGTTCGATGTAAGTCGCACTGAGGACGGTAGAAATCAGCGAGTTCCTCCACCGTTTCACGCACATCGGCGTCGACGGGAGCGAGTTTGATCCGGCCAGCGAAACGCAAGAAGTCGTTCAGAATGTTCGCGAGGCGTGTCGCTTCGCGGCTCACCGTCTCGACGCGTCGCACGAGCGTGGCCTTCTCGTCCTCCGGCAACGCAGAATCGGAAATGGACTCGCTCGCAAGTTGGACATTGAGTCCGATGGTGGAGAGTGGGTTCTTAATCTCGTGGGCGAGACCACCAGTGAGCGCGCCGAGTTCAGCAAGGCGCTCTTGTCGCCGTGCCCGTTCTTCAGCGGCTCGGAGTCGTACGACGCGGCGCGTGAGAACGCCTGCCACGATGGCGACCGCAATCATGCCGCCAGCACACGCGCCGAGAGTGAAGGAACCCCAGTCCATGAAAAGAGAGCGTAACAGGCTGCGTTGCGCAGCAGAGCGCAACAACGTGATGGTTCGGGCTTCGTTGAGTTCCTAGGGGAAAACGCCGACGCTTCCTTCGATGCATCGGCGTTTCCAAGATTTGAATTTGATCAGGCTTGAAGCTGATCAGATTTGAATTGCGATTAGTTCATCGCGCGCGAGCGATTGGTTGGTCGCTCTGCAGGCGGAACGCGCGAGCCGAGCGACTTCGCCTTCGTGGCGGACCAGCCCTTGTCGCCGTCGTTCGCGGAGTAGAGAACACGCTCGCCATCGCGAAGCGCGCGGAACCCTTCGGTCTGCTCGATCACCGAGAAGTGCACGAAGATGTCCTGTCCCTCGGGGCCAACAATGAACCCGAATCCCTTACGGGCGTCGAACCACTTGACGACCCCTTCCATGTCAGTGAGCGTTTGCGCATCCGCCATCGTTGCGGCTCCATCAGCATTCCGGCGGTTGCCGGTGGTGGTTCTCTCGAGAAATCGAAACGCGGGCGACGAGACCCGCGTCGACATTGTGGTGCCGGAATCCACCTCATGCAAGCGCAACGCAAAGAGCGCGCACTATTCTCGAAAAAACACGCGCGGGAGCGGCGATTTGTGCCGCTCCCGCGCGTGGGTGCATTTGAGTTGTAAGTGTTTATGGAATCGGCAACTTAAGGCGTTTCGGGCCCAGATTCGCCTCAGGCTTTCGCCGCCTCGGGCGCTGGCAGCATGGCTTTGCGCGAGAGCTTGATGCGGCCGTTGTCGTCGATGTTGATGACCTTCACGGTCACCGCATCGCCGACCTTGACCACTTCGTCGACCTTCTTGACGTAGCCGTGGGAGAGTTCGCTGACGTGGCACATGCCGTCGGTACCCGGTGCGAGTTCGACGAAGCAGCCGAACTCCTTGATCGCGACGACCTTGCCCGAGTAGACCGCGCCGACCTTGATCTCCGCGCCAAGCGCTTCGACCGCAGCCTTCGCCTGCAGTGCCTTTTCGGCGTTTGCACACGCGATGAACACGGTGCCGTCTTCTTCGACGTTGATCGTGGCGCCTGTGGCCTCTTGGATGCCGCGGATGGTCTTGCCGCCTGGTCCGATGAGCTTGCCGATCTTCTCCGGATCGATCTTGACGATCGTGATGCGAGGAGCGAGCGGGGAGATGTCGGCGCGTGGAGCGGCGATCACCTTCTCCATCTCCGCGATGATGTGGAGACGGCCTTCCTTGGCTTGCGCGAAGATCTTCTCGATCTCCTCAACCGAAAGGCCGCGGGCCTTGAGGTCGAGTTGGATGCCGGTGATGCCCTCGCGGGTGCCGGAGACCTTGAAGTCCATCTCGCCGAAGAAGTCTTCTTCGCCGATGATGTCGGTGACGTGCGTCACCTTGCCGTCGGTGTCGGTGAACCGACCAACCGAGATACCTGCGCAGGTGTTGCGGATCGGGACACCCGCGTCCATGAGCGCAAGGCAGCCGCCGCAGACGCTCGCCATCGACGAGGAGCCGTTCGACTCAGTGATGTCGCTGACGAGGCGGATGGTGTACGGGAAATCTTCCGCGGTTGGCAGGATGCCGAGGAGCGAACGCTCCGCAAGCGCGCCGTGTCCGATTTCGCGACGACCTGGGCCCATGATGCGGCCAGCTTCACCCGTGCAGAACGGTGGGAAGTTGTAGTGGAGGTAGAA
>CAIWCL010000204.1 GCA_903911205.1 uncultured bacterium
ACCTGGTGAATGATGATGAAGAGCATCTCGTCGTGCTCGCATTTTCCAGATGCCGCATCATGCGACGCTGGAACTTGAAGCGCGAGAAGTTCGGGAACTTTGAGATAACTGCCGTAGGTGATTTGCACGCGAATAGCGTAGCGAAAGGACGCGACTCCATCAGCGACCACCGGTCGCGTTCATCCCATCAGCGACCACCGGTCGCGTTCATCCCATCAGCGACCACCGGTCGCGTTCATCTTCGTCACTTGTATTCTTCCATTGCGCAAATCCCACACAACCTGCTGCGCGCGAATCGGCGCAGGCTGTCCCTTGATCGCGATCGTGACCGAGCGTCCCTCTTCTGCCGTGAGTGTGGCAACACCGGTCGTCACCGAGTAATCAAACTCGCCACATTCGACGTCCTGTTCGGGCGTACGAATAAAGACACGCCCGCGTCCCTTGACCCCGAGCATTTCTGCTGGACCACCAAGATCGACGCCGCCCTCACTCTTCTCAATGCCGCTTCCGCCCACACTCGACTTCTTCGACTCATCCGGCCGCTTCACGATCGCTTCAAGCACATCGCAACGCATCGACAGCGAGTCGTCGGCACGAAGACCTGCGTGGAGAAGTTCAACGTCCTTTTCCATCAAAATCCGGAAGACGTCGTCGTACTGTTTTTCGAGCGCCATTCGCTCTTTCCAACGAAAACGCGTGGTGCCATCGGCGCCAAGGGCGATGCCGCCGGGCGCGCGATCCTTCGCGGCTGCCGAAGGATCGATCGCCTTCGCATCGACCGCACGCGGAATATTGACGAGAATTGCGCCATCGCCAACGACGAGACCTTCACGCGTCTTCATGTCGTACTCGACGTGCTCGCCACTGACCCGGAACACACGCGGCTCACCAGTGCGTTCGGCATTCTCCCATTGGCGACTCTCCACCCGCGCGCCGCCTTTCGCGATGAAGTGATCAAACGACCGCGCCGCGTCCGCAGGATCGGCAGCCTTGCCATCGTTCCCCGCCTTCCCCGACTTCGCAGAGGCATCGATCCCAAGTTCGAGAAGAATCGATTGGGCATCGACGGCATCCGAGGTTGTTTCGCTTGGCCGACTTCGAACCTTCACCTCACCTCGAATATCCAGAGTGCCGCGATTTTCTGCGACCTCTGCGTATTCAAGGCTCTCGCCCCACGATGCGTCGAGCGTTGGCCGACCCTCCGGTTCCGGTCGGGCAATCTTGCCCTCCGCGAGCGCGATCGGGGCTCGGAAGGCGCGGAAACGACCGGGCCCATCACTCCGCGCGCTTCGCGTTGCGTCATCGAACCGAAGATCGCGCAGGTTGTCCGCAATCACGTTCGAACGAACAATCGCAACGTTGTCACCAGTCAGTCGAAGTCGTCGTCGCGCCGCGTCGCCCACGAGCGTCTCTGCGAAGACTCGTGCACCCTCTTTGAGGAGCACCTGAACGCCGCCCTTCGCTTCAACGGTGTCGATGTCAATCGCGCCAAGACTCTCATCGCCCCCAAGGAGCGCATTCGTGCCTCCGCGCGTCGCTGGTGCGGATCCTTGCGCATTGCCGCTCGCCGCACCGGCACCCTTTGGTTTTTCGCGGAATCCAACGACGAGATCTTCGGTCCACACCGTCTGCCGTTCATCACGCGCTTCAACCGCATGACGCGCAACGAGCCGTCGCGGAATCGTGTCACCCTTCGAATCTTCGCCGAGGAACAGTTCGATTCGCCCCGCTGCCATCGCGCCTTCGCCGCCGAGGCGCCGCACGCGCGTTCCACCATCGGCAATGATTGCGTCGATCCGCTCGGCATCGTTCGGGCTGAACGCAACTTCGAGTGTTTGACTGTCGAGTTCAAACTGTCGACCGAACACATTCACGCCACCACCGAAGCGCGCGAGCGACAACTTGGCATTGTCGCCTTCACCGTTGAAGCGAAGATCAACGCCGTCTTTCCAGGTGATTTCGATCTCCTGCGACGCAGGATCGAATCGGAAGGGCTCTGCCTCTTGCTTCGAGGGTGGTGCACTTTGCGCCGATGATTGCGCGCGTGCTACGAGGGCGATCGCGGCCGGATCAGCCGAGACCAACATGCGCGACGCGTCGAGTGCCATCGCGGGTGTTTCTCCGAGGAGCGACACACGTTGGGCGAGTCCGCGTCCGAGCGACATTCGGCCGCTGCCATCGATACGACCTTCACCCTTCGAGAGGCTCGCGAAAAATCGCGTCCCCTCGAGTTGCATGCGCGGGTTCGAGACACGGAGCGGGTTCTCGCGTGTTCCGGTTGCCTCGACAAACTCTTCCTGCACTGCATAACGCAGACGCGTACAGACAATGCGCGAACCGGATTTGCCGTCAAGGACTTCCACGCGCGGACCGACGACGTCAAAGCGAATCTCGTCTTGAGAAGCAAGTTGATCCGCAGGATCTGTCGCCGGAACCATGACGAGACGACCACCGAAACTCACGGTGACACTGTCACTTTCCGAACTCGCTTGCAGCGATGCGTACGCGTGAGGTGCAATCGCCAGCGCCGCCTGCGACGACACCGAAGCGGTCGACGCGAGACCCGCGTACATCGGGATCTGTGCGATCGAAGAGAGACTCGTGCGCATCGATGCTCCCGCCTGTTGTTCAGCAAACTTGCGTGTCACCAACTCGTTCGTCACCATCTCGTTCGTCGCAAACTCGTTCGCCGACTTACGCGGCACGAAAGCCAGGTCGTCGAGTCCTCGCGATTCGAGGCTGAAAACCGCCACAATTTCTTCACCCGTGATCGTGCTGCGAACGCCGTCTTTGAGCCGAACCACTTCGACTCCGCCGAGCATCGTCAAGCGATAGAACGGCGGACGATCCTTCTTCGTTTCACCGCCACTCGCCGGCGCATTTGCCTTTTTACCCGTGAATGGCGCGTCCGCATTGGCGTCGGCCGCCCCGTTGGTTGTCGCGTTCGATCGTTCGCCTCCGCTCGCGAGACCCGGAGACGCGCCGAGAACACTGTCTTGCTCCGCTCGCGCCTCGCGTCGTTTTGCAGCCATTGCGCGCGCGGCGCGATCGATCCGAATCGGCTCCGTCGCTCGATCCACGATCAACTGCTCGAGACCATCTCCATCGGCGTCCAGTTGAAGCGTCAGGCCTTCGCCTGCGAACGAACCCGCATCGGTGGAGACACGAACTTCCTTCGCGCAGCGTACTTCACCGAGAACCCCGTCAAACTGCGCTTGCTCGGCGATGACAACCACCGCGGGCACATCGCGATCGATATCGACCGCGCGTCCGGGCTCAGGCCGGAACAGTCGCACTTCGACATCTTCCTCAAGCGTTCCCGATTCGAGCGCGCGGCGTGGCACGTAGGCAACGCCCTTGCGCGCGGAGAGAACAAGCACGCGGCCGTCTTTCATGTACACCATCGAACGCGGCTCGGTCATCGCGAGTTGGCTGCCCTGCAGCGGTTCCAACTTCGTGGCGCTGTACTGCTGCGCCAACCGACCCGTTTCATCTGCAACCTGAATCCACGCACCCGATGCGAGTGAGACGGAAGTTTGGTCCGTGATCGAACCGGACGCGCGCGCGAGTTCTTCGGCGGTCGCCGTGCGCGGCGCAAGCAACTCTTGGGCCTCCTCGATGCGGCTCGTCTTCTTCCGGTTGGAGGTTCCTGAATCAAAATTGATCGCAGCGACGATGACGAGCACCGCAAGCGCGCCTGCTGGCACGGCAAACACAAGCCCGCGGCGGCGCAGCAAGAGCGTTTCAAAGTCCATTCCAAAGTTCGAACGCTTCAAGCCACACCTCCCGCCGGTGCTCCAAACTCTGGATCAAACGTACGAACGGCCTCGTTCCAACGACCGGCGTCTTTCAAAATGCGCTCGACCGCCTCACGGACCGCACCGTTTCCGCCAGTGCGCGCGGTGACGAGGCGCGCCACCTCCAAGACCTCTGGCGACGCATCGGCGACGGCAATCGGAAGACCGCAGCGACGAAGAATCGGGAGATCCGGAAGGTCATCACCGATCATCGCGGCCTGCGAAGCCTGCAGCGCAAGATCCTTGAGAAGCGACTCAAACGCGGATCCCTTGTCTTTCGAACCTGCGATGACGTGCCTCACTCCGAGTTCGCGCAGCCGATGACGCAGCGCCATCCCATTGCGCCCTGTGATGACCGCAATCTCAAGCCCGATCTTCGACCACATACGAAGCGCCGCACCGTCGCGCACATGGAAGCGCTTCGTCTCATGCCCCGCGTCATCGATCGAAATACCACCGTCCGTGAGAACGCCATCGACATCGAGACAGAGGAGCCGAATATCGGAAGCCCGAATCTCAAGAGAACGGGAAGATTGGTCGCGTTGCGCATCGTTCGCCACGGGGCGAGTGTACCCGCGGAGCACGTCCGCTTCTCGTGGCGACGGACACCATCACGCGTGCGACGGGGGTGTCCGCGTCATGGCACCAGGAGCGACGCGTCCCCTGTCGCGGAGCCGAAGATCGCAAGCCCGAGGCTGAAATACATCGCCGTGGTCGCGGTATCTGCGAGGACGAGTGCGATAGGCCCCGCTGCGACGTTCGGGTCGAGCCGAAATGCGTGCAGAATCATCGGGATCGCGCCACCTGCAACCGACGCGAACACCATGCTTGCGCCAACGGCGGTGAACATCGTGAAAGCTCCCGCCGCGCCGCCACCCCACAAGAGGCTCACCATCGCGACAAGCGTTCCGCAGCAGAGTGCGAGAAGCGTCGCGGCGCCGAGCTCGCTGCGAAGGGTTTTGAGCGCATTGGCGAACGTTCTCCGTTCCGGATCACTCCCAACCGTGAGCGCCAATGACTGCATGGCGACGCTCTCGCCGAGCGTGAGGACGAGAGGAAGGAAGAATGCCAGCAGCACGACGCGCTCAAGGAGATCCGTAAAGAGCCACGCGACGATCGCACACAGGATGCCGCCGCCGATGTTGCAAAAGAGCCACGGCATGCGCATGCGGAAACTCTCGCCCGGCGTGAGCGCCTCTGGATGATCGACCGCGAGGCCGAGCGTCTGGAACACTTGCCGCACGCGTTCGCGTTCGGCGCGTTCGAGACTCTCGCGCGCGTACTGCTCCACATCGATGGCGCCTACAAGTCGTCCTTCGCTATCGACGACAGGAAGCGCGAGTAGACGGCTCTTGCCAAAGATCGCAAGCGCCTCATCGAGCGAGGTATCGATCGAGATCGTCGTGAGTTCTCTCCGCATCGCATCGCGCACCGGCGTCTCCGGCGACGCAAAGAGCAGCGCGCGCGTGGGCAGTTGGCCAACGAGTCGATCGTCATCGTCGAGGACGTAGACGTAGACCACCGGATGATCGATGGTGCGCGCACGCAGGTCTGCAAGTGCTTCGCCGATCGTCTGCCCGATATTGACCGCGGTCTGAACCGAGCGAAGCCCGTGCAAGGCGGACACGGCAAGCGCAGAGTTGGGCTGAGTTTTGGCTCGACGCGCGGGAAGCATGGGCGCAGCGTACACGCCGGAGATCGTGGGATTTCAACCGCGGAGAATTACACCCCGTCCGGCGGCGGAATCAAAAGCGCGGTGACGATGTCAAAGAGTGCATGGGTTGCGGCGGCGATACCGAACCCGCGCTGCACATAGAGCAATCCGAAGTAGAGCCCGCCTCCAATGAAGAAGAGAATCCGAGTCGGCATGATCGACCCATCCGCCCCGGCAAGCGGGTGATAGAACGCGAAGGCGACGGCAGCAAGCACAACTGCCGTCGCTGTGACAGCGCCCCGCTTCAGATTGGTCGTCTCCAGCAGAACCATCGTGAGCGCGCCAATCAGCGCCATGCGAAAAACGAGTTCTTCATAGAGACCCGCGCCGATCGAGACTGCGATGCGTGCACCAAGTGGAAGCGCGCTGAACTGATCCACCGCAGCCGCTGGAACAAGTCGCTCAAGCACCGCCGCAAAGACAAGGAGCGGCACAGCCAGCACCGCACTCTCGACGAACATCCGTGCGACCACCGAGAGATCGACAATCCACGGCCCGCGCGAAAGGACATGCTGCACGAGAAAGATCCCTGCGAGCAGGAATCCAGGCAGCGAGAGCGCAACGGCATCGAGGCCGAAGAGGTCGAAGAGGCGCAGAATCGCAAGATGTGCGCCGTTGGTCACCAGCCCGTCGGGCGAGCGAAGGGCGCGAACGAGTTCGTACTCGTAGTACGCGATGAACGGCAGTAGGAAGAACAGAATCTCAAGCGGACGACGGGATGCCTCGAGATACGACCGGGTCAGGAAGCTCCCTCCCGCTGCCGCATCAAGGAAAGACCCGCCCTGCGCAGTTCGCGCGGAGGCGGGTCTCGATTGCTTGCGTGATCGTTCAGACATGAAGGAAGGATTCTTCCAGCTGCGTCGATCGGCACCCTGCACACTCCATCACGGCGTACCCATCACGAGATAGACGTCACGAGATAGACGTCACGAGATAGAGGTCACGAGAAGCACGGGCATGCAGGATTCTGCGGAACAGGATCTGCATCCTCTGTCCTCAAGTACCCCGCAGGAATCTCGCGCCGCGAACGGATGTTGAAGGAGATCCGAACGGACTCCGACAACACCTTCAACCATTCGTGGCCCGTCTGTGGACCGTGACCCGAGACGCGCGGCTTCTTGAACATGCCAAAACGGAACGCTCAACCAACCGACACGGGTAGACGCGGGTAGACGCGGGTAGATGACGACAGATCACTTCTTTTTGAGAGAAGCAACCTTCGCAGCCATGCGGCTCTTGCGGCGCGCAGCGGTGTTCTTGTGGATCGTGCCAGTGGCAGCGACCTTATCGAGCGTACGGGCGGCCTTGCGCATCTCCTTCTCCGCTGCAGCAGCATCGCCAGCGGCGACGGCCTTGAGGAAGTCGGACATGTCGTTCTTCACGCGACGCTTACGCCAGAGGTTGCGGGCGTTGCGGTCTGCGGACTGACGGACGCGCTTCTTGGCTGATTCGGTATTCGGCACAGTCGATCCTGCGTTGATGATTTCTGCGGACTCTTAACTCGTCACTTTGGGTCGTACTCGAACTTGTATCTCTCTCGTCTCTCGTCTCTCGTCGCGCGCTGATCGCGCGAGCGCGGCGTTCTCTCACGCTCTTTTGCACTCATGCTCCATGTGAGGAGTATGAACGCAACGAAGAGTGACGAAGAGCGACGTCTCCCTACCAGTTTCCACTTCAGGCTCCGGGCGGCAGACCGGCCGGTGTCGTGAGGGGGATCGCGAATGATGCCCAATCTGATGCGGAATTGCAAGGGGCTTGTCGAGTTGGATTCTCGGACATGTGGTTCGTACAACTCCCACGATCCCCCGACGATCCTCCCACGAGCCTCCCACGATCCCCCGACGATCCTCCCACGAGCCTCCCACGAGCCTCTCACGATCCTGCCGCGCCCTTCCCACCCCGCATCCAATCCGCCGGCGCCATCCGGGCCGAGTCCGTTCGGGTCCAACGCGGCCCGATCAACTCCAGCTGAGTGCCCAGCGATCCACGCCACCCGGGAGCGAGATCGACCGAGTCCGCTGACCCAAGCAGCCATTGAACTCGGCGGCGCGGCGCGCAAATTGTCGCGCAGATCGGGCTCCAATTTGGAGCGTCGGCCTCCAACTTTTCTTGGAATCCCTCAAAATTCGGAAAAACCGCCCCGCCGCCGCGTGCTTGTCCCGTCACCCTGCATGGCATTGAAAACTGAACGCTCCATTTTCGCACTGTCGGCGTTGTCCGAACTCTCCGACACCCGCGCTGCTGCGCGCGAGGTGGTCGACACGCTTCGGGCGGCGTCCTCATCCCGAGCCGACATTCTGTTCGTCTTCGCGAGTTTCCATCATCGCGCCCTGCTCCGAGACTCCCTCGACTTTCTCCGGCGTGAACTGCACCCGGCGCACCTCCTCGCGACAACCGTTGAAAGTGCCGTCAGCGGCAACCGAGAGATCGAACAGACGCCGGGCCTCGCGGTGCTCGCACTTTCTGCGCCCGGCATGGTTGCGCGCCCGTTTTGGTTTGATCTTGAGGATGGCCCACCCTCGGTGTGGAGCGAGGGATTCATTCGGCAGCGCATCAGCCTCCCACCCGACGAAGGAGCCGGCGGCGGCGCCCTAGAACATCGCGCAACGATTCTCTTTGCCGACCCCCACTCGATTCACCCCGGCGAAGCATGCGCTGCGATCGATGCCGCGGCGGGGCCAGAGGGAGCGCGCATCTATGGCGGGGTCGCAAGTGGCGCGTCCCACGCCGGGCTCAATGTGCTTGGGGTTGATCGCCGTGTTTCGCACAGTGGAATCGTGGGGCTCTCGATCTTTGGTGACATCGAGATTTCTGGTCTGGTCAGCCAAGGCTGCCGTCCCATCGGCCATGAACACGTCGTCACCGCGGCACACGGAAATGCCGTGCTCGAACTG
Organism: uncultured bacterium; assembly: GCA_903911205.1. GTDB lineage: Bacteria > Planctomycetota > Phycisphaerae > Phycisphaerales > SM1A02 > QWPT01. Next base: position 8,406 of record CAIWCL010000204.1, read on the forward strand.
AACGGGATTCGCGCCATCGACGCTGTCCAGGAAATGGTGGCATCGCTCGCCGATGCAGACCGTGCGTGCATTGGACAAGGTCTTCTCGTCGGTCTCGCCGCCGACTGCTCCAAGACGCGACGCGGCCGGGGCGATTACCTCGTGCGCCCTGTGCTTTCCGTTGACCCTGAACAAGGAAGTTTCACACTCGGAGATCGCGTACTTCCGGGCAGAACCGTGCGGTTCCAGATTCGCGATCCTCAGACCGCCGATGACGATCTCGCGATGATGCTCGATCGAGAACAGTTGCGCGATCCCGCGGCAGCGGCGCTTCTCTTCACATGCAACGCGCGAGGAACCCGGTTCTTCCCGACGCCAAATCATGACGCAAGCACCGTCTCGCGCCGTTTGCACCTGCCTGCAATCGCGGGCTTCCAGTGCGCGGGCGAAATTGGCCCTCACGGGAAGAACTCCTACGTGCACACGCAAACGGCATCGATGGTGCTCTTTCGAAATCCACGCTCCGGGGCGTGACGCCTCGCCTGAGTGCGACGACGTCGCCACCAAATGAACGCTCGCACCGTCCAAGGGACACGCGGCCGCGTCGAAGATCGGCACAACTTCCTGAAATGCGCGCTCCATCGAGTTTGGTTGCGCACGCTTGGGTCGTTACGCTCTCCCTATGGCGAGCGGCGAGATCATCGGTGACATCCTTGTCTCACAGGGCGTCGTGACGAGCGAACAGCTTGTCGCCGCACGCACCGAGCAATCGCGCACCGGCGAACGGCTCGAGCAAACACTCGCCCGTCTCGGCTTCGCGAGCGCCGAGCACGCGATGCGCTCGCTCGCGGCCGAAATGGGCCTCCCTTTCCTTCGACTCGACGAAGAGACGTTCGACGACGACGCCGTGGCGCTTGTTCCGCCGCGCCTTGTCTTCAAACTCCGTGCGATCCCAGTTCGAAAGGAACGTGGCCGCCTCCTCCTTGCGACAAGCGACCCGTTGCGCCCGGAAGGCTTCGACCAAATGCGCGCGGCATCCGGTCTTCCGATTGCGATCGCCGTCGCGGAAGACAACGACCTCGCAACGCAAATTCGCACGCGCTTCGGCGTCGCCGGAGATGTGCTTGAAGCGCTGGGTGCGGGAAGCGCGCCGACGAGTGCCGAACGCGCGGCGAACGAGTCGGAAGGCTCTGATGCCGATGGCGCAAGCGAAGCGAGTGTTGTTCGCCTCGTCAACGACCTACTCCTCGAAGCGATCCGCGAGCGCGCGACCGACATTCACATCGAACCCTACGAGCACGAACTGCACGTTCGCTACCGAATCGACGGTGTCATGTCGGATGCGGGCGTTCCCGCCACGATTCATCGTTTCCGGAACGCCATCACGAGTCGCCTCAAAATCATGGCGAATCTCAACATCGCAGAGAAGCGTCGTCCTCAGGATGGCCGCATCACGCTGCGCAACAAAGGCCAAGAGTTTGACCTGCGTCTTTCGGTGATTCCGATGCTGCACGGTGAAGGCGTCGTGTTGCGCATCCTGTCGAAGAGTGCGGCACTCGCGGGCCTCGATGAGCTCGGCATGCCGGTACGCGTGCTCAAGCCATGGAACGAACTTGTTTCCCGGCCCCACGGCATCGTGCTTGTGACTGGCCCAACTGGAAGCGGTAAGTCGACCACGCTCTACGCGTCGCTCAAACAGATTGTGTCGGGCGAGGTGAAAGCGATCACCGTCGAGGATCCGGTTGAGTATCACGTACCAGGCGTGAACCAGATTCAGGTGAACCACCAAGTCGGCCTCGACTTTGCGACGGGCCTTCGCGCGATCCTTCGCCACGACCCCGACATCATCATGATCGGTGAAATTCGCGACGCTGAAACGGCGAACGCCGCGGTGCAGGCGTCGTTGACCGGCCACCTCGTTCTCTCGACGCTTCACACAAACGACGCCGCGGGCGCTGCCACGCGTCTTCTCGATATGGGCGTTGAACCATTCCTCGTGGCGAGCACCGTGGAGGGCGTCCTCGCGCAGCGACTCCTGCGTCGCGTCTGTCGGTCGTGCGTGGTCACACGCCCGCCGCATGCCGGCGAGGTCCCCCCGGACTTTTCGCTTGCCCCGGACGGGCTCATCGCCGAGGCGGTCGGTTGCCGCGAATGCCGCGGTTCGGGCTACCGGGGTCGTATCGGCTGCTACGAACTTCTCGAGATCGACGAGCCAGTTCGCACCGAGATCATGCGCCGCGCGAGTGCTGCCTCCATCGCACACGCCGCCCGAGCCGCTGGCCGCTTGACGACCCTGCGCGACTCCGCCGCCGAACTCGTGGCAAACCGTGTCACAACCCCGGGTGAGGCCTTGTCCGCTGTGAAGACCGCTTGAAATCCCGATCAAGCATGCGTTTGACGGCGGCGGATAAACATCCGATACTCCGCGGCTCGAGCCTTGGGCTCATGGAGATCTGCAGATGGCGTCCCGTTCTTCCACCGGTGTGATCGTTGCTCTGGTGGTCTTCGTCGTTCTCAGCGTCGCACTCCTTGCGGTTTCGATCATCCTTTACGCGGATAAGTCGACCGCGGAGCAACAGGCGAGCGAAGCCCGAGCCGAACTCGACAAGTTCATCACCAGCGAAGAGCGCGGCCGCTCCGAAACGCAGGCGATGATTGGCGAAGCCGCAGGCACCAGCCTCTTCGACCACATGACGAAGAAGAGCCAGGACGTCAACGAGTTCGTTGCCGGTGACCGTACCGCCGATCTCGCAGGCCTCCGCTCGACGCTCAATGTCGAAGAAGGTCAAACTGTGCGCGAGTCGATGCGCAAACTCGCGCAGGACCGCGACTCCCGCAAGCAAGAGGCCGAGAGCCTCAAGACCAAGGCGAACGACCTGCAGAAGTCGCTCGACGCACTCGAAGAACGCCTCGCCGCAAGCGAGAAGGCTCGTGAAGAAGCCGTCGCGAAGGTGACTGCTTCGATCGCATCGTATGAGCAAGCCGCTGAGGGCTACCGTGGCGAGTTCGATGGCGCGAAGGCCGCGCTCGACCAAGCACGCGCCGACCTCCAGGCCCAATTCACCAGCGAGTCGGAAGCGCTCCAAGCTGAGATCGACACCCTGCGCAACGAGCGCGTCGTCCTCGACGGCCGCATCGCTGCGCTGCAGAAGAAGGTCGAGGCGACTTCGACCAAGGCTGGCAATCCAGCGGCACTCGTCGATTCGCGCGTGGTGGACTTCGATCCGAAGACCGGAACGATCTTCATCGACATTGGCTCGAACAAGCGGGTCGTGCCGGGCATGACCTTCGAAGTCTTTGATGACGCCGCAGGGATCTCCGCTGCCGCGAACAGCGATGGCGCGATTCGTGGCAAGGCGAGCGTTCAGGTCATCAAGGTCGGTGACACAACTTCCACCTGCCGCGTGATCCGCGGTACGGGTAGCCGCCCGATCGTGAAGGATGACGTCCTCGCCAACGCTGTCTTCAATCCCGACTACAAGTTCAAGTTCCTCGTGCATGGCAAGTTCGACGTCAACAGCGACGGAAAGTCCACCACGAGCGAAGCAGACTTCATCAAGAGCCGCATCCTTGAATGGGGTGGCGAGATCATCGAAGGCGACACGCTTTCGGGCGACCTCGACTTCCTCGTCCTCGGCGTGCAGCCCCCCTTCCCGGCGCCGCTCCCGTCGGATGCAACCGAAGCGCAAACCCTCTCGTTCACCGAGCAGCGCGCGGCGCGTGAGTTGTACGACAGCCTCTTCCGCACCGCGGCTGATGCGGAGATTCCCGTGCTGAACTGGAGTCGCTTCGAGACCCTCACCGGCACTGTGAACCGCTGACGCTGGCCTCCTCCGGAACCACCCGGTGTCCATCGGCATAGAACTCACCCAATACGCGGCGGCCCGAACGGTCGCCGCGTTATTTTCTCCGTTCAATCCCGAGCAGAACCTCGCCTTCGCGCGCCTCATCGGCTCGATGTACGCGCGCCTCGGGGCCAAACGTCGCGCGCGTGCCGTCGGAAACGTCCGTCGTGCGTTCCCTGAACTTGCGCCCGAAACCCAGTGGCAGTTGGTCGACGAGTCGATCGGCCACATGTTCGGGATCTTCATGGTCGACGCGTTCTCGATGCCTCGCGTGATTGGGCGCGAGAACTGGCATGAACGCGTGCGCATCGGCAACGTCGGCCGCGCGATGGAACATCTCACCTCCGAGAAACCGTGCCTCTTCGTCACGGGGCACATCGGAAACTGGGAGATCCTCGGCTACGTGCTCGCGTTGGTTGGCTTCCGCATGTCGGCGCTTGCTCGGCCTCTCGACAATCGCTTCCTCAACGATTGGCTTCTCGGTGTCCGTCAACGAACGGGACTCCGAATCGTCACCAAGTGGGGAGCGACGGATGAGGTTCAGAAGATCATTGAGTCGGGCGGAAAGGTTGGCTTCATCGCCGATCAAAACGCGGGAAACGACGGGCTGTTTGTTCCGTTCTTCTCGCGCCTCGCTTCCACCTACAAGTCAATCCCCCTGCTCGCGCTGCGATATGAAATCCCAATCGTTTGTGGGTACGCGCGGCGCGTCGATGGGCAATTCCGCTACGAACTTCGCCTCACCGATGTGATCGAGCCCAGCGATTGGAAGGATGCGGACGACCCTGTGATGTACATCGGCGCCCGTTACAACCGCGCGATTGAGCGGATGATTCGGGAGAGCCCGGAGCAGTACGTTTGGGTGCACCGCCGGTGGAACTCGCGTCCAAAGCACGAACGCGAGGGCACCGAAATGCCCGCGCGCATGATCCGGAAGCTCGAAGCCCTGCCTTGGATGACGCCCGAACTGCTTGCGGAACTCGGTCAACCAATCGATGCGCCAGCCGATCCGGGAGCACTTCGTTGGAAAGATGGAACGCTCGCGCTTGACCCGCGGTACCGTTCCTGAACCTCGCGGCGGCGCCGTCGCGTGCTCGCCACGCTTGCCCAATCGCCGACCCACCGCCAATCATGTCGAACCGCTTCGCCAACCGCACCATCGCGATCGTCGACGATGATCCAGACATTTTGCAGGCCATGGAGATGGCCTTTCGACACGAAGGCGCGACCACCCGGACCGCAAGTGACGGCCTCAGCGGACTTCACCTTGTCCGTGAATCGAGACCGGACCTTCTCGTGCTTGACATGATGCTTCCTCGAAGTTCCGGGCTCCTCGTGCTTGAGAAGCTTCAGGAGGAGTCCATCGAACTTCCCATCATCATGGTCACCGCGAATCAAGGCAAGCGACACCGAGAGTTTGCGCTTGGAATCGGGGCTCGGGCGTATCTCTTCAAGCCCATTTCCCTCGTTCGACTGCTCGAAACAGCGCTGGAACTCCTCCCGCCGAAGTAGGGATCGAAAGTCGCTATCCTCACGCGCCAACGCATGCGAAGCCGGCGCCTTTCATGCTTGGGTATGTCGGCCGCGATCAGACTTTCCTCCTCGCGAAACAAGTCCCGTGTTGAGCACCGAGTACATCATCCAACGCACACTTCCTCGACGCGAAGGCGGCGGCACCGCACCGCTTGGAACCGTCGAAGAGTTGGTTGCGTTGTTTGGTCGAATGAACACCGCGCCCGATCAGCGCGGAAGCATTCAACTCTACGGTCCGGGGATTCGTATTCAGTTCAACGTCGAGGGTGGCCGGCAAGCGGCGCATCCTGCTGATGTCGTGACGTCGATTCGGCTCGACGTAATCGAGGAAGAGTTGTTTCGCCTGCTGTTGGAAGGAACCAGCTTCGAGCGGCCTGGCCGACTTGCTGCCACCATTCGACAGCACGGTTGGACACTTGTGAATACGGAGTCGGGCTATTGCTACCCACAGCAGCGCGATGACGACGATGAAGATGAAGATGCGGACGGCGTGAACGATCGTCATGGCGACGGCTCAGGTGGCTGAGTCACCCGTCGGGCCGCGTGCGCGCCTCGATTTTGAATCTCGAACGGAAACTTGGCCACAACAGAATTCTGATCACAAAGGAAACGAGATCACGTGGATTCGAACGCCGCGACAACTCCTGGCCGAGCACCCGAACGCACCTCGGAGCCTGCGTTGAACGAGATCACCAACGCCGACCTCGCAGGTTTACGCGAAGCAATCCATCGCGCCGTGGACTTTCGTGGTGATATCACGCTCGCGCTCGACGACGGCTCTGAGGTGAGCGGCTATCTCTTTGATGCTCGCCTGCAGGATTCCGCGAACGCGGACTCCGCAAGCGCTGCGAGTTTCGAAGAACTCCGCGTGTTGCGCGCTGATTCCAATGTGCGTGAGCGCGTACCGCTTGCGCGGATTCGCTCGCTTGCCTTCACCGGCAAGGATGCCGCGAGCGGGAAGAGTTGGGAGAACTGGCTGCGCCGCTATGCCGCGAAAAAACTCGCGGGCGAGGCGGCCTCCATCGAGTCCGAAGTGCTTTGACGAACGGGCGGGAACGTCCTCGCGCTTGAGTGACGGGCTCGCGTACGAAGCACGATTCCCGTTTCCGTCGGACACGTTCTCGGCATCGCGTCAGCGGGAAAGTCCCCGCGGGTCCCGTATCGATGGCACCCACACCGTCAGAGCCGCGGTTGAGTTCTCGGGCGCGCGCTGTCCGCTCGCTCGGACTTGCCGCGCACCTCGTTCCCTGCCATGATCTCCGACCATGGACCCACGAGTCCGCCAGTTTGCCCCTTCCCCTTCACACGTGATCGGCGTCACCACCACTGAGCCCAAGTTGGTGACCCGTGAGGGAAACCACGTGTCTCCGGCCGTGATCGACGGCTCGGTCCAAGCGCGGAGATCTGCCTTGGCCGAAGCCCGAGCGGTCTTGGTTGAACTTGAGGCGAACCGCGCCATTGTCGAGGGGAAATTGCTCGAAGACCGCCGCCAGGACCCGATTCGCCAGGTGACTGGAACGAGCGCCATCGATTCCGCTATTGCGGCAACCAAACAACTGATCGCGACCCTCGAAGCCCAGCGAGCACTGATCGCCGAAGCGACTGAACTCTCAAGTCAGGAACTTTGAAGTCGGGAGCGCAGAGGCGTGGCTGCAGAGGCGTGGGTGCAGACGCGTGGGTGCTGAGCCTGACCCCAAGACGGCGACCTCTCCTCCACCGAACTTCGGGCGAACCGTAGGTCGTGTTCAGATTCCGCTTGGGCCGAGTTCATGCACGTTGAACCGATCCTTGTTCAATCCTTCGCGACGCCCGAATTCGCCTACGAACCGCTCATGCGGCTTCGATGACGACGTTTGGCCGCTCAGGAACGAGCTCGCGGACGATCGCGGCAACGCGCGCCGCATCGCGGCTTCGGCGGTTGGGGGCCAGCGTTTCAAGCATCGATCGCACCCACGCCGGGTCCGGAGTCGAGAGGCCCCAGATTCGGATCTCTGGATGGCGTGATTCGCGGATCGTCTCTGCGTCAAGTGCAAGCTCCTCGTAGAGCTTCTCTCCCGGTCGGATGCCGGTGTAACTGACGGCGATCTCGCCGAGCGCACCCTTTGCCCCCTGCTCAGGGAACACCGGCGCGAGCCCAAACATCTCGATGAAGCGCTTCGCAAGATCGACGATTCGGAACGGCTCTCCCATATCGAGCACAAACACCTCGCCACTCGCGGCAGAACGATCGGTGAGTGCGGCCGCTTGAATCACCAGACTCGCGGCCTCTGGAATCGACATGAAGTACCGCGTCATGCGCGGATCAGTGACGGTGACTGGACCGCCGTCGGCGATCTGTCGCTTCCACGTTTCGAGCACGGAACCAGAACTTCCGAGCACATTCCCGAAGCGCACCAGCGAGCACGCGGTTGAGGCCGTGCGATTCACATGCTGGACATAGAGTTCGGCCAGTCGTTTGGTGGAACCCATGATGGACGTCGGGTGCACCGCCTTGTCGGTGGAAACCATGACAAAGCGCTCTGCACCCACTGCGATGGCCGCATCGACCGCGCTCTTGGTTCCGAAGAGGTTGTTGTCGATCGCAAGGCCCGGATGATCTTCCATCATCGGTACATGCTTGTGCGCGGCCGCATGGAAGACGATGTCTGGCTCTTCCTCGCGGAAGAGCGCGAGTGTTGACTCGGCATCAACAACGTCGTGGAGGGCCGTTCGTCGCGCGAGGTTCGGATGGCGACGCGCGATCTGACGATCGATCTCGAAGAGCGCGTTTTCGCTGCGCTCGACAAACACCAGTTTGCCGGGGTTGTAGCGGGCGACGATGCGGCAGATTTCGCTGCCGATGGAACCACCTGCGCCTGTCACCACAACCGTTCGTCCACCGACAACCGCACGAATCGCGTCTTCATCGATGCGCCGGGCTGGCCGCCCGATGAGACGTTGAAGATCGACGTCGATTTCGGTGCGCGGTCCGATGCCGGCGAGTAAGTCGTCGATCGGAGGAACGAAGCGCTCCGCAATCCCGAGTCGGCGAAGCCGAGTACGGATCGAAGCGAGCAGCTCGGACATTTGCGAAGGAAGCGTGACGAGCGCGATCGAAGGCTTGCGTCGCGCGACGATGGCTTCAAGTTCCTCAAGTCGACCGAGGACAGGAACGAGCAGCGGTGCTGAGCTCGCGTCCGGCCCGCAGGCAAGATGCACAGCGGCGTCGCGAAAATTCGTCGACGCATCGACCAACGATGCTCCCGTGGACGACGTTGCGGTTGTCGAATCTCCTGACGAGGCGATCGGCAACGCCGTCTCTACACGTCCGAGCAGAATCGGTGGCGCTTCCGCGAAAGCGAGTTGCCGCTCGAGTTTTGCACAGGCGGCTGCGGGTCCGATGACGATGGCGGTCGTGGGCATGGGGTTCCCGGTTCGGTCTGAAGGGTCTACGCGGCCTGTAGGGCCAAGAGGGCTATCGGCCGCCGAGGGGGTTGGCTTGTAGCGAAATCGAGATTCCCCGTTCGCCAACCTCGACAATCCACCCCGGCTCCGTTGATTTCATGCCGCGAACGGCAGGATGTGGGGTGTTCTGATGGCGCCTGGCCTCAAGAATGCTGGACCCCAAGGAAGCCGGACACAAGCCCCCAAGCCCTCAGTCCCAAGCCCTCAGTCCCAAGCCCTCAGTCCCAAGCCCTCAGTCCCAAGCCCTCAGTCCCAAGCCCTCAGTCCCAAGCCCTCAGTCCCCCGCGCGCCAAATCCGGACCGCCCATTTTCCGGCAGCCTCCGAACTTTTGGCGATTTCAAACATCGAAGGGCCGCATCACCCCACGTGCTTTCGCCGATAGACGGCGACCGCATGGTATCGATCGATCATCGTCCACTCTCCACCCGCGAGCGGAAGCGCGACCACCTCTTCGAGCGTGTAGGCGCGACCGTTGCAGGTCGCCGCATGGCACTCAAGGATCATGAGGGTGCAGTTCTTGAGCGCCTCTTGCTGCGTCAGCAGGACCGCGATCTCGGCGCCTTCGATGTCGGAGACGAGCGAGAAGGGTCCGGATCCGCACCGATCGGCGACTTCGCGAAGCGTGACCATCGGCACCTTCACGGTGCGCGAACCCGCTCGCTTGGCAGCAGAGGCCAGCGTCGATCCACCGATCTCGAGCTCTCCGATGCCAACAGCATCTCCGATCATCGCGTGCATGACCTCGACCGGTCGCCCTTCGCAGTTTCGTGCGATGTTCTCTTTGAGGATCTCCACGATTTCGGGGTTCGCTTCAACGCACGTCATCGACACACCTGCGGCGAGCTTGCGGGAGATCTGGCAACTGTTGCCACCAAGGCTCGCACCGAGTTCGATGACCGGTTGCTCTGCCGGAAGGTAGCGATGGACAAAGTCAATCTCCGCACGCTCGTAGATCCCTGCAAGCAGCAGCGGAGCCTCGAACGAGCCTCGGCTTCGAGTCCGAATCCGGGTGCCGCGGAAGGGAACCGTATCGCCGTACCAGAGGCCGATCAGCCATCGAACGAGCCCCGAAGTCAGGACGGAGAACGCAACCGACTTCAAGAACTTCGCACGAACGGGGGGGTTTTTAATCTGCACAGTTGCTCATCGGCCACCCATTGCGCTCCGCTTCAATCCCTCAGGCACAAAGAGAACCGCATCCCACTGCCCGAGCGAGGACCGACCGTCCTCAACGCATGACCCATCTTTCGACCAGTATGCTTCCCAGCCAAGATCGGAACGACATGGCTCGCTTCGAAGTCCTTCACAACATCCCCGCGCCCTACCGAGTTCACCTGTTCAACTGTCTCGCCGATGCACTTGCTGCACGGGGCCACGTACTCCATGTGCACTTTTTCGGATCGAACAATCCTGATCGTCCGGAGTCCTGGAAACGCTCCCTCGGTGACGCGCGTTTCAGCCACCAGATTTGGGATGGGTATGGAATCCGCATTCGTGGAAACACCCTCTGGCTCAATCCGCGTCTCATCCTGCATGTGATGCGAAATCCACCCGCATTCCTTCTGCACGGCGGGATCTGGGACAGTTTCACCTCGCTGTTTGCCGTGCTGCTGACCCGCCCCAAGCGCCGCATCGCATGGATCGAATTCAACGTCGATATCCCCGGACGAAGTCAGGGGATCGCTGGGGCCTGCAAGCGCTTCTTACTTCGTCGTTGCGACACGCTCTTGGTGCCAGGCCAGAAGGGCCTGATGTTCCTCGAACGATTCATGGGTTCGGAGTTGCTTCGGAAGACCATCGTCATGCCGAATATCGTCGATGAGACGAGATTCCGAGATCGCCTCCCCGCATCTGAACTCGAGAAGGCGCGTGAAGCGCTCGATCTCGCGCGCGATCCGAATGACACGCTTGTACTCATTTGGCCCGCACGATTGATCGGCCACAAGGGCGTACTCGAGTTCCTTCGCCATGTCGACAAGCGAGTCCTTGAGGGCTACGCCATTCGCATCATCGGCGAAGGTCCACTCCGCGGCGAAATCCTTGCGGAGATCGAGCGCCGTGAACTCACGAATCACGTCAAATTGGTCGGCAAGTACATCGACTACACGCTGATGCCTGCGGTCTACCAAGTTGGCGACGCGTTGCTGCTGCCATCCCTTCACGATCCGAATCCACTTTCGACGGTGGAGGCGTTGCATTCGGGCATGCCCTTGCTTCTCTCGGACCGCGTTGGGAATTACAAAGAGGCGCTCGAAGCAGGCGTCAACGGATTTGGCTTCGACCCGGCGGACGGTGCCGCTGTTCGCGAGGCGCTTCTCAAGTTCCGAGCCCTCTCAGCGGAGGAACGTGCGCATCAAGGAGCACGCTCTGCCGAGATTGGCGCCGCGGCGTGGGGCAGCCGAGCGTGTATCGAACGTGCCGTCGAAGGTATGCTCGCGGACGGACGCCGCAGCGCAGGCGAGCACACGCACTGAACGACTTTCACCGCCGGATGCGGAGATGACCTCTATGCACTTTCTCATCACCGGCGGCGCCGGGTACATCGGATCACACGCCTGCCTCCGTCTCCTCGACGAAGGGCACGAGGTCACCATCGTTGACAGTCTCCGGCGGGGTCACCAGGGCGCCATTGACGCGATTCGCTCCGCGGGAGGCGACCGGGTTGCGTTTGTGCACGTTGATTTGAGCGACACTGCGCGGCTCACCTCAACGCTCGTCGATCGTCGGATCGATACGGTGATGCACTTTGCGGCACTGACATACGTCGGCGAGAGTATGGAGAAGCCGCTGGAGTACTACCAAACGAATCTCGGTGGCGGTCTCTCGCTCCTCGAGGCGATGCGCGAGGCATCCGTGCGACGCATCGTGTTCTCCTCGACTGCTGCGACGTATGGTGAGCCTCCACCGGAGGCGATGCCGATCACGGAGACGACTCCTCAACGTCCGATCAATCCGTACGGCGCGTCGAAGCTCCAGTTCGAGCATGTGCTCCGTGCGGAATGCGCCGCACTCAAGGATGAACGTCCGCTTGCAGCGGTCGCGCTTCGGTACTTCAACGTCGCGGGCAGCGATGCACGCGGTCGCGTTGGAGAGGATCATCGACCGGAGACGCACTTGATCCCGATCTGCCTCGAGGTTGCGCTTGGGAAACGCCCTCATCTGACGGTCTTTGGCGAGGACTACCCGACCCCAGACGGGACGTGCATCCGCGACTACGTTCATGTGGAGGATCTCGTCGACGCCCACGTCGCAGCCCTCCGGGCAATCGAGCCCGGGCGATTCAAGTGCTGGAACATCGGCATCGGTCGCGGTTACTCCGTGCGCGAAGTCCTTGAGAGTTGCCGCCGGGTCACCGGCCACCCCATCCCGGCGCAGAAGGGCGAACGTCGACCTGGTGATCCGCCGAGCCTCTACGCCGATCCGAGCGCGATTGCGTGCGACCTCGGTTGGCAAGCGAAACACACCGATCTCGACGGCATCGTCCGCACGGCCTGGGAATGGATGCGAAGACATCCGCGCGGCTACGCGTGAACGGGTGCACGCTGACGTAGGCACGGGCAATCAGAAGGCAAACGAAAGCCCAAGACCGATTGCTGCTGCGTCGACGCCGTCGTTCTCATCACCTGTTTGCGCGTTCGACATGTGGAACCAACCCGCGCGGACGAGCAGTGCGCTCGTCGACGACAGCTCGAATGTCGCACCGATGTTGACACGCGGCGTGAAGTTCGTGGTCGATCCGCGATCCGGAATCGCTTCGCTCGAAACAACAACGCCGCAGCCTGCTTCGGCAAACATCGACCACGACTCCTCGCGAACGAAGATCCATCGAACGAGCGCGCCGCCGCCGCCGCCCCAACTGTCGCCCCCACTTTCGCCCGCGCCAGCTCCATCTCCAAGCGACGCGTAAAGCCCTTCCGCAAAGACACCGAATCCGATGCCATCCGCGACATACCACGTCACGCCTGCATCGACGATGCCAAGCGAGACGCCGTCGAAGTCGCTCGCAGCACTGCCATTCACTTCAAATGCGGTTGAGTCGGCCGCTCCGAAACGCAAGGAGGTACGCGCGTTGCTCGCCGAGTTTTCACCTTGCGCCGCGGCGTCGCCTTGCGCCGCGGATGCACCTTGATCAAGTGAAGGGAACGCAGAAGGGTCCGCTGCGCCGGGCTCGTAGCGAAAGGGTTCCACTGGAGCGGGCGCATGCGTGGACGCGCAGAGCGGGTTCGCGATCGTGAGGATGACAGCGGACATGGAAAGTCCAGAGAGGAAGTCGAAGCGGTGCATGGCGCCATGATCGCGCATTGGGCGGCCGCGTGGTGGGCGCACGCATGCGCGGTTGCGCACCGCGCCCCGTCGCGCTCAGCCCCGTCGCGCTCAGCCCCGTCGCGCTCAGCCCCGTCGCGCGAGTGCCCGCTGAATCGCTTCATTGATGGGTTGATTCGCGGGCGGCCATTCAAAGTCACCGATCCGGTCGGGATCGATCCATCGAACCTCACTCGTGCCAAGGGGCGCGGCCTCCACGCCTTGCTTCACCTCGACGAGGAAGGCGTGCAATCGGACCGAGCGCTCACAGGAGAGGCTCGGGTCTGCATGCTCGGCGACGGCAAGCGGTTCGGGCGTGCTCTCCAGCGCGGAGGTGCCCAATCCCACTTCTTCCTCGACTTCGCGCAGTGCCGCTTGAGCCGCGCTCTCTCCCGCCTCAACCTTGCCACCTGGGAGTTCCCAAAGCCCGCCTCGGATTGCCTTTGCGTAACGCCGTGCGATGAGGAGCTCACGACTGCCGCATGCCGCGCGGCGCCAAAGGGCGACCACCGCCACATCCACCACCACATCCACCCCCCGTTCCGGTGCTGAGCCGGGCGCAGGCGCGGGCGCTGGGTCGCCGTTACAGGACGGGTTTGCGGTGGGAGAATTCATAAACCCTTACTTCAAAGATATTTGCGGCAAATGGCCCCTGCGGAGCCGCTTCGGTGAATTCGGTCATGCTCCGAACAAATCTCTTGACCGACAAGCTCTGACTTCGGTACCGTGCGAGTCGTGCCGAAGACCTGTGGGCGGAATCTCCGCCTTCTCGACGAACGCACGAAGAACAACTTCTCTACCGAACAATTGCGGCTCTTCGTGAGCTGCGATTCCCACCGTCCGGAGCGGGTCGGAGCGCGCCGGGCGGTGGTTTCTTTTTACCCGCTTTTCCGCGCCATCGGCGACGAGCAATGGAGAGAGCCTCAAACGCTCGGAGGCAACTGCGCTGGCGGGACGGTCGGCGCTGGCGGAGCCGCCTCAGGGATGGGCTTCTCCATCAACGCAGGGTCCTGTGGCTTGCCCTCGACGGCCTCTTCTAGCTTCTTGAGGCGTTCCTCACCCTCCGAGAGTCCGTCTGCAGGCTTCTGCTCACCTTCCACTCGGAGTCGATCTCGCAGATCTGCTGCGCGACTGACAAGCGCGGATTCCGAATCGTCGCGCGGCGAGAGCAAGAACTTCCAACGCGCGTCGCACTTGGCATCGATCGGGAGGATCTCGACGAAGAAGTCGAGCGGCACGGTGTCCCACATTGGGCCATCGGTGTCAGCGCTCGTGACGAGAGGTTCGTACCCCTCCTTCTCAATGCGCACGTCGTAGATCCCGTGGTGCGTGATGGAGACATCGACCGGGCTGCGTCCGACCTGTGTGTCATTGAGCCAGACAAGCGCACCCGGCGGATCGGTTTCGATCCACACGCGCCGTTCGATACAACCCGTGAGAAGGATCGAGGTCGCGAGTGCGACGCTCGGAACGAAGATGGTGTGCCATCGACTCTGCATGCGTCGTCCCCTTCGGTCTCTCAATCGAACTCGTCGCCTCGGAAGGTTGATGCGAGATACGCATCGCGCACCGCTTGATCATTGATGATCTCACGCGGCGTACCTTCGCGAAGGTTCTTTCCTTCATGAATGATGTACGCGCGATCGCAAATGCGCAGTGTTTGCTGCACGTTGTGGTCGGTGACCAGCATCGCGATACCGTTGTCGGCGAGGCGACGCACTTCCGTCTGAAGTTCCTCGACGGTGTGCGGATCGACTGCCGCGAACGGCTCATCGAGGAGCATCAATTTAGGGCGCGTGACAAGCGCGCGCGCGATCTCAAGACGTCGTCGCTCACCGCCTGAACACGTTCGCGCTTCATCTTTCGCTTTGTGAAGCAGTCCGAACTGCTCGAGCAGTTCGTGTGCGCGGCGCCTGCGCTGATCGCGGCCGAGCGCCTGCGTTTCGAGAATCGCCAGCAGGTTCTCCTCGCAACTCAAGCGTTGGAACACGCTCGGCTCCTGCGAGAGGTAGCCCATCCCGGCAAGCGCGTGTCGATACATCGGATCAAACGTGACATCGCGGCCGTCGAACTGCACCGCACCACCTTCGGGCGTGATCATCCCGATAGCCATGCGGAATGAGGTCGTCTTCCCTGCGCCATTTCGACCAAGGAGACCAACAACCTCGCCTGCATTCACTTGGAACGAGACACCATCGACGACACGTCGTCCGGAGTAGGCTTTGATGAGTCCTGTGGCGGAAAGCAGTGGCACGCGCGGAGTGTACCGATGCGCGCGCGATCAGTCTTCGCGGGCCGCCACGGCGCCACCTTCGGCAGCACGCATCTCGATCGCAACGCGATCAATTTTGGTCGGGCCCGCAGCGATGATGACGAAGATCGCCTCGGGCGACTCCTCCCGCTCGCCTGTGACGGGAACGCGGCCGAATCGATCAAGGAGGTAACCCGCGACCGTGTCGAAGTCGCCATCTTCCGGGAGCGAAAGACCAAGACGCTCATTCACTTCGCTGATCGAGACGCGCCCATCAGCTTCGAAGCACCCGTCACCCGTGGGCACCATGAGGGGTGGCTGCTCGTCCGCCGGCTCGTGCTCATCATGGATCTCGCCAACGATCTCCTCGAGCACGTCTTCGATGGTGCAAATCCCGCTCGTTCCGCCGTATTCGTCGACCACGACCGCCATGTGCACCTCCGCGAGTTGGAAATCACGGAGAAGTTCACCGAGAGGCTTGGTTTCAGGAACTCGTAGTGGCTCGCGCAACATCGCGCGGAGGCGAAAATCACTCGCCGTGTCGCCGAAGTAGCGCACGAGATCGCGCACGTACAAAATGCCAACGATCTGATCGAGGCTCTCTTCGTACACCGGTACGCGCGAGTGACCACTTTCCGCCATCTGCGTTCGGATCGCCGCGAGATCGTCCGTAAGTTCGACCGCTTCGATGTCGGTGCGCGGCGTCATGACGCTTGCCACCGTCGTCTGACCAAACACGACCGCACGCTGCAGTAACGTCGCCGCAACCGGATCAATTTCTCCTTCGCGGCGGCTATCTTCGATCGAGTTGAGGAGCTCTTCTTCTTTCTCATCGTCGCGAAGATTGGCGCCTGTCAGGCGTCGCACGACCACATCAACGAATCCAACGGCAGCCAACAGCGGCCCCACCGCAATGAGTGAGAGGCGAATGAACGGGAGGCTTCCCGCGATGATGGAATAGGTGGCATGACGCGCGACCGCGCTTGCGACCACGCTTGTAAAGAACCAGACCAAGGC
>CAIWCL010000205.1 GCA_903911205.1 uncultured bacterium
ATGACCGTGTCGGCGCCCCACTTCTCCGCCCACTTGAGTTTCTCGACTTCTTCGTCGGTGCCCGACGAAACCGGCGACGCGCCCATGTTGGCGTTGATCTTCGTCTTCGATGCGCGGCCGATCGCCATCGGATCGAGTTTGAAACCGAGGTGCGCGCGGTTTGCGGGAATCACCATGCGGCCCGCGGCGATTTCGTCACGCACTTCGGTCGCAGTGAGGTGCGGCTCACGTTCGGCGACGCGCTTCATTTCAGGCGTGATGATGCCGAGGCGCGCGCTTTCAAGTTGCGTGATCGGGGTGAACGCACGCGGGTAGATCACGCGGCGCCACTCGCCGCGGGCGCTCGCGAACTCGACAGAGTTGTAGGCATCACCACAGCAGTTGACGCACGGCGTTCCCCCGTTTGCGCTCACGGGTGCTTCCGCGAGTTCGACGGTCGACCAACCCGCGGGAAGGAAGTCCCACGCAGTCTTCGTGCTCGGTTCGGGCATGCCGGGGGTGTCGGGCGACGCGAAGGCGTACGGACCTCCGACATCGGCGCGACGCGCGAACGATCCAGGTGTGGTGCCCTGCGCGTGCGTCGAGGGGTTGTGCGCGCCGTGCAGAGGGAGCGCGTAGGAGGTTCCGAGCGTGTGGGCGGTGGTGATCATCATTCTTCCTTCGTTCGCGTTCGCGTACTGCGCCAACGGTGCCGTGGGAAGAAGTCAGAACGGCGCAGATGCCACGTGCGCCGTTCGCTTCCCTCCGCCGGTACGAGCCGGATCAGGTTCAACGGGTACTTCTCAGCGTTCCGCGATTGCGGGACGCGCCCCGAGCGAGCGAAGAGTGTAGCCGAAGACTCACTCTTTCCACTGTTCGCGCGCCATCACAATCAGATCATTCGGGCCGAGCGCCTTACCCATCTGGCGCAGCATGTTTGAGATCTGCGCCGCGTGATAGTGCTGATGGGTGCAGACATGCAGATAAATGTCGTGGGCGTTCGTTGCGAATCGCTTGCCGTCGCGCACGCGCACGAAGGCCTTCGCAAGAAACGACGGATCGTCCGCGCGCACGAGAAGTTGTGACCAACGGGCGTCAAGCGGCTTCCACGCCTCTTCGAGCGCCGCGATCGATGGAAACGCACTCGCTGGCGGAATCATGAACGCTGGATCGCCCTCCTCCAGCACATTCGCCCAGACCATCTCCGCGCCCCAGAGGTGCACGATCGTCGCGAAAAGCGAGCCAACGCCCATTTCAAATGGGCGGTGCAGTTCCGCGTCGCTGCACGCGCGGGCAGCCACGAGGATCTTGTTACGAGTCCAACAGCGATGCTCGTGAAGGCGACGGATGGTGTCTGCAGAAGTGGTGACGGGCGTGGTGGACATCGTCACAGCGTACATCGAGCATCACTACGGGTGCCCGCACAGCTCACGACGGCTGCGCAAGACTGCGCGCCACAATCGACGCAGCCGCAACCGCGACATGTCGCTCGCCGCGTACGCACTCGTCGATCAACATCTCGGAATACCCACGTGTCACGAGGACCGCAACGGGGCGACCCTGCGCAAAGCGATCGACGCGGGTCAGCAAAAACCCATGACGCGCCCGCAACGCGCAAAGGCACTCCGCGTGCATCGCCGCCAGAAGTCGCGACTCATTCCCACCGTGACGATGCAGCACCTGATCTCGAGTCTCGGGCGGAATCACCCGCACTTCGCAGGCGAATTCCTGCTGTATCCACCACGAAAGATCGCGAACGTCCCGCGCGGCGCATGCCTTCGAATCGCGCACGCCGCGCAACAACGCGTCATGCTCACGCGCGCATGGCACGAGCACGGCTGCAACCGCCAGCGCGTACGCGCGATCTCCCTTGCCCGACTCATCGCTTCCGGCGATCACCTCCACGCGCTGTGGGGGCGGCCCGCCATCCGGAATCGCGTGTTCTGATGGCAACGCGATCCGAAACTGCGCATCGAACGCATCGGCCAGCGCCTCACTTCCGGCTTCCACGAGCAGTGCTCCGCCCGCACATCGAACGCGTGTGCCCTTGTCATCCACGCATTCCCAATCGGCCATCGCGTCCGGCGGCCTGACCACGTGAAACGCACCGCGGTCCAACGCCTCACGCAACGCGTCGAAGCGCGCAGAGGGGCGGCGATAGATGCGAATCGCCGGAGATGCGATGGTGGCCATGCGGGTAGGCTAACGGCCTCGCCATTCCTGCGAGCACAAGTATCCCTATGAGCACCCCTGCAACAGCGCCCTACGCCACCGATCTGAACTCGATTCGTGCCGCACATCGGCGCATCGAGCCGTTCGTACACCGAACTCCTGTCACCACCAACGCCACGCTTGACGGACTCGCGGAACGACGATTGTGGTTCAAGTGTGAGTTGCTCCAAAGAACAGGCTCCTTCAAGTTTCGCGGCGCGACCAATGCCGTGCGCATGCTCGACGATTCGGCTGCAGCGAATGGCGTCGTGACGCATTCTTCGGGCAACCACGCACAAGCACTCGCGCTTGCTGCACGTATGCGCGGCATTGCAGCACATCTCGTCATGCCTTCCAATTCGGCTGCGGTCAAAAAGGCTGCTGTCGCTGGCTACGGCGGCCGGATCATCGAGTGCGAACCAACGCTCGAGGCGCGCGAATCGACCGCCGCACGCGTGATCGCCGAGACGGGCGGAACGATGATCCCACCCTTCAATCATCCGAATGTGATGGCGGGCCAAGGCACCATCGCGCTTGAATTGCTCGATGAATGCCCGCACCTCGACGCGATCATTGTGCCCCTCGGCGGCGGCGGACTCATTTCCGGCATCGCCATCGCCGCGAAAGCACTGAAGCCTTCCATCAAAATCATCGGCGCCGAGCCGGAACTCGCGGGCGACGCTGCGGCGTCGAAACGCGAAGGCTCGATCCAACCCGCGATGAAACCGGTCACGATCGCCGACGGCCTGCGTACGTCGCTCGGCCCGCTTACATTCCCTGTCGTGCGCGATCTCGTCGACGAAGTGGTGCTTGTTTCAGAAGCCGACATCGTGTCGCATATGCGACTCGCGTGGGAACGCATGAAACTCACGATCGAACCGAGCGCAGCGGTCGGTGTCGCTGTCGCCTGCAGCGCGTGGATGCGTGCGCGTGAAAACGCCGACATGCAAGATGTCGGCGTCGTACTTTGCGGCGGGAATGTCGATCTTGCAGCGTTGCCGTGGTAGTTCGAATTGACGTGATCGAGTCGATGCAGCGCAAATGACACTTCGCGTGGGCCGCGCGCGTCTCCCGCGACGAAGCGTTGTTTGAAGCGTTGTTTGAAGCGTGACGTATCGCGCGTCACGCCTCGCTGCCGGGCTTCGAGCGCTTGCGATCTTCGCGCTCACGCTCCAACTCGCGCATCAAACGCTCCATCTGTTCTTCGAGTCGTCGCATGCGATCGTCGGCCGCATCGCGGGCACGCTCGGCTGCGCGGCGCATCTCGTCTGCGCTGCGTTCTTCGCTTCCTTGAGCCCGATCGGAGGACGCGTCTGCATCGCGCGCGGCACCCATGCGATTCCGTGCCTCATCCAGTCGCTGCTCCATCTGTCGCATGGCCTCTTCGACCAGCCGCTCAATGTCTGCTGGATCCATGCCCATCGCGCCTTGCGTCGCGGGTATCTGCGGCATGGTCGGCATGCGAAATTCGCGGCGCACGCCATCTGGGCCGACGAAAATCATCATGTCACCTTCATCGCCGCCTCGCAGATCAAACGTCATGGCAGTCCCTGGAACTACGTCGCCGCCGGGCAACGCACCGATATCAACACCTTCCACTTCGATCGCCGAGAGTTTCTCCATATCAAATGCTTCTACCGCAAGTTCCACGTCGCGCGTCTCCGCGCCGCGTCGGACTTTGAGTGCGAGTTTCGTTCCTGGCTCCGCATTCGCCATCAGCCCGCGAAGCTTCTTCGGCGAAGCGTTGTCCGATCCATTCACGCCAACGATGACATCAAAGCGCTCGATGCCAGCGCTCGACGCTGGAAGCCCGTCGATCACGTTCGTGACGAGCGTCACGCGCGCGGGATCGAGTGCAAGGTGATGCGCGAGCGCTTCATCGATCGTGCCGAGACCCGCACCGATCATCGATCGTGGCGCTGGCTCGACATCCGACCCCTGAACCCGCATGGGCGTGCCGTTTGGCGAAGCGATCGTCGCTCCATTCGTCGAACCGAACGCGGGTCCGACGACCGAGTCACCAGATCGATTTCGTGGGCTACCTTTCGGGCTTTCTTTCGAACCATCCTTCGAGCGACTTGTGGTGCTACTGGACGAACCTCTGGAAGTTCCTTTCGAAGACCCACTTGAGGATCCACTTGAAGACGCGCCAGAAGATGCACCCGAAGATGCTCCCGACGTTTCGCCCGAAACTTCTCTTGAAACTTCGCTAGAAGGATCATCCCAAGTTCCACGTGAGGAACCACCAACGGACGACGACGACCTCGTCGAACTCTTCGCCGCGCGCTTTCCACCGGAGGAATTGGAACTTCCAGCGGCGGAGCTTCCTGCTGATGCTCCTTGCTGCGTATCGCGAACCGTCTCGAGCACGCGCCCATCTTCACCGAGGAATTGCCAACCATCTGATATGCGACGAACACGCGATGCGCCAACGTCTTTGCCGTTGATGCGCGCCAAGATGATTTCGCCGTTCTCGACGCGCAACTCAAACTCGCCGCGATCACTCATCGTGTGATAGTGCATCGACGAGTTCGACGAGGACTGCGCGTCGCCCTCCTCTTCTTCGTTCTGAACCACGGCGAGCTGCGCGCCGACGACGAGCGGCTGCGCGCCGACGACGAGCGGCTGCGCGCCGACGACGAGCGGCTGCCCCACGACAACCCTCGAGACGTTTGTGGTTTGCGCGACGGACGCCTCCACGATCGCTGCTCCAAGCAACGCATTCGGAAGGACGAGCGTCAGCGCGGTTGGACGAAGAAGATGCATGAGGTTGGTGTACATAGGAGTGAGATTCGATGAGAGATTGAATTGCTGGCGTGCGTTTCGAAGCATCATGAAGACGAAGGGTCTTTCGGCTGAGTGCGGTCTTCAACACGCTGATGTGCGCGCGTCAGAGCGCATACCGAAGGATGCACTAGCGCACTGTTTCCGTCCGAGGGCGAATGACGACAGGTCGAACGCGTCCAGTTTCATCCACTGGCTGCATGCGATACATCTCCGATGTGCGACGAATCTCGTAAATCTGCCGCACAACAACGACTTCAAAACCGCTGCCGTCGCCGAGCTCGCGCGAGCCGAGGAAAACCGGCGGCTGCGGATCGCCGACCA
>CAIWCL010000206.1 GCA_903911205.1 uncultured bacterium
CCGCACGGCCGTCCAGGCGGTCGTGAATGGCGCGAACGCGGGCAACATCACGGCTGCCGACTTCTCGTCGGGTCGTATGGTCGCGGTCTACAACGCGATGGTTGCGCTTGGCTCGGCCACCCTCAACGGTGAGTCGATCAATGCGCCTAGCGCAGCAGCGTCCATCGCGGCGTTCAACGCACTCGGCGCAAGCGGTAAGGCTGTGATCCTCGGCGCAATCAACGCTGGTGGCTTCACGAGCTTCACCGAGCTCGCGACCGCTGCGGCTGGTGCGTATGACCGTGCGGTTGGTCGCGATCTCATCGCGGCTGGCCTCACGAAGGAAAACTCGATTGCGCAAATCCAACAGGCCTTCACCTACGCGGAAGACGGCGAAGTGCTCGTCAACGCGCTCGGCATGAGCGATACCCAACTCGACGCCATCGACGCGGGCATCGTCAAGGTCAATGTCATCTCGAACCTCACGCTCACCGTGGCTGAAGCTGCAGATCAGATCGGTCGCCTCGCTGGTAAGGCAGGCGACGGAACTGTGACGGTCAATGCCGCTTCGATGATCACCGCGCAGCGCGCGGCGGTCGCCGGACGCATCGCGAAGGTAACGACGGGTGCGATCTCGAGCCTGGCGCTCGATTCGACCGACCTCGCAGCGACCATCACGGCACTGCTTGGGAAGTCGACGAACGCAGTCGCGGTTGGCTCCTCGATGGACAGCACCAAGCTCTCAGCGCTCGCTGGTGGGGCTGCTGGCCTCGCGGCCGACGGCGTCTCGGGCACGCTCGCCATCGATGTTGCAGTCAGCAACCTCGACGCTCTCCTCGGCAAGACCTCAGTGGACGCGACGGTTAACGTCGATGCCACGGAGTTCAGCACGGCATCGAAGGGTGTCCTCTCGACCCGCATCTCGAAGGTCGACTCGATCGCGGACCTCGCGCTCGATTCGAACGAGGATGCGACTGAGATCGGCAACCTCCTCTCGAAGGCCACCGGCGCAACCGCGGTTGCGACCGACATGATCGACGTGCAACTCAGCGCTCTCGGCGCGACGGCTTCGGCCCTCGCCACCGATGGCGTCACGGGTACGCTCGCGATCACGAAGGACGTCGCGAACCTCGACGCTCTCCTCGGCAAGACGGCCGTGGCAGCGACGGCGAACGTGAACGCCCTCGGCATGTCGGACGCTTACCTCACGGTGGTGTCGAGCAAGATTGCGAAGGTCGACGAGATCACCAACCTCTCGCTCACCAACGTTCAGTCGGCAGATGAGATTGAGAACCTCCTCACCGAGGCCGTGGCTGCGGTCGCGAACGCGACGGGCATGGATTCGGCGAAGCTCTCGAAGCTCGGCGCTGGCGCTAGCGCGATCGCAGCGGACGGCATCGCCGGTACGCTCGCGATCGACATCAACGTCTCGTCTCTCGACGCGCTCCTCGGCAAGACCAAGGTCGCTGCGACGGTCAACGTCGACGCGACGGGCTTCGACGCGGTCGCGAAGGGTGTCCTCTCCGGCAAGATCTCGAAGGTCGATGCGATCGCGAACCTCGCGCTTGCTTCGTCGGAAGATCCGACCGAAATCACCAACCTCCTCTCGGTGGCCACTGCCGCAGTCGTGAATGCGACGGGCATGGATTACACCCAGTTCAACGCCCTCGGCGCGTCGGCCGCAATCGTGAACGTCGCTGCTGATGGCATCTCGGGAACCTTCACGATCACCAAGGATGTCACCGTCATCGGTGCGATCCTCGGGAAGACGAAGATCGCGGCCACCGTCACGGTGAACGCGAACGGCATGTCGCAACCGCAACTTGCCGAAGTCAGCGCCAACATCACGAAGGTCGACACCCTCAGCGACGTCAGCGTCACCAGTGCGCTGACGGTCGAAGAGCTCTCGACCCTCATGAGCAACCCATCGACGACGAACGTCTTCGCCGACGCGACGGGCATGGGTGCTGACAAGCTCAATGTGCTCGCGCAGTTCTCGTCGAAGCTCGCTGCGAATGGCGTCACGGGTTCCGTGATGATCACCAGCAGCGTGACCGACACGAACCTCGCAGCCTTCCTCGCGAAGGTTGACGCGGCGGCCTCGGTCGAGGTCAACGCGTCGGGTATGACGGCCACGGGTCTGAGCGCGGTCGCAGCGCAGTCGACGAAGGTCGACAGCGTCTACAACCTCACGCTCACGAAGGATCAGTCGTCGTCTGAGATCACCACGCTCCTCGGCCTCTCGGTGGCTTCGGCCTCGGAAGGCAAGGCGATGGCTCTTGCGACGGCGACCGACATGGATGCTGCGAAGCTCAGCGCGCTCGGTGGTTCGTACACCAAGCTCGCCGCCGACGGTATCACCGGCGACGTCCTCCTGGTCACGGGTATCACGGATGCGAACATCACGAACCTCTTCTCGCGCATCGCGCTCGCGGCCAATGTCCGCGTGAACGGCTCGGGTATGGGTTCAACGACGCTCGCCATCCTCCTCACCAACGCCGCGAAGGTCGACTCGGCCTTCAACCTCGCGCTCACCAACGCCCAAACCGCTGCTGAACTCGCAACACTCCTCGGCAAGTCCGATGTGTCGAGCGCCTCGGCAGTGGCAACCGGTATGGATTCGAACGTGGGTGGCAAGCTGGCGACCCTCGCCGACAACTACACCAAGTTCGTCAGCGCGGGTATCAGCGGCTCGATCTCCATCAACTCGAACCTGACCCCGACGCAGATCACAAACCTGCTCTCGAAGGTCAGCTATGCGGTCGCCTTCACCGGCGGTACGACGGTGGCGATCGATGCGCAGGGTATGTCGGCTGGCCAGCTGGCTGCGATCGCCTCGGCGGTGTCGGCCTCGGGTGGCACGCCGGCCGACCAGGCTTCGATCTTCGACGTCAGCAACCTCACGCTGACGGCGGGTCAGAGCTCGACCCAGATTGCAACGCTCCTCAATGTGACTCTCCCGAACGAGGCCTCGATCGTGGCCACTGGCATGTCGCAGCAGATGCTCGCGGAAGTCGGCAGCTACGGTGCCGCGGTCGACGCGATCACGGGTACGTTCTCGATCACCGCGTCGCTCACGGCTGCTCAGATCCAAGCGATCATGGGTAACGCATCGACCGCGGCGAACGTGACCATCGACCCGAACGGCTTCAACGCCGCCCAGCAGGCCGCGCTCTACTCGAACGCGCTCCTCTTGGCGACCACGGCAGCAACCCCGGGCGAGGAATTGACTGGTGAGACGATCGTCAAGCAGGGCGATGAGTTCGTCGTGGTGGTGAACGCCTCCGGCCTCACGACTGCGGCGGTCGGTGTCCAGGCGCGTCTCAACTTTGATTCGTCGCGCGTCCAGTTCGTGGCGGTCGAAGGCACCACGGCGATGCCGACGGTGATCTACGGCACGCAGGGCTCGTCGGGTAGCCAGTCGTACGTCACCTTCGCCACGGGTATCGATGTCTTCGACGACTCGTCGACCGGCATCACCAGCGGCGATGTGGCGCGCATCCGGTTCGTGGCGACGGCAGCGTTCTGCAACGCGACCGACATCGTCAGCCTCGCAACCTCGGGCTTCGCGAACAAGTTCGTGGCAAGCAGCACCAACCCGGCGCCAATCCCGGCGGTCGGAACCAACCTGATCGACGTCAGCTCGCTGAACAACCTCGCGTTCGCCAGCAACTGGTCGTCGAACCAGGCTCTCCCAGCCGATGCAGGCACGACCGCGGGCGCCTATGTGGCCAACCCTGGCGTGACGGCTTCGAACAACTGCTACTCAAGCGTCCCGGTGACTTTCGCCGTGACCTATCCGGATCTGTCGACGGGCACCACGTGGCCGGCGCGCTTCCCGGTGGGCATCTCGACGGTCGTGTGGACTTCGGAAGACCTTGGCGGCAACATCATCACGTTGACCCGCACGGTTGAAGTCTTCAACTATCAGCTCATGACCATGGCTCCGCGGTACTTCATCGCGGCTGGTGCCTACGCCGCTGGCAACCGCACCATCACGGTGCGCCTGTCGGAAGACGGCCTCGCATCGAGCGAGCAAGCACAGGTCTTCGCGTTCAACGCGAGCGGCCAAGCGACCTCGGTCGACGTCCAAGTGCCGGTCAAGGCTTCGTACTCGTGCGTCAGCGTGAAGGACGATGATCGCTCGCTCGCGCGTGCAGCATCGGCCATCTCGGTGGTCGGAACGAAGTACGACGTGGCGTTCGCCACCGGTGGTGACGGTGCGATGAAGCTCGGTGATTCGAACGCAGACAACCTCGTCGACATCCTCGACTTCGGTGTCTACATCGCCAACCGGTTCCCAGCGAACGGCACGCGTTCGGACTACAACAACAACGGCATCGTCAACAACGTGGACTTCGCGATCTTTGCGACGAACTTCCTCCAGACGGGCGACACCTGTGCTGGCGGCTTCCTCGCTGGTCAGATGCCACGCGATCGCGTGTCGGTGCGTGAACTCCGTCGTCGCGGCATGGGCGAACTCATCGCCGCTGACATCAACGGCGATGGCTGGGTCGATTTGACGGACATCCAGCTCGCGATGCAGAACTGATCTGCAACGCGCGTAGGACAAGTGAGATTCAAAACCAATCGGGCCCGCGGCGCATGCCGCGGGCCCGTTTCTTTGGAGAGATCGCGCGAAGCATGAACCCCCGTGAGCGTAAACCCCGTGAGCGTAAACCCCGTGAGCGTAAACCCCGAGATCGGAACCCCCGAGATCGGAACCCCCGAGATCATCCGCCTTGACAGAGTCCGTCCACGCGGTTGTGAGATGTGTGTGATGCGTATCAACTCGTCCGGAAATTGTGTTGTTCAGCGCAGCAACGCGCGTTCGTTATCCGGAGCACGCAATCTTGAAGTTGGAGTCGCTCGGCCGAATTCCCTTGCATGCAAGGGTTTGAGAGTCACACTCTGCGCACGGTTGTGATGGCGAGAGGAGAGGATTTGTGGGACCCATGTCTCAATTGATTTCGTCATGTCCAGCCTCCGCACGCGATGCACTGCACGCGAGGTGGCCGCACGCAGCACGCGTACTCTGCGCGAGCGTCGCTGCAGCCATTGCGGGTCTGGCGCATGCCGACTCGCAAATCAACCTCAAGCTTGTAGGGCCGTCTGCGCCCGTCGCGGTGAAGCAAACAATCGATGTGAAACTTCGCGCCATAGGCGAGCCAAACTCGAGCCTCATCGGCGAGGGCTTTGTCGCCATCGATTGCATTCTCCGCTGGAACCCGAAGGATCTTCGACTCGTCGGGCTCTCAAGCGCGGGCTCGGTTCCGCTCTTCGGCTCGTACTTTCCGTCGCCAGCCAACGACTACACCGGCATCAACGAGTCTTCGCCGCCGCAGGATGGTGATGCGCTCTACTACGCGCTCGCGCCACTTGGGAACCCTGTGCAGGTGTCGACCAGCGGCGTACAAGTGACGACCTTCCGGTTTCGCGTGCTACGTCCGTTCGCGTCGACCACGGTCGAACTCGTGCCGACGCTGACCCGCACCGCGACCGCCGACACCGTCGTCTATGACGGCACGGTGCCGGGGCTTGATGTGACCGGAACTCTGACCAATGCGGTTGTCGTGCAGGTTGTTCCTTGCCCGGCAGATCTTGACGGGAACGGCTCAGTGGACGCCAGTGACCTTGCGCTTTTGCTTGGGCAGTGGGGGACGATGGGCTCAGCTGATATCGATGGCTCCGGCGTCGTTGATGCCGGTGACCTTGCGCAGGTGCTCTCATCCTGGGGTAGTTGTCAGGGAACCTGAAGAAAGCACAAGACCATGAAGTCCTACGGAACCAAGATTCGAAATCTCTCGACCTCGATTGCGCTCGCAGGTTTGTCCGCCTCATCGGCGCTCGCGCAAACGAGTGCACTCGAATTGAGTACGCCTCGTTGTGCCCTTGTTGGTGACCAGATCGTGGTCGATGTGCGCATCGCGCCCGACGCTCCGGCGTGTGTCGGTATGCAGGCGGCGTTGAAGTACAACGCGTCTGTGCTGACCTTCCTCGGCGAAGAGCCGGGCGATCTGCCCTTTGACTTGCCGATTTACTTCCGGCACACGACGCTCGGAGGCAAGATCGATATGGCTGTCGGTATCACGCCGACCAACGCTCCAAGCTTTGGCAACGTCGTCGTCAAGCGCTTGCGATTCCAAGTCGCGGCGCCAGCGGAGACCTGCGTGGTCGACGGCCTCGTCGAGTTTCGCCGCGACAAACTCGTGCGGAATCTCATCACGAACGAAGAAGGGGACCCAATCGTTCCCGCGCTCGTGTCGCTCAACGAGATGAACCTCGGCCCCACGCCCACGATTTCGATTCCTGCGTCGGTCTCTCTGCCGCCGGTCATCGGAACCATGTCGCTCCAAACTTCGGTTGGAAACGTGCTCGCCTCGGGGTGCGGCGAAGGGCTTCAGATCAGTTTCGTCCGCAGCGACGGGAAACTGACCACGACGGAACCATTCGACCGGATCGATAGCCCCGTCACGATCACGTGGACGGTGACCGATGAATGCGGCCGCTCGATGAGCGGCAACCAAACCGTCTCGGTCCAAGTGGGATACGGCGACCTTGACCAGAATGGCATCATCAACGCCGAGGATCTGGTCATTGTGCTCTCGAACTACAACGATGCGACCGCTGTTGGTGATGTCAATTCGGACGGCATCGTGAATGCCGAAGACATGGCGGTCATCTTGAGCGCGTGGGGACTCCCGAGCGGGATTCCTTGAGGCACTCGCTGCGTTGAGGCGGTGCAACGGGTCTGGGAGAGGGCACATCTCGTTTCGCGGTGAATGCTCTCCCGTTGATCTGCCGATAGCGAGGCCTGTATGCAAGGCCCTTTTTCTCTCCGTCCCCATCTCTCGATCACGCGAAACGTCGTCCTGGGCTCACTTCTGGGTGTCTGTCTCAATGTTGGGGCGCTCGCAGCGTCCTCTCAAGACGGTCCGAGGGTCCCGGGTCGCATCGAAATCGTCGCCGCCGGCAAAGGTGTTGGCGGGGGTGCCAGCGGCGAGATCGGGGTCTGTGACCTCCGTGGAACTCCCCTTGACGAGGTCCAAGCGCGCCCCCGCGACGGGGGCTTCGATGATGACCCGGCCAAGCGCGCGTTGCGCCAGTACTCAACCCACGCGATCGGCACCGGTGATTTTCGCGTCGAGGCGACGGTCATCCTTGAAGCGCTCGACGGGAAGGGTGCCGGCATCGTTTTCGATGGCGGCGTGGTCGAGTTCGATGAGCCGACCGCTGCAGCGGTGCTCACCGGTTCACTCTTCGGCGGCGGTCGGCTTGCGCTCGATGAAGCGCGTCCAACATCGTTTCGGCTCGGTGCTCCTCTCGATATCTCGATCGTTCGGCAAGGTCGCGAGGTTGTGGTTTCCATCAATGAAGAGCCCGTTGGCTCGATCGGCATGGAAGGCTTCGCATTTGGCCGCATCGGCTTCGACCTCGGCGGCGGACGCATGAAAGTCGTCGCCTGCTCCGTCGAGGGAGCGACGGAAACCGTACCGATGCCCCGCGCGGCATTCACCGGAGCTGATGGCGACGTCGACGAGTATCGCGACCCAACCGCGGCGAGCGACGGGAACACACTGCTTCTCGCGGCAATAGGTGTGGGCGTGCATCCCGACGGCAGCGATCGGACCTTTATCGCCTTGCGGTCCGCGGCGAAAGACGGTGCGCTCGGCGAGGCTCGATCGATCGAACAAGCAAATCCTGCGTTGGCGCAGTTGAAGCCTGATCTCGTCGTGCTTGGTCACGATGGGCAAGCGTGGCGGTTGTTGGTGCAAGAGGTCGCGCCACGACGGCTGACCAATTCAATCCGGCAGTTCCGCTCGCAGGATGGTGTTCGATTCGAGGAACTCGCGCCCATCACCGTGGATGCGCCAATGCAGCTTGTTCCGGCACCGATGCGTCGCGAGAGCGGTGCGGACGGAAAGCCGGTGCTGCGTGTTGGAGTCACGCGGGTTGTGGAGAAGGATGTACGCGCAGCCGTTCTCGCCTCCACCAGTGAGGCTCCATGGCAACTCACCGCCCTTGGTGAGCTTGCGAGTTGCAATCCGATGCTCCTCGACGGTGGTCGCGCGATTGTCCGAGATCCAAAGTCGCTCAAGCGGACGGTGGTCGGTGGCGACGCGGCGATCGAGGCGGTGCGGTTTGAGGGTGCTCCGCAGGCTGGTGCGCTGGTGGTCGCAGACGGCAATCGATTGGTCTTGGCGCAGTCGGACCCTGTGCATCCGAACATGTTGCGTCGCATGGTCTCGTGTGATGGTGGCGCAACGTGGCGACGCGATACTCCCGTATGGGGAAGTCCGGCCGCGACCGCGAATGCGGTCCGAGTCGGGGAGGATGTTGTGGTCGTGTTCGAAGGCGGCGATACCGCACGGCGTCAACATGTTCTTCTGGTACGCGTCCCGTTGACGAATGAAGTCGCACGATGTGTGCCAGTTCCTGCGACTTCGCCTGAAAAAGCCCCCGGTTGAATGGGAGAACGGTGCTGCCGAGTGCGCAGCGTCCGATAGAGCGCGCGTTACGGGCGATTTCGGGGTGCCTCGCCGCGCAAATAGAGCATCTTTTCCAATCGGGATCTCGCGAGTTGCTCACAAGTCGCCCGGGGTTATGGTCGAGGAGTCTTTCCGTCGTGCGCGTTTTGCGCGGAAGGTGCGGATCGTCACCGCCATTGGAGTTCCTGAAATGACACTGCGGATCTTGACTCTTTCAGTCGTCGCTGCCGTTGCGAGTGCTTCGCACGCCGACTCCACGTACACCACCGGCTTCGAGAATTTCTCTGCTGGCGCTTTCGTTTCCGGTAGTCCGGCGACGCAAGGTGGGTGGGGTTGGCTCGCGAACTACAACATGGTTCCGACGGTGGTCGGCGCGCCCGCTGCGTCGGGCTCGCAAGCGCTCTCGATTCGGACGTATCCCGATGATGCCACACAGACCGCAAACTATGGCGTGATTGGTGGAACTCCGTCGGTTGCAGTCTCTGCGATCGGCGAAGTGGGGATGACGAGTTACTCAGGTACGCCAGTCATTGGCAATCGGTTGTCCTGCTCGTTCCTGCTTCGAACGCCCGCTGCCGGCACGCAACCAAACAGCGTGTACGCCACCTCTGACTACGGATGGCGGTTGGAGATCCAGCCCGCGCGTCGCGAAGGCGATGTCGCCAATCGCAACGGACGTATCAACGTCGGCGACGGCGCCGTGCAGATGGCGGGTGTTCCGAATGGCGCGTATGACATTCAGTACGACGGTTCGCTCGCTGGAGCGCCTGTCACGTCCCGTTCCGCGGCGGACAAGGTCTATCTTCAAATTGATTGGCCGTTCATCATTGGTCCTGAGACCGATGCTACGGATGCCGCTTGGAAGGTCGCTTTCATCAACGGCCTCGATTACGCAACGTGGTATCGCGTCGAGTACGACGTGCAGTACGTGAACGGCACTGGCACCGCGATGTTTGACGGGGTCTCCCGATCCTGCGCGAACGACGTTGTCATCGTGCGCGTCTATGACATGGCTGGCACCCTGGTCGGCTCGATGACGGGTTCGACATGGGAAGCAGGCTTCCGTGCCGGTTCGTGGGGTTCGCCCACGTTCGCGATGGATTGCATGGGCGTGAAGGCGGCAAAGCCAGCGGGCGCGGGCCAAGAAATTGGCGTCATCGATCAATTCTCGATGACTGCGTACGAGGGCTTCTCTTCGCTTTCGCTCGTTGCGAGTGACACCATCATCCAACCGACTGATCAGCTCGTCGTTGACGTGCAGTTGGAAGGGCAGGTTGAACCTGCCGTCGGCTCGCAGATCTTCTTGGACTTCGATACGTCGCGCCTGCAGGTCGATTCGATCACGGTCGCGCCCGGCAGCCCGTTCTCGCGCGAGATCTTCTCAAGTGTGAACAACACGACCGGAAAGATCATTTACGCGAGCGGTATCCCCGATTCGGCGAATGGATCGACCTCGGAACTCTCGGTTGCACGCGTGGTCTTCAACGTGGTGCCCGGGACAGAGGATTGCGACGCTTCAGGCCTCGTGAGCTTCACGCAAGGGCTCTCGGTTGGCACGCGTGTCGCTGCGTCGGGTGGCGTCAATCTCGTGCCTTCACTGACCGCGCTCGGCGACATCAAGATTGATGCCACGGCTCCAGTCTTCGCTGGCTTGCCGACGGATGTTTCCATCGCGTCGGACGCGGGCACCATCGCGGGCGCGTACGTCGCTGCTCCGACGGTCACCGCGAGTGATGTCTGTGATGGCGCGACGACCGTGTCGCTCCTCGTGACCTACCCCGACAACACAACGACGACCACTTGGCCTGCGAACGGCGTCTTCCCGCAAGGAATGACGACGCTCGCGTACTCGACGGTCGACGCGGCGGGAAACAGTGCCAGCGCGTCACGCACGATTACCGTGGCGAATCACCAATTGCTCGATGCCACGCTGACCCTGAACGGTGTCATTGCCGGCAATTCGACCCGTGCAACCCGCGTCAAGGCCGGGGCATCGACCCAAGTTGTCTCCGTCGCCATGACAGGTGCGAGCGGAGCGATCACCGGGCTCGCCGTGCCAGTCGCAGCGTCCTATCCGTGCGTCAGCGCGAAGGGCACGACGCACACGGTCACGGACACTGCGGCGACGAGTGTTGTTGGAACACGCTATTCGGCCAACTTCTCGCTCCGCCAAGGCGACTCGAACGATGACGATCTGATCGACATCCTCGACTTCGCGATTTACATCGGCGACTTCGGTCCGGCCGGCGCGAGCGACGTTTCGAACTTCAACGCGGATAGCGTCGTGGGCACCGTCGACTTCACCTTTATCTCCATCGGCTTCCTCCAGACGGGTGAAGCGTGCGGTGGCGCGTTTACGGGCGGCGTGCCTCGCAAGGGGATCACCGTGCGTGAACTTCGTCGGATGGGTCTCGGCCACCTTGCTGCAGCCGACCTCGATCGAAACGGCATCGTCAACCAGACCGACATGATGCGTCACCTTGCTGGGCAAGGCGTCGCAGAGCCGACCGCGTCGGACGAGCCCTCGGGACGTCGCTAAGCGAATCGCGGAGCGCGGAAGCGCGAGCCTTCTTGAATACTTCACACAAGCGCGGATGACTCGTCATCCGCGTTTGTCTTTTTGCCCCGCGCCCCGGAGCCACGGGCGGTCCGCGGCTGAATCCCTGATGCATCGCCCCCGGAGTGTCGATATCTACCGTCCCATGAAGCCTGTTGCGTCGGCATCTTCCGGCCCCGTTCAACTCATCCTTGATTTTGATTCGACGATCGTCGCTGCCGAAGGCCTCGACGAAATCGCGCGCCTCGCGTTGGCCGAAGACCCGGACCGCGAAGCCAAGGTCCTCGCGATTGAAGGCATCACGCGCGATGGCATGGAAGGCCGCATCGGTATCGATGAGTCGTTGCGTCGACGCTTTGCGATGCTCGCGATCACGAAGGCGCATGTTGCCGAAGTCGTCAAACTGCTGAAGAAGCGCATCGCGCCGAGTTTCCGTCGCCATCGCGCGGAAGTGAAGAAGAACGCGGCGCGCATCTGGGTCGTCAGTTCTGGCTTCCGCGACTACGTCGTTCCTGTCTGTGCGGAACTCGGTATCGCTGCCGACCACGTCGTCGCGAATGAACTCCGCTGGTCGAAGGACGGTGTCTGCACTGGCTATGACACTTCGTCGCCGCTCGCGCAGCCGAAGGGCAAGCCCGCCGCGGTACGCGCGCTGAAGCTCGGCGGACTTGTCGTCGCCGTCGGCGATGGCGCGACTGACTGTGAGATTCGTGACGAAGGTGCGGCGCGCGAATTCGTCGCGTACTGCGAGAATATCGAGCGCGAAAATGTCGTGGCGCGCGCGGACCGTGTGGTGCGAAGCGTCGATGAACTCCTCTGGATCTACGGCCTCCCCGGCGCGCCGAGTTACCCAAAGTCGCGGATGGTCGCTCTCCTGCTCGAGAACATCCACGCCGATGCCGCGCAACGGCTTGCGGACGAGGGCTACAAGGTCGAGGCGCTCTCCGATGCGCTGCCAGAAGCGGAACTGATACGCGCACTGAAAGGCGTGTCACTCCTCGGCATTCGATCGAAGACGCGTGTGAGCGCAAACGCGCTCGCAGCGGCCGACCGCCTGCTCGCGATCGGTTGCTTCTGCATCGGTACTGAGCAGGTCGAGCTCGCTGCGGCCGGTGCGCGCGGCGTTGCCGTCTTCAATGCGCCGTACTCGAACACGCGCAGTGTGGTTGAACTCGCGATTGGCGAGATCGTCATGCTCTTCCGCCGAGCGATCGAGTCGGATCGGATCCTGCATGCCGGCGGTTGGCGGAAGAGCGCGCAGGGTTGCCGCGAGGTGCGCGGCAAGACGCTTGGCATCGTGGGCTATGGCCATATCGGTTCGCAACTCTCCGTGCTTGCCGAAGCGATGGGTATGAACGTGCTCTATCACGACATCGCGGAAGTGATGCCGCTTGGAAATGCGCGCCGTGCGAAAAGCTTTGCGGATCTCTTGGCGAAGTCCGACGTCGTGAGCCTGCATGTCGATGGGCGCCGCGAGAATACGAACCTCATCGGAGAGCGCGAGTTGCGCAAGATGCGCCCGGGCTCGGTGCTCGTCAATCTCTCGCGTGGACATATCGTCGACCTCGAGGCGCTCGCCGCGAGTTTGCGCGCGGGGCATCTTGCAGGTGCTGCGGTTGACGTCTTCCCAGCAGAGCCAAACTCGAACAAGGAGCCGTTCGACACGCCGCTTCGCGGCATTCCGAACGTGATGCTCACGGCGCATATTGGTGGTTCGACCGCGGAAGCGCAGCAGGGGATTGGTGTCTTCGTCGCGAATCGACTTGTCGATCACGTGAATACGGGCTCAACTGCGGGCTGCGTCAATTTGCCTGAAATCGCGCTGCCTCCGACACCGCGTGCGCATCGCTTCTTGCATCTCCATCGCAATCAGCCCGGCGTTTTGGCGGAGATCAACGGCATTCTCGCCCGCCGAAAGATCAACATCCTCGGTCAGTCGCTGCGAACGAGCGAAGATGTTGGCTATGTGGTCACCGACGTCAACAAGTCGTACGACGATGCGGTGGTACACGAGTTGCGC
Source organism: uncultured bacterium (assembly GCA_903911205.1). Taxonomy (GTDB): domain Bacteria; phylum Planctomycetota; class Phycisphaerae; order Phycisphaerales; family SM1A02; genus QWPT01. The sequence continues at coordinate 13,046 of CAIWCL010000206.1, forward strand.
GCGGTCGGCGGAACGCTGCGATTCCGCGTGCTCTACTGAACGTCTGCGGGGTGCGCGTCAACGTGGAGTGAAAGAGAACACGACGCCGGCGGGACTCGCGCGGCGTCGTGTTTGATTTCAGAAGAAATGAATCAGCGGCGGCGGCGGGTCACGAGTCCGGCCAAGCCGAGGAGCGCGACCGCGCCTGGTGTTGGTACGGCTTGGAAATTCCAAACCACCGATGCGAAGCCCGCACTGTTGGCGACGATTCCGCGGTCGCTCATGATCGAGGTCACCGTGTAGGCACCTTCTGCGATGGTTGTTTCGAACGCGCCGTACACGCCGGCGCTTGTGACACCGACGGTCGTCACGACACCGTTGTCGATTGCGACCGAGGCAACGACTTCACCGGTGCCGACGCGCTGTACGACCCACGTCGCGAATTCGTTGACGAGGTTGTTCCACGACCAGTTGATGTTGAACTTCGCGGCGGTTTGGCTCGTGAACGAGGCTTGCGCAAGCGAACCGCCGTAGATGTCCGCGACCGGGAGGTTGAAAAGCGCGATGTGCGAGAACCCGGAACCCGTGAAGAGTCCGCTCGTGTCGGCGATGCCATTCGTCGAGGGATTTGAGTAGGTGTAGTAGCCCGGCGCGCTGTACGAGGTGGTTGTGTAGTCGGCGGCACTGTCAGGGCGCTGGGCGCCCACGGCGCTTCCGAGGACGAAGGGGGTCAGGTCCGCAGCGGCGAAGCTCGCGACGGAGAAAACAGCGGCGACGACAGGGAGCGTGAGGGCGGAACGGGAGAACATACAGGACCTCTCAGGTGCCTCGACGCGTGCGCGAGGGTGGGCAGCAGCTGGTACCGGAATCGGTATCGCAACAGGATTGGGAAATGCCGTTCGCCGAAACGAACAGCGCAAGGACAAGTGCGCCACCCTCAGAAGCGCAAACCGTGTCCCAACCCTGTCACGCAATCTCGAAATTTTCCCCAGAGTCGCTCCGCGACGCGATTCTTGAGGAGTCGCCCCGCGACGCGATTCTTGAGGAGTCGCCCCGCGACGTGCCAAACGCCATTCCTTCACGGCTTGTGTCCGATATGGTGTACCTCCCCGATTTCGACCCGCATATGGTCGGACCGAGGCGCGAGGTGCATCTCGTACGCTCTTCGGAGCGCTACCGCGCCCGCGAAGGAACGAACCCCGACCGAAAGGACTGCTATGACCTCCGCCCTCCGTGTTCTCACCATGCTCTCCGGCGCGTTCCTCCTTGCCTCACCCGCCGCCGCGTTGCAGGAGGGGAAGGTTGCAACTTCTGCAACTCCTGCAACCGCTGTGACTCCAACAGGGACTCCGCCAGCGATTGCGCCGTCGGGACAGGTCTCTGCACCCGCGATCGACGAAAAGGCCAAGGCGCTCTACGACGCGGCCGTCGCGAAGGCGCGTTCGATCAAGTCGATCGAATTGCGGGTACAGATGAAACTCGAAGGAGCGGACGGAGCGCCCGCGGACGGCGCGGCTGCCGAGGAGATGAAAGGCATGATGCCGGCGGGTCTCGGGAGCGTCTTCCGCGTGAAGATCTCGTTCGCGGAGAAGATCGAGGCGGGCATGTCGGATGTCGGGAGCATGCGCATCGAGCGCATTGCAAAGGATGCGAGTGACGGCGCGGCTGCAGGCGAAGTTGCGGAGTGGTTCACGTCGAACGGTCAGTCCGCGCTGCTTGTCCAGCCGGCAAAGAAGACCTACTCCGAAGGCAGCGACTGGATGGAACTCGTGCAGCCGGTCTTCATGGGAATGCCTCAGTGGTTCATCGAGCAGCGGCTCGAAGCGGCAACGCCAGGGGCAATGCCGCGACCAACATTGATCAGCGCGTCGCTCGCGGGTTCGACGACGATCGATGAACTCGAATGCGATGTCGTACGCCTCGTGCGCGAGCTCGATATGAGCGCGATGGGCGGACTTCCGGAGGGTATGTCGCAGAAGTTGAAGCTGAAGGAAACCCTTGCGCTTGCAAAGTGCGATGGGTTGCCGCGACGGATACATGTTGAGCCCGAGTTGCCGAATATGCCGGAAGGCGTGATCTTGGCCGGCGTGAGCCCCACGCTCTATTTCACCGCGTTGAAGATCGATCCTGCGATCGAAGACACGGCGTTCTCCGTGAAGGCCCCCGAAGGCTTCACCAAGGTGAAGCCTGAGGATCGCCCGGACTTTCTGAGTGGCGGGAGCGTGATCATCAGCCGGGAGGGCGAACTTGAGGCAGAGGCGCCCGCCGGGGCTCTCGCGGCCGCAGTCAAGGTTGGCGACGCCGCCCCTGACTTCGCACTCAAGGACTTTGCTGGCAACGAAGTCACGATGGAGTCGCTGAAGGGCAAGGTCGTTTTGCTCGACTTCTGGGCGACTTGGTGCGGTCCGTGCAAGGCCGCGATGCCGACGATTCAGAAGCTCGCGGATGAGTACGCGAACAAGGACGTCGTGGTCCTCGGCGTGAACACCATGGAAAATGATCCTGAGACCGCAAAGAAGTACATGGCCTCGAAGAAGTACACCTATGGCTGCCTTGTGCGCGGAGACGGTCTCGCTCAGATGTACGGAGTGCGTGGGATCCCGACCCTCGTCATCATTGGCAAGGACGGCAAGGTGGTGAAGATTGAGGTAGGGCTCGCCGACCCGTCGGGGGACAGTCTGCGAAAAGAGATCGACAAAGCACTCGCGGGAGGTTGAACACGGTAGAACCTGTGGGCAGGGTGCTCGGTATCCTGACCACCATGGTTGAACCATTTCACTCGCGCATCGCACGTGTTGCTTCCATCACAGCGCTCTTCCTCGGAAGTGCGCTTTTCGGCCCAATGAACCGATCGGCGACGGCATCGTGGGCGCCCCCCAAAAAGGCGCCGCCTGCATCGCCAACGCTCGCGCCGGAGCAGGCCGCACCCGTCGTTCCGCCGCCCGCACCTGCGGCGCCCGCGTCACCCGCGTCACCCGCGTCACCTGCGTCCCCCGCGACACCTCCCGTCGCCGCGCCGTCCCTTCCTGAGGGCCCGTTGATCGATCCCGCCATCGCCAATCACAAGGCGCGGCGTCTCACCGACGTCTTCGAACCGGAGGCGAAGAAAATCCTCGATCGTGCCGACGCAGCGGCGCTGGCCATCGTGACGCTCGACCTTGAAACCGAATACGTGTCGAAGCCGCTTGAGGGTGAAACCGCGACGTTCGCGGGCAATCGCGAGCCATGTCGAGTGGTGCTTGAGTACACGACGCGCGACGCGATCTCGATGCCACGTCTGCGATTTGAACCCGTGATCGGTGGAAAGCGCATCGCCGACTTTGTGTACGACGGCCGGAGTGGGATCTCACTCGATCTTGAGGCGAAGCGCGGCTATGTCAATCCAAAGGGGTTCCCGCCGCAAGCACGCCCGTTTGTGGCGTCGATGCCCCGATGGGTCATGGAGCGTCGAACGCGCGCATTCGTGGCGCAGAATCCCCGCGGAGATGGTCGTGGTGTCGGCACCGATATCTTGGCCGCACGGGTCATCGGCACTGAAACCGTCGATGGCGAGATCTGTGATCTCGTGACGACTGCCGTCGCCTTTCCACAGTTTGCGGAAGGCCCCGGCGAAGACGGAAAGGCGCAGGAGCCAGAGTTCATCCGGATCTTTGAAACCTACGCGTTCGCGCGGAAAGATGGCCTGCCTCGACGCATCCAAATCTTGTCGGAAGTACCCGGGCAAGGGCCATTCGGCAAAGAAGAGCGCATGGTCTATTACCGCAACGTGAAGATGAATGAGCCTCTCGCCGCTGGCGTTTTCAGCACGAAGTTGCCGGAAGGCTTCACGGAGGGTGAAGCTGGTACCGCAGGTGCGCCGGTGACGCCGCCTGCGTCCACGACGCCGCCAACGACGCCGCCAACGACACCCCCAACGAAGCCAACGGGCGCTGGCTCGTCCGGCAGCGTTTGAGAGTCCGTCGCGAGGGCGTCGCGCGAACCTTCGCAGGTCGTCGATACACTCGCCTCATGGTCACCAACGTCCTGAGTCACTTCCGCGTCGCCGCCGTGCGGCGCGGATTTCTTTTTCTCGCGATGGGCGGAATCGCCGCCGTTGGAGCGCGATCCGAGGTCGCGTCAGCGGTTGTACCCTCAGCAACAACGCTCGCGGCTCCCACGAGCGCGCCGCTCAAACTGACGCTCACGGAACTCGCCAAAGCGTCGGCGGATGCCGCGCAAACGAACGCGCTTGCCGCATACGCCGACCTGCTGGCCGCCGCGTTGAAAGACGAACTCGACGGCAAAGCGCCGAAGGTGGTCGCGAAGTTCGCTGCAACTGATGCGGGTTCATTCGCGCTTGCGCAGTGGCGGCTTCTTTCGCGCGTGAAGCCGGAGGAGTGGGCCACGCTCACCGCGCAGCACGCGAATGCGGTGGCGTGGCTCCTTTCGAATCGGAGCGCGCTTGAGCTCTTCGGTACGTCCGGTGATGTGGAAGGAAACCGCTGGGGCGACGCGGTGAGGATCTTCGGAGAGATCGCGGCGGTCGACCCAGACGTGCTTGCCAAATACGACGATGCGAAGGCTCCGCCGCTTCCGCTTCGGCTCGCCGTCGCCACAGCGCTCGTCCACGCGACGCCCGTGACGTGGATGGCCGATGGCAGCGTGATCGATCCGGTGAAGCGCTACCAGTCGTATCGCACGTGGGACAAAGAAGGCGTGCTCTTTGCGAGTTTCCGCGAGCTTTCCGCATGGGAAATGCGCTACGTCGTCGGCAGTTGGTCGAGCGACGAGGATCTCGTCTGGGCGCGCGCGAACATCAAGCCCGAACTCAAAGTGCGCGAGAAGGTCGGCGACGGCGCGCACATGCTCGCGTACAACTTGTTCAACAAGAACGGCGTGAGCGTGCAAGAAGGCGGCAAGTTCTACGACAACAAGCCGATGACGCTCGCGATCATGCTTGAGTACGGCGGTGTCTGTGGCGCGATTTCACGCTTTGGGACGTCGATGTCGCAGGCGTTCGGTGTTCCAGCAATGCCCGTTGGGCAGCCGGGGCACTGCGCATTCATTTGGCAGATTCGGCCGCATGAATGGGCGATCAACAACGACATTTCGGGTTGGGCGGAGAGCGGCTGTCACGGCGGTATTCACATGACGTGGGGGCATCCCGCGTGGCTGATGCCGCTCATGCAGTCGGCGCAGGATGATCGCGCGGCCTTTGCGCGTTCGGAGTCGTTGCGCTTTGCCGCAGAGTTCCTCATTGGAAACAAGGCGGACGCGTCAGATCGCGCGGCGGTGTATGCCGAAGCGTGCGACGCTCGAAGCACCAACTACGGCGCGTGGGTGGCTCGGCTTGAGGCGATGCGCGCTGCAGGGCGTGAGGTCAAAGCGGCACAGTGGCGCGATGCGATGAAGCGAGCAGCGTCCGCGTTTGTGCGGCAGCCATTGGCGTACGCGACGCTCATGTCCATCGCGGAGCCGTTCATACTTCCAGCGAAACCAACGGAGAAGGCGCGTACGGAATACGCCCGCGACGTTGCGGCCACCGTCGCGGCGATGGCGAAATCTGGGGCGGACGCAACCCTCGTCGACGTTGCGGTGCGCGATGTCGTGGTGCGCCAAGCAGAAGCGATTGGCGACGATACGAGGCGTTCGGCCCGAGCGATCGTGCTGGGAGAAGATCCGCCGGGCGGAGAAAAGTTGAACGCTCCGCGAGCAGCGGATGTGGTCGATCTCGCGCTTGGTGCGGCAAATGCGCTCGACGTCGCGCCAGATGGGTCTGCGCACGCGGCGTGGCAGCGGCAGCTCGGGCGAATCGTGTCGGGGTTTGTGCGGCAACCCGCGTCGCGTGAGTACGGATTGAAACGTGTTGAAGTGATGATTGCTGCGTTGATGAAGGCGAAGCGTGAGGGCGACGCGCGGTGGATCGCCGATCGGGTCGTCGAGGCGGCGAAGGCCGTGCAAGACGCTGATCTTGAGCGGCAAGCGATTCAATTCCGAGCCAGTTTGGGTTGAAATCACGGCGTGGTGCATTGCCTCGTTTACAGATCAAGGCCACGGATTTGTTGACGAGTCGGGGCGCGGCCAGCGCGCGATTTCCTCGCGAGAATCACCGGGGATTGTTGGGTTTGTGTTGACACGATTGGGGAGGCGGGGCATCCTTCCCAGTATGCGTTCGCATCTCAGGACATACGCCCCGCGCCACCAACTATCTGTCGCTCTTCGAAGCGGCTTCACCCTTGTGGAACTCCTCGTGACCATCGCGATCATCGCGCTGATTGTCGCGTTGTTGCTGGTGGCCATCCCACAGATCCAACGCCAGTCGCGCAGTGCGGTGTGCCTCTCGAATCAACGGCAGTTGAATCAAGGCTTCGTTCTTTACTACAGCGACAACGCGGGCCGTTTCATGGGTGTCGATACCGGTTTGACCTCTTGGGACTGGGTGCAAGGACAGAGCAACCTCAACGGCAACGGCTACGAGACGGAGAACGCACTGAAGCAGGGTCGGATGTGGAGTTACATCAGCGAGAATCCTGCCGTCTACAAGAGTCCGTTTGATCCGTTCTCATCGTTCCAGCGACTTCGCACGTACTCGTTCAACGCGTTCATCTCGACTGGTGAAGGCCCGATGTGGGGCGGACCACCGAACTGGCAAGTCAACACCATGGGCAAGATTCCGTTGCCCTCGGAAACGCTCGTGACGGCGCTCGAGTACGACCACCGCGGCTACAACATCAATGGTTTCGGCATCAGTGTGACGGGCGACTCGATTTGGATCGACAAGATCGCCGCTTGGCACCCGGGCCACTTCAACGTCTCATTCGCGGATGGCTCAGTGCTCTCGTACCGACATGCGGCACGCCAAGACATCATCGATTACTACATGACGTTGCCGCAGAACGGCGTCTATTGGCCCGGTCCCGACTACGAGTGGGTGCGCCGCAAAATGGCACCGGGGATGTTCCAGTGAGGTTGCGCGTGATCGGAGACTCGATGCAGCAAATGCGAGTGAGTTCGTCGTCGGCGCGGGTGGCGTCCTTCTTTGTCGTTGGCGCCATGCTTTGTGTCGCATGCGAAGAAAAGCGCAACCTGCCGCAGGGGTTCCTTGCCGAGGCCGCCAAAGAAGGGCCCTCAGGGAACTCCGCGAACGCGTCGAGCGGCGCGGACGCAACGGCAGCGGCTGCGGCGCCGATGGGCCCAGGCGGCATGCGCGGAGGCTCTGGTGCTCCCGATTTGCCATCGGTGCCCGTCGCTGCGCCCAGTGCGGAGACTCCGGAAGCGGATGAAGCCGCCACAACGGCGATGGTTGAAACGCTCGCGGCGGAATTGAAGTTGCCCCCGATCGCAGAGGCTGCGGTGGCGCCCGGCGAGGAGCCGTTTCAGCAAGCGGCTCGAAGTTCGAAGTTCGATTCGTTCCGGAGCATGTCCGTGCGGTACATCCAACTGCGCGCGGAACTGTTGCCGTACGGCAAGAAGCTCGCCGATGGTGTTGCGACGCCGGAAGAGCGGCGCGTCCACAACCGCATCGAGGAAGCGATGGGAGCCGAGTTTCGACGACTGAATCGCTACATGTGGGACAACCGTTGGACAGACGAAGACCGTGCGGCGATGGGTTGGATTCTCTACGGTGCGCAGCAGCCGAAGTGAGCATGACGACACGCGTGTGCCGAAAGAACCACCCGCGGCACGTTCTACAAATCGTGATGCTCCTCCATCATCCAAGCCACTTCGCGCGAAGAGCTTCTCGCTGTGACGTGTTGTAGAAGACTTGTGCGCTTGGAAGCGCGAGCATCGCATCGATGTACTTGGATGCTGCGCGCATCGCTTCTTTCAAGCGTTCATAAACGCCGGGCGCTGCTTGTTGATCATTCGCGTTTTCGCGCTCGACAGGTGCGACGTCGCAATCGAGCCACTCGGCGAGCGCGCTGCGCTTCTCGCGGTCATCGATATCCGCGCGGAGCACCATGCAATCGAATCGTCCGCGTTGGTAGCGCTGCCACCCGCGCGGCGCGTCGAAGCCAGCTTGAAGCACATCGATGCCCGTCGTCGCGGCGAATTCGCGCGTCCACCAAAGACTCGACGACGCATGGGGGAAGGTCGACAGGAAGTGCTCCAGGAGCGTCTGGGTCGGCATGAACGGCGCGCGGCGCCAGAAGTGGCGCATCCAATACGCGCGGCCGAAGTACGTGTAATTCGAAAGGTTGAATGCGATAGGGTCGCGCATGACCGCGACGACTTTGAGTGGTCGATCGCTGCCCTGGAGGAGGAGCTCGCGCGCCGCGCGTTGTTCGATCGCGCGATGTCGCAGCATGCCGTCGGCGGCGACGGGGGAGGAAAGTGGCCCCGCCCAGAAGTGCTCGGGCTGGAGATGGTGCACCTTGACGGTTTCGAGTCTTGGCGTGCGATCGAGCGCGGCCGCGACGGCAGTTGAAGCGGTCTTGGTTGCGGAGTACACCAAGATTGGCGTTCCGCGCGCGAGTTGCTCGCGGATCCGGCGCCGCATGCGCGCTTCGCTGATCGGGAAGCGCAGAAGGTCTTGCACGTGCCGGAATGGCGTGTTGGCGGTCTCCAGCACATCGCGAAGCTGAACGCCAAGTGGCGGCTTCGTGCCTCCGCCCGCGATCGGTGCGGCGGAGTTGGGTGGAGTCGTGCGCGTCACGGCCGACAGTGTAAGTCGTCGATGACGGCGGCTGCGCCAAGGAAAAAGACCGACGCCCCCTCTCCCAAGAAGAACTTGGGGCGAGGAGGCGTCGATGCGTGTCCAACGTCGGAATTCAACTCGCCGACGTCAGAAGTACAAGTTTGAACTCAGTTTGCGTTCCACGCCGAGAGGAGCGCGCCGAGGTCGGCCGCGTCGGTCACGCCGTCGCGGTTGATGTCAGAGCGGCCCGTACCGCCCCAGTTGTTGAGAAGTTGAGCGAGGTCTTCCGCGCTGACGATGCCGTCGAGCGGGGTCGAGAGGTCTTCACGAACCGAGCCAACGCACTCTGGGCAGAAGTAGGCGTACAACTGGCCGCCTTCCACGAGTGGAGCAGCGAGCGAGTAGTGAGCTTGCATGTTCTGGATGAACCAACCGCGGCCGAAGACTTCGGTCGCTTCGAAGTTGCCCGAGTTCTCTTCGTCTTGGCTGAACGGTGCGGTTGCCGCTTGGCTCGTCCATCCGCCAGCACCGTTCGACGTGAAACCACCGAAGCGAGCGCGATCGGATTCCATGATCGTGGTCGCGGTGTCGGTCGCAACGTCGTACATCACGGTGCGTGCGCTGTGCGGGTTGTTGCCTGGATCTTCGGTGATGAAGACGCGCGTGCCACCTTGGATCGTGTTGACGACGCACAGGTTGTCGCCCATCTCAATCGCCTTCGGGTAGGAACCCGTACCTTCGATGAGCGCTTCGATCGTGCCGCCGGCGAGGACGTTGTTGACGTCGCTGAAGCGGAGACGGTAGAGGCGGCTACCCGAGCTCTGAGCTGCACCCGCCGAGGTGATGCTCATGCGGTCGGTCGTGACGAAGTAGAAATCGGCTGGGTTCGCTGGATCCCACGCGCCGTCTTCTGGACGGAGGAAGGTCGTGCCAGCAGCGGTGCCGCCTGCAGCGAGGGTGAAGGTCCCCGAGTAGACGGCTGGCGCAGCGGCGCTGAGTGCGAAGTCGCGGCTTTCGGTCGTGAGCGCCGAGCCGTTCACATTGACCACGATGCCGTATGACGTGCCGTTGAGGAGGCCTGCGCGTTCAGCTGGGTCGCCCTCCTCCTGCTTGGTACCGACGTAGAGGAAGACGCGGTTCGCGCCACCGTCCGAGAGAGCGATTGCGACAGTCGTATCGCTCTCGTATGGACGGCAGACGATGTTTTCCCACGAGCCTGCGGAGGCGTCGAGGGCGGTCATTTGGTAGCCGATGCCGGTCGAGATATCGGTTGCGATACCGCGACCCGGGGTGCCGCCCTCTTCACCGGTGAGGTAGAAGCGGTTCTGCGTGCCCTTACCCGTGTTCGCATTGAAGAGCGAGTTCGCCGCTGGGATTTCGCCCGAGCAGAAGCGCTGGAAGTTGTAGAGCGAGCCTCCGGTGCCGTTCGTGACGGTGGCGACCGAGGTGATCGTGTCCGAACCCGAGTTCACGCGGAAGTCAGACTTGTTGACGTTCCATCCGCTGATGAACGCGCCGCCCGTGAAGCCCTTTGGCTGGTGAGCGCGGCGAGCACCACCGACGGTCGCGGCGAATTCGTGATTCACGTAGAGGTCGAAGGTACCGGTCGAGCCTGCGAGTGCACCCATGCCGTCTGGGATGCCGTAGAACGTGTAGCCGCCGACGGAATCGCCGACGGTGATGATCGAGACGAGGTCGGTCACTGCGTTACCGACTGGAACAACGTACGGCGTGGCCGACGACGAAGGACCGGTGACGATCGAGGTCTGCGCGAGCGCGCTGCTGGTGATGAGGGCAGCAGAGCAAAGGATGAAGGTGGGACGCATGAGAAACTTGACTCCTAGGAAAGTGCACTTTCTACGGAACAAAACAAGGCTTCGGCCAATCGCCGAAGCCTGAGCACGATCTCGAGCACGCGCTAAGCGTTGCTTTTCAAAGGATAAATCTCGTTTGTGAGCTCGGTAAGTGCCGCATCAAACGCGTATGTTTTTCGCGCCGCTGCAACATGTGGCGAAGGTTTGCATCGTGTGCGGTGTTGATGGGCAACGTGCAAACGAGCAGGGCGCGATGGAACGATCTGTCGTAACGGTCTGTCGCAACGATCTGTCGCAACGATCTGTCGCAACAGTTCTGGTGAACGTGGCGTGTACGACTGCGTGATGCAACCTCTTCGCAAAGTCACACAAGCTCAAAGCGACATGCGATCAAGGGCGATTGGCTTCAATCGGGCGCTTTTCGATGGTGAGCATTGCTTGCAACTCCCTGCCATCGCGAAAGTAACGCACAGGAACCGTCGCGCCGCTGAAGTAGTAGAGCGACTGTTGGAAATCGACGACACTCGCGATCTTGCGACCGTTGATGTCGACGATGAAGTCGCCACGTCGGATGCCTGCCTTCGATGCGGGGCTTGGATCGTAGAGGTCATCGATGTAGATCCCGAGTTCAGGCTTCTGCATCGCGTTGAACTTCGCATCATCGCGCAGGCGCGTCTTCAACTCGGTTTGCGAGAGCACGGAGAAGCCGACCCACGGCGAGTGATTCGAGCGCTTCTCAATGAGCGCTTGTCCAACGCCGAGAGCAGTGTCGATTTGGAGTGCGTAGGAGACGTATGGGCTCGGGTCGGGTCGCGTGGCACCGTTTGCAGCGGGTGGTGGCACAAGAATGCCCACGACGTCGCCCTTGGCGTTCACCAACGCGCCGCCGATTGCGCCTGGCGCGATGGCCATACTCGAGTGGATGAAACTTCCTGTGAGGTCGGCTTGGTAGCACGAAGCTGTCGGCAGGGCCATGACGGTGCCTTGCGCGAACGTGCGCGAACTACCAAACGGGTCTGCGGCGGCGAACACGGTGTCGCCGAGTTGAACTGTTTCCGACTTGCCGATCGTTGCGGGAACGAGATCGCCGAGGGTCTGGCCTTCGGCCAATTTCACCCGCAAAATCCCGAGATTAATGGTTGGCTCGCTCGCAATCAGTTCGCACTCAAATCGCGCGCCGGTAGGTGTGTCGATTTCGTAGACCTCGGCGAGCACGTCGCCTTCGAGTGTCAGTGGATCACGGCAGCAAAGAATGGTGCCTTTGTCGTCGAGCAGAATGCCGCTCGCGACCTTTTCGCGGGCATAGCCCGGAAACGGCGACTCGTCGGCGACCTGCCAACGGCCCTCAAACGCAACTCCCTCAGGCACCTTGATGTAGGTGTTCACCGTCACGATCGACGGCGTGATGCGCTCTTGGAGTGCGCGGCGCGCCGCGTCGAAATCGGCGACGAGCGCTGCGAAATCAGCCCGCACGGCGCCTGGTGCGCTTGTGGTTGTTGCAGATGATTTGGTGCATGCAGCGGTCGCGCTTGGCGGGGTTGCGGCACAGGGGGCAGATTGCGCGGATACGGCAGTCGCAACGACGAAGGCAAGAGGCAACATGGGCGCGAAGCGTCGTGTCCGATTGTTGGTGGTCTGTAAACGCCTCGTGCAGGCTCCGTTCGATCGCGCATGCGGAATGCGAAGTGCCATGCACGAAAGACTAGAGTCTCGGCCTTGTCGGTTGGAGCGCGAGACGCGCAGTTTCGTGCTTTGAGTTTTAGGGGTTGGAGTTTTCGTCGTTGGAGTTTTAGGGGTTGGAGTTTTAGGGGTTGGAGTTCTTGTCTCAGATCTGGTTCTTTCGGAGTTCGGTATGTCGATCGAAGCCCTCGTTCTGATTTCGGGAGTGTTGACCTCTCCCCACTTCGTCAACGCCGGCAAGAACGCCTCGTCGTTGGTGCCTTCATCGCGCGAGCGAGTCGCGGATGTCGCGCGCGAAACAGGTGACACTCCACAAACGCTCGAAGCCCAGTGCGTGCGAGCGTACGCCGCGATGGTGCACGATGAGTATCGCGCGTCGCTCGCTTCGGCTGAGGAGATGCGCGCCGCAATCCAAGCGTTTTGCGCGGCGCCAACGATGGAAGGTTTGACGCGCGCACGCGAAACGTGGACCGCTGCACGCGAAATCTACGGACGCACGGAGGCCTTCCGGTTCGGCAACGGTCCGATCGACACAACGCGCGGCGGCACGGAGACATTCATCAATGCGTGGCCAGTCGATGAGTCGTATATCGAGCCCGAGGCAGACAGCGCGACCACGAGCATCATTCGTGATCGCACGAAGTATCCAGCACTCGGTCGCGTGATTCTGAAGTTGCACAACCAACGCGGTGGCGAAACGAACGTGTGCACGGGTTGGCACGCGATCGAGTTCATGTTGTGGGGGCGCGACCGATCAGATACTGGCCCCGGCAACCGCAGTTTCACCGACTTTCTCGATACGAACTCGCCGTACGCGGAGCGGCGTCGCGAGTATCTCCTCGAAATCACGGATCTTCTCTGTGAGGATCTCGCGCGGCTCGTGAAAGCATGGGCGCCCGACACTGACAACCACCGTCGACGCTTTGAGCAAGATCCGAAGGCGCTGCGCGCGATCATCGTGGGTCCAGGGCTTCTCGCGGGCTTCGAGATGTCGGGCGAGCGGCTCGCGGTTCCGCTCGAAACACGCGATCAAGAAGAAGAGCACAGCTGCTTCAGTGACACGACGCATATCGACTTCCGAGCGAACATTCGCGGAATTGCGCTTGTTCTGCGCGGAAACGGCGCAGCTTCGATGATCGATGTCATTCGCGTGAAGGACGCTGCGGCGGCGGATGACTTGGAAGCCGCGCTTGAGAAAGCGCTTGTGGCAATCGATGCGATGCCTGTTCCATTCGATGCGGCGATTCGCAAGGAAGACGGTACTCCGGAGCGAAAGAAGCTCACGGCGGCGCTTGAAGCGATTGAAGCGCTGGGCGAGTCAATCGCTCGCGCGGCGAAATCGCTCGGTGTCACGGTTCCGACGGAGCCGCAGGGGTGATGCGCTTCGATCCGAGGCGAGATCGAATGTCATCGGCGTCACTCGTGTGTATCGCGGGTGTGCTTGTCACACAGACACTCACGCCGCAACACGAAGAAGTAGTAGCGAAGAAGGAAGTGGTAGCGAAGAAGGAAGTAGTGTCAAAGAAGGAAGTGGTGGCGAAGAAGGCCGCTCCAGCACAGGCGATGCATGCGCCGAATCTCGGTGGCCAGACGAGTGTCGCGGCAGATGGTGGGCATGCGTTCAGCTTGCCCGTGCCGGGACTTTCTCGCGAAGATCGTCGCGCGTTCAGCGTGGGCAACTCGTTTTTTCGCGACAACTGGGTTGCCGCGCCTGCGAGTGCGGAGGGGCGCGACGGGCTCGGACCACACTTTTCAGCCAATTCCTGTAGCGCGTGTCACCAGGAAGATGGTCGCGGATTGCCGCCGCTTGCGGAAGTTGGGGTTGGTCGCGGCAGTGTGCTCTTTGTGAGTCCAACGAGCGCTGACGGCGCACCGCATCCGGTGTACGGCGCGCAGTTGCAGGATCAAGCGATCGAAGGTGTGCGACCTGAAGGCCGCATCGAATTGCAGTCGCAGCGTTCGTTCGTCGCGTTCATCGATGGTTCGCGTGCCGAACTCGAACGCTGGGATCTTCGCGTGCAAGACGCCGCGTACGGCCCACTCGGTGAAGTTCGTATGTCGCTGCGCGTCGGGCCGCAAGTCATCGGCCTCGGGCTGCTTGAACATGTGCCTGATGCGGTGATTCGTGAACTCGCCGATCCCAGCGATCGCGATGGCGATGGAATCTCCGGTCGAGTGCACGAGGTTGGTCGTGCCGATGGGCGCACGAGTGTCGGACGATTCGGTTGGAAAGCATCGCAGCCAACGCTCGATGCGCAGGTGATGGCGGCGCTCCATGGCGACATGGGGCTCACAAATCCAACACATCGCGCAGAGAATCACACGTCTTCGCAATCTGACGCGGTTCAGGCAGCTTCGGGCGGCGACCCTGAAGTCGATGCGCACAAAGTTGCTCGACTCGCGCACTATTGCCGCGTGCTCGCGGTGCCGATGCAGCGCGTACCGACGAACTCGGACGACCTCGCGCGCATTCAGCGCGGCGTCCAGATCTTTCAGGCGATCGACTGCGCGAAGTGCCATGTCACGACGTTGAAGACTGACGGATCGAGTCCGATCGAGCAGCTTCGCAACGTTGAGTTTCATCCGTTCACCGATCTCCTGTTGCACGACATGGGTGAGGACCTCGCCGACGATCGACGCGATGGTGATGCGACGGGCCGCGAATGGCGGACGCCGCCATTGTGGGGCATCGGGCTGATTGAGACAGTCAACGGCCACACGCGGCTTTTGCACGATGGTCGCGCGCGCTCGATCGAAGAAGCGATTCTCTGGCATGGTGGCGAAGGCCAGCGCTCGCGCGATGCGTATCTTGCGTTGCCAAAGGCCGATCGCGATGCGTTGCTTGCGTATCTCAAGAGTTTGTGAAGAAAGCGCGAGGTCGTGGGCGAAGCCGCAAATCGTTGCGAAGCGCAAATTGTGGGCGAAACTGCAGGTGTGGCATGCATTGCAGCGCGTGTGTCATGCGACGCGCACGCACCGAGCACCGCGAAGATCTCTCGCAGAACTTCGAGACTTGCAAAATGAAACGCGGCCTTGGATTGCTCCAAGGCCGCGTGGATTTCGCTTTCTCTGTGTTGCGGTCGATCAGCAGTCGCCCCATGCGCCGAGCATCACGGTGAGATCGTCGCCATCCACGGTGCCGTTGCTGTCGATGTCTGCTGCGCAGCCACCACTGCACGGGCCCCATGCGGCGAAGAGGATCGCGAGGTCCGCGCCGTTCACAGTGCCGTCCGCGTTCAGGTCGCTCGCGCAGAAGCCACCGACTGGATCGAGCACGATTTGCTGACGGACGGTGATCGGTCGCGCGATGATTGCTGCTGGATCGGCCGCTGCTTCCGCGGGCGAATACCAATCCACGCCGTAGGTCGTGATCGTGAGCGCCTTCGATTGCGCATCGACGTCGAACTCCGTCCAACCGTAGTGGTGCGCGGCCACAGGTCCACCCACAACAAACTGTGCGTTGATCGCTGGATCCTGGATACCCGTCGGCGAGTAACCGTAGCCCGAGATCACGCCGTCGAGCACTTGCGCGATGAACGCATCTTTGCCCGAGTTCGGAAGTGACTGGTAGAACGCGTACTGCGCTGCAGAGATCGCGCCGGTCGCAAGACCGAGTTGCGCGAACGTCGGGCCTGCTGGCGCGGAGTACGCGACCGAGCCCGTGATGATTTCAAACATGCCCGTGAAGAGTTGCTGCGTTGGATTCGCGGGATTCGGAACAGTGATGTCGTTCACGATCGTGCCGTGGAAATCGGCGGTCACGAAGATGACGTTGCGAATACCGAGCGCAACGATTTGCGAGAGAAGATACGCACGCTCAGCGGCGTAGCCTTCCCAGCGATCTTCACCGGCGAGCGGGCCGAAATTCTGCATCGGCACCGAGGTCATCACAAACTTCCAAGTGACGCCCGCAGCTTCCGCGCGCTGGAGATCTTGCAGCAGGAGCCCAAGTTGTGGGTAGCCGAGCATCGTGCGCGTCGGATTGAAAGACGCTTGGATGAACGCGCCGACTTGTGCGGGGTCGAATGGATTTGCAACCGGTGGAAGGCTCGCGTCGCGGAAGCTGCGCGCGTCGACCATAAACGTCGCAGCATCGCGGCCCCACTGGAACGAACGGTAGAGATTCGGACGGCCATCAACGCGTGGGTCGCCGAGCGTTGGCCACGTCGACGGCACGATCGCGTTGTGCTCGACAAACGCTTGGAGGCCGTTCACATAGAGCGAGCCTTGGTTGTACCAGCCGGTGACGGCGTCGAACGCACCGCCATCGAAGTCGTTGGTGACTTCGTGATCGTCGATCATCGAGAACGTCGCCGTGCTCGCTGCGAGTTCACCCCACGGATCGATGCCGTGCGTGGGTTGGTAGTACTCCACGTGCTTTGCGCGATATTCATCAAGCGTCGTTGCTTGTGGAACCGGAACAGCTGGGCTCGCAACGTCGGCGTAGATGGTGTCGCCAAGCTTCACGAAGTAATCGAGCGCACGCTCATCGGCGTTGAGGATCGCGTTGTAGATGCCGACATCGCCGCGCCAGTCGCCGGTCACGCCGAATCGGAGGCCTGCAGGCGCTGCATTCATACCGATCATCGCGGCGCCCGTGATGAAGGTCGCGGTGCGAACCTTCTTGCCATCGGTGACGCGCACGAAGTGTGGAACGCCGAGGTCAAGTCCGCTGAGGAAGATCTTGCCCGGAAGCAGCGCGTTGTCGACGACGATCGACTGCTGCGAGATGATGTTGGTGAACGCGGCATCGCGTGCAACTTCGATCAGCACGGTGCCGGTGCCGGCCGCAGGGCGCACAAGAACAGCGGCGTTTCCGCCGATGACGTCACCAACGGCAACGCGGGGAAGCGCTTCGGATGGGAAACCCGCGTGGGCAGACGCGGTGAGCACGAGCGAGGCAAAGACAGTCGAGGTACGGAAACGCATACGTTCTCCTTCAGTCGGATTGGATAGATCGAGCGGGCGGGAATAACGAAATGAAACGTGGCGCGTGCGTTCATTGCGTCGGCATTTCGTTGCGAAGCCGAGTGTCTTTGATCGGATTCGTGTGAAGAGATCCGATGTTGCGCGTTGGTTGATGGCGCATCTGAGTGCGGCGCAGGGCCTTTGTTTCGTGGACGCGAACGCCACAAGTCGCCTCGCAAGCGAGTGTTGTGCAGCGCGATCGAAAGAAGTGCGAATAGGAATCAGCCTCTTCTCGTCACGCGCGCAGTAGACTCGCGGTATGAACGTCCGCGCTGCGACTGCTTACAGATCCTTCATCATCTTTTTGCGTTGCGTCGGCAGCCCCGACACGCGATGCGTGTGGCTCGCGTGCGCCGTGCTTGCAAGCGTGTGCGCGCAGGTATTCGCGGCCGATTCGATCCATCCGGCGACCGAGTCACGAGCGACCTTTGGAAACGTGCGCGATGAAATCGACGCTGCGCGTGCGCGAATCGCAGCGCAAGTGGCGCAGTACCACGATCCGGTTGGGCCGCGCACGTGGATCGACGGCGCGCGCCTTTGGTACGTCGAATCATCGCGCGACGGCGCGCGGCGCTGGTGGCTCTGTGACGCGACGAAGACTGGTGCTGAAGCGCGCGTACCGCTCTTCGATCACGGGGCCGTGGCTGCGCTCGTCGCGGCGGTCGGTGATGCTGCTCCCGATCGACTTCATGATCGACTTCCCGTGCGTGGTCTGAGCGTTTCGAACGATCGTGTGGCCATCGCACTGGAAGGGCGCGAACAACCCGTTGTTTGCGCGCTTGGTGGAGCGATCGTGGCTGTAAGTGATCCGACGGCGCGGGCGCTTCTCGAAACTTCACTGAAACCAGGAAAGCGACGGAGTCGTGGCCAAGGTGCGTCGGTGCATCTCACCTTCGAAAATCGCCTCGACGAAGCGGTCGAGATTTTCTGGATCGATCGCGCCAACGCCGAGCGTTCGTACGGTCGCATTGAAGCGGGAGATTCGAGGCGCCAGCAGACCTTTGGCGGTCACGCGTGGTTTGTGCGCACGGTCATGGGTCGTGAACTCGGTCACACGGTCGCGAACGATCTCGACCGCGTGATCGTCATTGGCGACGCGCCGCCTGCGGAGCCGGAGCCCATCGATACACAGGATGGCCAACGCGAGACACAGTCCGAGGCTGAACTTCGTGTGCCTCGCGCGGAGAAGGCAGAAAGCGACGCGCCCACCAACGTGATTCCCCCGTACGAAGTTCGTGCGGAACGCGGCTCTTTGCAGTTCGTCGATGGTGCAGGACGTACGTTCTTTCAAGCGGAAGGCCCCGACGCCTCGCGTCGCGAAGCGAATGGTTTTACGGGAGGATTTTGGGTTTCGCCAACGCGCGATGCAGTCTTTGCGATGCGCGTCGATCGGCCCGAACAGCGACGCGTGACGATTATCGAGTCGACACCGAAAGATCAGTTGCAACCTCGGGTTCGATCGTTCGACTATGTCAAGCCAGGGGACCCGATCGATACGTCGATCCCGCATCTCTTCCGCGTGGAACTCGACGCAAGCAGCGCGCTTGTTGCACGCGAAGTTCCGCTCGACCGCACGCTCTTCGCAACTCCGTGGTCGATCGATCGCGTGCGCATGCTGCCGAATGGTCGCGAGGTTGCGTTCCTCTACAACCAACGTGGGCATCAAGTGGTGCGCCTTGTTGCGATCGATCTTGCAACTGGCGCCGCCCGCAGGATCGCGGAGGAGTCGTCTGCGACGTTCGTCGATTGGACGAACAAGGTTTGGATGCACTGGCTCGACGAAACAGGCGAGTTGCTTTGGATGACTGAGAAAAGTGGCTGGAATCACATTGAACTCATCGATGTCGCTACGGGTTCGGTGAAGCGCCGCGTCACGGAAGGCGCGTGGAATGTGCGACGCGTTGCACATGTGGACGAAGCGGCACGCACGATCGAGTTTGCGTTGATGGGGCGCGACGTGTCGCAAGATCCGTATCACGTGCATCACGCACGCGTTTCGATCGACTCCGGTGATCGTGTCATGCTGACGTCGGGAGATGGCACATGTCGCGTGGATTTCTCACCCGACCGCAGCGCGCTTGTGTGTGTACGCGCACGTGCCGATATGCCGCCGATCTACGAACTTCGCAGCGCGAAGGATGGCGCGTTGGTTGTTGAACTCGGACGCGCCGACGACAGTGCCATGCGCGCGGCGGGTTGGATCGCGCCTGAACCGTTCGTCGCGAAAGGTCGTGATGGCGTGACCGACATTTGGGGCGTCGTCTATCGCCCGACTGGCTACGACCCATCGCGAAAGTACCCGGTCATCGAGAACATCTACGCGGGCCCGCATGGGCACCATGTGCCGAAGTGGTTTGAACTCGGCGGGCGCTCGCGTGAGTACGCTGAACTGGGCGCGATCGTGGTGCAGATTGATGGCATGGGCA
Source organism: uncultured bacterium (assembly GCA_903911205.1). Lineage (GTDB taxonomy): Bacteria > Planctomycetota > Phycisphaerae > Phycisphaerales > SM1A02 > QWPT01. Next base: position 32,530 of record CAIWCL010000206.1, read on the forward strand.
CGAATTGGCGCGGCAAAGCCTTTCACGATGTCTGCTGGAAAAACTTGAAAGACGCGGGTTTCCCTGATCGAATCGCATGGATGCGCGCACTCGCCGCGCGTGATGCGTCGTTGGATCTTTCGCGTGTCGGAATCTTCGGCGGAAGCGCTGGCGGACAGAACGCGATGCGCGCGGTGCTCGATCATGCCGATTTCTACGACGTCGCCGTGGCCGATTGTGGATGCCACGACAATCGCATGGACAAGATTTGGTGGAACGAGCAGTGGATGGGTTGGCCCATCGACGAGAGTTACGCGAAGAGTTCCAACATGGAAGATGCTGCGAAACTCGGTGGAAAGTTGATGCTCGTTGTTGGGGCGCTCGATGACAACGTCGATCCTGCGACCACGTTCCAGGTGGCGCAACGATTGATCGACGCGGGAAAGGACTTTGAGTTGCTCGTGATTCCCAACGCTGGCCACGGCGCAGCGGAAGGCGAATATGGCAACGAGCGTCGTGCGCAGTTTCTCTTCAGCGCTCTTCGCGAGAAGTAGGCTCGCGGTACGCTGCGCGCATGCCGATTCAACGACTACGCGCGACGCTCTTCGCGATCATCCGTTCGTTCGGGTTTCTGTGTGCGAGTTTCGGTGCGCTCGTGCTGATCGCAGTCAGCGAGACAGCGGTGCTTGCGCAGACTGCGCCTGACACGGCGTCGGCAGTATCGACATCTGTCTCGTCCACGCGTCGTCCCAACATTCTCTTCATCATGTCGGATGATCATGGGAAGCAGGCGATTTCGTGCTATGGCGCGACGGCCGCACCCGGCCTCGTGTCAACGCCGGGAATCGACCGTCTTGCGCGCGAAGGCATGCGCTTTGATCGCGCGAGTGTGACGAATGCGATTTGCGGCCCATCTCGCGCGGTGATGCTGACGGGGAAGCACAGTCATCTCAACGGCTTCGCAACGAACGATCAGAATTTTGACGGCACGCAGCAGACATTTCCGAAGTTGTTGCAATCCGCGGGATATCGCACCGAAGTCATCGGGAAGTGGCATCTTGAAAGCGATCCGACGGGCTTCGATCACTGGGATGTCCTCGTCGGGCAGGGCGACTACTGGAATCCGACGTTCATCGTTGATGGCGCACGCACCAAGCGCGAGGGACATGTCACCGACATCATCCATGCCAACGCGCTCGAGCGATTGCGTGCGCTCGCGCCCGCGGCGAAGGATGGCAAGCCGTTCGCGATGCTTGTTCATCACAAAGCGCCGCACCGCAACTGGATGCCGACGGCGCGACATCTCAATCTCTTCAAAGATGATGAGATTCCGCTTCCTGCGACATTCTTTGATCGTTACGAAGGTCGCAGTCGCGCGAGTTCGATGCAGACGATGCAAGTCGACCGCGATCTCGCGTGGGAGTACGACCTGAAAGTGCCTGCGCGCGAGCTCTTTCCCGATCGCAAACTGGACGGACTTGATTCGTGGATGCAGCGCGAAATCGAGCGGATTCCAGGCGAAATCCAGCGCGCGATCGTGGAGGCATATCGCGATGAGAATCGAAAGCTCATGGAGCGCTACTCGCGCATGAAGCCGAAGTCGCTCGCAGAGTGGCGCTTCCAACGCTACGCGAAGGACTATCTCCGCACGGCGCAGGGCGTCGATGACTCGGTCGGCGGCATCCTCGAAGAACTCGACCGACTCGGGCTCGCGGAGAACACGATCGTCGTCTACACGAGCGATCAAGGCTGGTTCCTCGGCGAGCACGGGTGGTTCGACAAGCGTTGGATGTACGAAGAGAGTTTCCGCATGCCGCTTGTCGTGCGTTGGCCTGCGCGCGTTCCGGCGGGAGCAACGTCGGGCGCGTTGGTGCAGAACCTTGATTTCGCGCCGACGTTCCTCGCGGCGGCGGGCGTTTCGGTTCCCGCCGACATGCAGGGGAAGAGCATGCTGCCGCTCCTCGCGGCAGGCAGCGCGACCGACAAGCCGTTCCGTGACGCGGTGTACTACCGCTTCGAAGAGTCGAAGGGTTCGCATACGGTGCCGCGCCACGAGGGCGTCGCAACCGATCGCTGGAAGCTGATTCGGTTCCTTGATCTGATCGATCCGACGACGGGCGAGCGTACCCTCGAACTTTACGACCTTGCCGCAGATCCCGACGAACTTCGAAGCCTTGTGGGCGACCCGAAGCACGCGGAGTCCCTGCGAGCGATGACGCAGAAACTTGAGGCGATCCGAGCGCAGTACCACGTCGACGTCCCACCTGCGGGAAATTCAGCTTCAGCACCGGCGACCCCTTGAACTCGCGTTCGGCGGCTCTACCCTCGCCGCCTCGTCGACAGAGAATCGAAACCTGAGCACTGCACGCGCACGGTCGCGCGTCTACTCGTGTTTCACGCGTGGTCCGCGCTGTCGGCGGCGCAGGGAGGCGTCATGTCGGAGCAACGTCTGGGGATGGTTTCGCGGCTTGGTCGGTGGATCGCAACGCCTGGTGCAGGGATCTTCTTACTCGGCGCAACGCTCGCATTCGCGGTGCTTGGCGCGAGCGATCAAGTTGGTCGTGCGGTGCGCACGATGAAACAGGACAACGTGATTCGCGTGAAAGGCGTTTCGGAACTCGACATCACGAGTGACCGCGCGGTCTGGTGGGGTACGGTGCGTGCACGTGCAGCGACGCTTCCTGCGGCGTACGACGAACTCGCGAAGGCGACCGACGCGCTCAAGGCATACGTTGTCTCGAAGGGGATTCCTGCTGACTCGATCACCGTTGCGAGTGTTGATATCTCGCGTGAAATGAAGCGCGATGAGAAGGGCAACCCGACGAACGAAGTGGAACGATTCGCGCTGCGGCAGCGACTTGGATTCTCATCGTCGAATGTGCAAGTTGTGCGCGAGATTGCGAACGGCGCAACGGCGCTCATCAAGCAAGGTGTTGAAGTCGAGAGCGATGCGCCGACGTACACCGTGAGCACGCTCGAAAAGACAAAACTTGAGTTGTTGGAGAAGGCGACCGCGAATGCCTACGAACGCGCGCAAGTCCTTGCGCGTGGCTCAGGAAGCGCCGTCGGTGGCCTCGTCAGCGCATCGCAAGGCGTCTATCAAATTGTGGCGCGCGGATCGACGGATTCGAGTGATTACGGCGAATACAACACGAGCCATATCGACAAGACCGCGCGTGTGGTGGTCACGCTTGAGTATGCAGTCAAGTGAATATGCCTTGCAGTGACTATGCCGCTATGCGCATATTCCATCAAGTGCATGCGCCGTGAATGAGCGCGGGCGCGCGAAATCAAGGTGTGAACAATCATGGTGTGCACAATCATGGTGTGCGCAATCATGGAACGCGCAACCATGGAACGCGCAACCATGGAACGCGCAACCATGGAACGCGGGGATCACTTGCCCCACGCGTCGAGAACGCGCGCGAGATCGGAGGCCCCGACG
>CAIWCL010000207.1 GCA_903911205.1 uncultured bacterium
CGGACACTCGCTCCGACTACGTCGGCTTCCGCGTGGCGTTGAGTTCCCTGGAAGTTTCCAATGAGCCGGAGCCGTCGCAAGACAAGCCACGCGGATGACGGGGGGCGCAGTACGGGTACGCGCCATCTCAGGGACTCTTGTCGTTCGAGCAATCGATTGGAGCGACCGATGCAGAGTTCGAACAGGAAGTTGCTCCGTCCCAAAGGAATGGTCGTGCGGCTGAGGCGGGCTCACTGCGGGTTCGCCCCGATTCATCACCCGAGACTTCCGCGTTCCGCGCCCTCCGCGCCGTGCTGCAAAGATGGGGCTACCGCCACAGACCGTCCTTCGTGACTTTCACGAACGACTCGCCGTCGCGTCGAAACAGGCCGTTGGTTCCGCCTAGCCAAACTCGTCCCGCGCTGTCTTCCAGGATGGTGAACGCGAGCGTCGTGATCTCGTCCTGTTCCGGCACCCTGGTGAATGCATGGCCGTCGTATCGGTACATGGGAGAGCGCTTACCGGAGATCCAGATGTCTCCCGATCGACCCTCATGCATGCACCAGATCTCATTGCCCTCGACGATGCCCAGTTCGGTGAAGTTCGTGAAGGCGGTGCCGTCAAACCGGCTGATGCCTCCATGAGTCGTCCCGAACCAGATGTTTCCCGACTTGTCTTCAAGAATGCTGCTGACGGCGTTGTTGGGCAGGCCGTCTCGTTCGGAAAGGTTCCTCAACGTCTTGCCGTCGTAGACGTACGCCCCTCCGTTGGTGCCGAACCACACCTGACCCTCGCGGTCAACCATGATGCAATGCACGATCCTGCCGCTGGTCACGCCTCTGGTCGGATCGGGCGGCGCTTCTGGAAGCTGGAAGGGGGCGAATGTCTTCCCATCGAATCGGCACACGCCCCCGAGGGTGCCGATCCAAATCGTCCCGCTCGAGTCGACGGCCATGCTCCACACGTCTTGGCTGATCAATCCATCCCTTTCGCCGAAGCTCGTGAATGACGTGCCGTCGATTCGGGTGATGCCGCCCGTGGTTCCGCACCAGATGTTGCCATCCTTGTCTTCCACGATCTTCTTGATCGTGACCCCGCGGCCGAAATCGTCCTTGATGGCATAGCTGGTCAATGTTCGTCCGTCGTTGCGGAACAGATCACACTCGCCGCCCAACCAGATCGTTCCGTGCGAGTCCTCGAAGACCGATCGCACGACCCCGCTGATCTCAGAGGCGGGATCGACATCGATCACGAGCGGAGCCATGACGCCGGTCGCAGTGGCGCTTCGCGCAGATTCCTGAGGCGTGACGCACCCGGCGGTCAAGGACATGCCACAGAGGAGCGCGGCGACGCAGGCAGAAGAAAGGGAGCGGCGTGTGCTGACGATCCTCATGCGCTGCGCTCCTTGCTGATTCTCCGACGGACCGCTCTCGCCGACTTGCCATGCAATGGAAGCACCATATCCCGCGGCGCCACTCGCGAGAGCGATCGCCTCCGACTCATGACCCGAGACTTCCGCCTTCCGAGCCCTCTGCGCCGTCCGGATCTTGGCCCCTACGGCTGCACTGAGAGTTGGTGCATGTCGCGCCGGAGCAGCCTCCAGATCAAGCCGTGGAGGGCATCGGGTTCCTTCGGTTTCGGCGCGCCGCTGCGGCTACTTGTCCTTCCGCTTGGACGCGGGCTTCGGATTGTTGAACCGTGCCTTGTGCGGGTAGTCGTCGCCCACGATCTCGGCGGGCCGTCCCTTTGCAGGCGGAACGATCCATGTCGCGCCCTCCACGCTTGCCGGTCCTTCGCGCAGCACCTTCAGCAATTGGGCGGCGTCGGCGGCGAGGCTTCCCGGATCGTTCGGAGGCATGTGCGCGTTCGGGTCCCAACCGTTCTCCATGAACATCGACATCGTGCTCAGGCCCACGCGGTGGCAATCGAGGCAACTGTTGCCGGGGATGTGGACCGTGCGCATGTCCCAGTTCTCGCCGCCGATGACGTA
>CAIWCL010000208.1 GCA_903911205.1 uncultured bacterium
CCGTTTGCGTTGAGTGACCCCAGAGGGATTCGAACCCTCGTTACCTCCGTGAAAGGGAGGTGTCCTAGACCAGGCTAGACGATGGGGCCAGCGTGAAACCGAACTTGCATCCGGTCTAGGGGAAGGCGGAGATGATAGCGACTCCTCCGCCGCTGTCGAGTCGCCAATCCGGTACCCTCAAAAAGATGTCGGCTCCCGCCCTCATGTCCGACGAAGTACTCAAGCCAGCAGAGCCCCCACTGGTGCTCTGCCCGTTGGATTTTGAGCGGCGCGCCCTGCTGCGCTTTGCGAAATTGCCGGTGAAAACCATCGGTCCCGGACCCGATGCCGTGCGTCGTGCGTTCGCAGAACGCGCCCATTGGCCTGTCAGAGACCCACGCCTCATCCTGTTGGTCGGGGTTGCGGGCGGGCTCAACCCGACACTCGCCCGCGGGACCGCCTACGCGCCGACGAGCGTTGTGGGCTGCACGGCGCGACCGACACTTCCACTCGACCGCAACTCCCCACCACTTGCGATCACTGAATCAAACGCACCCGTTCATGATCCCGACGCAAAGGCGCGGCTCTTTCGTGAGCGTGCGGCCGATCTCGTCGACACCGAATCGCTTGCCTTCGCGACGTGCGCGGACGCCGCGAACATTCCATGGGCGATCGTGCGGGGCGTGGGCGACGCTGCCGATGACGCACTCCCGCGCGAGGTGACGGGTTTCGTCGATGCGACCGGCGCAACCAAACTGACGCGCGTGCTTCGAAGTGTGCTGCGTCGCCCGTCGCTCATCGGCGAACTTCGTACGCTCGCACGAAGTTCACAAAAAGCGCTGCAAAATGCTGCCTTTCTCGCCGATGCATTCGGCGCGCTGCCGGCGATTTCACTTTGCACACCCGAGCGACCGTTCCTGCTCTACGGCGGAAGTTTTGATCCCCCGCATGCACGTCACGCAACGATGCTGAGGGACGCGATGCGCGCACTTGGTGCGCCAGTCGCGACGGTCATGCCGGCTGCACTCAATCCGCTGAAACTCGATCATCCGCCCGCGCATCGCGAAGCTCGCGTGGCGATGTGTCGCGCAGCATTCGCACAGCTTGGGCAACGTGTCGGCGGCGAGATTCGCCTCTCGCAACGAGAACTCGACCGACCGGGCCCGAGTTTCACGATCGACACCGTCGAGGCCCTCCTCGCGTCGTATCCGCATCTCGCAGGTGCCATCTCATTTCTTGTGGGAAGCGATGCCATTCGCCACATCGAACGCTGGCACCGATGGCGCGAGCTTCTGGAACTCGCGCGCCCAGCGGTCGTCGTGCGTCCTCCCGATGACCACGCGACCGTTCGCGCGTTTCTCCGCGATTTCGGCGCGAAACACCATCTTTCGAACGGGTTCGCGGACGCAGAGTCTTGGCTCCTGCCGCTCGAACCGGTCGATCTTTCGTCGACCGATGTGCGTGCGGCGATTGCTCGCGGCGAGCGGCCCGCAGGCCTCGCCGACGGCGTTTGGCGAGAAATCACATCACACGGGCTTTATGGCTTCGGCAGCGCGCGCTGATCGATCTACACTCTCCGATTCACGACTTCGCAGTCCACCCTGAACTTCCTATGACGCAGCAGAAGCCCGACATCGCCCGTGTGAGTTTCGTCAGCCTCGGCTGCCCGAAGAACCTTGTCGATAGCGAGAAGATGCTCGGCGTCCTCAAGCAGTCAGGTTTCGAACTCGTCAACGAAGATCAGCGCCCCGACGCGATCGTCGTCAACACCTGCGGCTTCCTCGAAGCATCGAAAGACGAGTCGCTCGAAGTGATTCACGACGCAATTCGCCGCAAAGAAAATGGCGAGATCAAGCGCGTCGTCGTCGCAGGTTGTTTGGTGCAGCGGCATCGCGCGAAGTTGCTCGAGTGGGCCCCCGGCATCGATGCGATGGTCGGCGTCTTTGATCGCGATCACATCGTCGATGCGGTCGGCGGTGAAGGCGCGGCGGAAGTCGCGGAAAAAGCGCCGAAGTATTGGATCGCAGGGAACGCACTGCAGGCGGCTGCGGAGCGCGGCATGAAAACCGTTGGTCTGACGGTCAACGGCGCGGACGGCAAAGGCATCGGCTACTTCGAGGGCGATGAAGATCGCGTGCGCCTCACGCCGCGTCACTGGGCGTACTTGCGCATCTCTGAAGGATGCAACCAGCGCTGTGCATTTTGCACGATTCCTTCGATCCGCGGGAAAATGCGTTCGAAACCGCTCGATCAGATCGCGTCCGAAGCGCGTGGGCTCATGGCATCGGGCGCGTTTGAGTTAAACCTCATCGGACAAGACACGACGAGCTACGGCATGGACGTGGGCTACGACGGCGGCTTGCCCGGACTTTTGAAAACGATCAACGGCGTCGCGCGCGAATTCGGCGGCGGATGGATGCGCCTGATGTATGCGTATCCCTCGAAGTTTGATGATGCATCGATCGATGCGATTGCGAACCTCGACCACATCGTGAAGTACATCGATATGCCGCTGCAACACGCAAGCGACGCCATGCTGAAGGCGATGCGCCGGCATACGACGCGCGCGCACACCGAGGAATTGCTTGGAAAACTGCGAGAGCGTGTTCCTGGCATCGCGATCCGTACCACCTTCATTGTTGGATTCCCAGGCGAAACCGACGACGACTTCGAGCAGTTGCTTGAGTTTGTGAACGAACAGCAGTTCGACATGATGGGCGTCTTCCGCTATTCCGCAGAAGAAGGAACACCGGCGGGCACGATGGAACAGGACCCGACGCTCGCTGTGCCTGATGAAGTGAAGCGCGAGCGCGAGGAGCGCTTGATGATGCTCCAACAGGAAATCGCATTCGAGAACGCGAAGTTGCAGTCGGAGGCGAAGGCGCAATTCGATGTGCTGATCGAAGGCCCGGCTGTTGGTCGCGTGAAATCACGCGCAACGACCGGCGTCACCAAGGGCGGTGCGCTGTACACGGGTCGTGCGTATTTCCAAGCGCCCTCGATCGATTCGCTCACCTACGTGCAGTCGACCGAGAAGCGCGCGCCAGGCGAACTCGTTCGCTGTACCGTCGTCGACGCGAACGGCTACGACCTCGTCGCGGTGCCGACCGACGAACTCGAGAAGCGTGTGTCGCTTCCAATCATGCATCGGCATTGACGAACTGGGCGCGGTGTTTGACTCGCCGCGAAACATTCGATTTCCGACGCGAAACGCGACTGCTAAAGTGCCCGCATGATTGCGCCAGAAGACATCGTCGAAGGCGAGTGGGCCGATTGGTAC
>CAIWCL010000209.1 GCA_903911205.1 uncultured bacterium
CTTTCCTTCAGGAACTCCGTGACCTTGGCGGCGACGAGTGCGGTCCGCTCCTCGAGCACGAGGGTCTTGTCGTAGTCCGTTTCGCCGTACTCACGGTCCTCGATCAGATTCCCGTGCTTGTCCACCTTGCCCGCTTCTGGCCGCCAGCCTTCGGCATCCCGGTCGAACGTGATGCGCACGACCTTGTACGGAGCGAGGAAGCCGTCGTCGATTCCCTGCTTGAGCGAGTAAGTGTAGATCGGCTCGCCGAAATGCTCGATGTTCGAGACTTCCTTGGTCTCCTTCGGCGTTGCGGTGAGGCCGATTTGCGCGGCGCTCGAGAAATACTCGAGTATCCGGCGCCACGCAGCGTCATCGGCGGTGCTTTCGCGCGACGCGGAATTCTGAAGAAGCCTTTCGCGGCGACGTGGTGGTAAAACTTGGGTGCCAGAAGTTGGGTGCCGTGCACCAACTCAAAAAGCACAGCGCTCCCCTTTCGGAGAGCGCTGCGACAGAACCAATCTTGATGATTTGCGCACTCAGCGACAACAACGGTCGCGTGAGCCACATCAGCGGCGCGAGCGTCGCGCGAAACCAGCCAATCCCAAGAGCGCGATCGCGCCAGGTGCGGGGACGCCCGACACCACGACGTTGTCGAAGCGCGCTGCACCGTTGCCGAGGTTCGCACCAGTGGCGACGAGCCGGATCCTGATCATGTCCGCGTTCCCCGTGAGCGCCCCGCTGAAGGAGACCGAGCGAGTGAACTCGGACTGCCGCCCGCCGTTCACGGACCACGCGTTCGTTCCGGAGCCGTTCGCGCCAGCATTGATCGAGGTGTAGTCAGAGTTCGGGAGCGTCGTGAAGTTCGAGCCGCCGTCGTACGACACGTCAACGCGGAAGTCGGCGGGTCCGAAGGTGGCGCGGGTCTGGTCCCACGAGACCGTGAACGAATTGAGGTACGAGGGCAAACCGTAAACGTCGATCTGCGCGTACGAACCCTGCGACCACCGGTCCGCGGACAAGCCGTAGGCAGAGCCATTGCCGGCAGGCGAGGAGAAGGTCGAGTTGCTGTTGCCGGTATCGATCGTGAACACGCCGAAGTACGGCCCCGACTCGCTTCCCCAGCCGTATGAGCTCGCGTTGGTGGGATTGATCGAGTTGTCGAAAGTCCACTGCGCGAGCATCGTGGCGTTCGCCACCGAGGCGGTCGTCGCAAGCACAGCGATTGCACCAACATTGAGAAGTGACTGACGCATAAACCAACTCCTAGGGACGAGCCCCATTAAAAACTCGCTCGGTCCGCGCGGAACGAAGACCGATCACCACAGCCGAACTCGTCGGCAAACGACCCTTCTCGCGGAGCTCCCCTCCAAGACTCACCCATGAGTGCGTGAAAAAACAGCACAGCACGTCACGCAGGCGTGCATGTCGCCATGGAATGTGTCTCTGGAGACACTTCTGTGTCTTTCGCGATTTTTGAGACGTCGCGTGAGACGTTTATGGAGACGTTGATAGAGACATCGCCCGCGCGTTAGGAGCGATGCGCGAGCGGCCAATCGACCACGATGAAGTTCGCGTACGCCGGATGACGCACACTCACGCGGAACAGCCGGAAATTAGCCAAATCAGCGCCAATCGCTGCAGCGCCGCGCGCAAGCAAGGCGCGATACCGCGTGCTCACCTCACCCATACTCGGGCCGAGTCCATGCTTTCGACACTCAAGCAACACGCCATCGGCGAAGGGGCTCGGCAGCACGCGCGATGGCGCACCGGGATGCGGAATCACCGCTTGCACTTGACGGAACGACACCGTGAAGTCAGGCGTCGGCATCGCGCGATGCACCCAAATGTCGAAGACGGCCCGGCGCATCGGAGCGGTGATCGCCATCGCGAGCGAGCCGAAGTCGTGCGCCTGCGCAGCCCAAATGCTCCCGCCGCTCCGCGACACTTCCAGAAACGCAAGCATCTCGGGCACACCCGGACGCGGTAAGAACGACCACTCATCGATGATCGACTTCTCACTTCGACAAAACGCCGTGAACTGCGATGCGTCGATCGCGGGCGATGAGAGTTCAGGAACGAATCCTGGAACACCGTTGAGATCGGAAGGTGAACCGCTCGGCCGCTCGACGGCGGATTTTCCCTCCCACCGCGTGATCGGCGCGTACACCGCCGCGCGTGTCTCGGCGCGATAGCAACGCGGGCCATCGATGAGCGTGCACGCCGCCAAGTCGACGCGCTCACGCGCCGCGTCAGGCGCAAGCAAGAACGCGCCAACGCGCAATTCCAGCGAAAACCCCTGCGTTTTCACCGCTTCGTCGAAACCCTGCTCGAGCTGCGCGATGATGTTCGTTCGAGGGAGCGCCGGCGCAACGACTTTCTGTTCGACGGTCCGTCCTTCACGATCAGCCGCTGTGCGAAGGGCGAGCAACTCATTCGCAAGTCGCGCGACCTCGTCGGCCAGTGCACGCGTGCGAGATTTCTCCTGCACCGCATCGAGAATGACGCGCACGCCACGCGTCTTCGGAAAGACTCTCAGCAACGCGACCGCCGACGGCGCCGTCGTCATGCGCCACAGTTTCCAACCGATCGATTTGTCGAGACCCGTGCGCCGCGCGAAGTCGCGCGAACTTTTGCTGCGCTGTAAGTCGTCTGCGAGCGCGGTTGCAAGCGCGTCGCGCAAGGCAAGTGCGATGGTGTCCATCTTGGAGGGTGTCGGCGCGGTCATGCGGGGCGACGAGCGTACACGCTTGCGATGACATGATCGAGCGAACTTCGCGGGGCTCCAAGTGGCCGGGTTTGACGGTGCGCGGTTCAACATCGCGGGGCTTGAACTCGCGGGTTTGAAGTCGCGGGGTTTGAAGTCGCAGTCTTTGAACTCGCGGGGTTCGAAGTCGCAACGATCGCCCCAACGCGTGATCGCTCAGGCACCGAGCGAGAACCGCATCACGAGGTCGGCATGCACCTGAGGGGCGCATTCCCCGTTGTGCGCCGCAATGCACGTATCACGACCTTCTCAGGCGGTTTGCGTGCGCATGATGCGAACTTCACTCCACCAACCCAAATCGCACGCCGACCCTTGCGCAACGGCATCGCGGGTACGACATCGCATGTGATGCCACGGATGCACTTCCATGGGTACGGGTCACCGAGAACACTTTCCGCGAGGAACACGCTTCCGCTCGCTTGAGCGAAGCGTCATACTTCCGCTTCTCGCGGTGTTCGGCGCTTGTGCCATCGCCATCACCTATGCGATGACCTGTTCCTACGAAGCGCAACGCCACGCGCACCTCGAATCCGAAGCGCGGCTCGCGATTGCATCCATCGAAGCGTTGCAGGAAGCGAACCTGACGGATGCACAACTCCAGTCGGTCGTCGAGCGGCTTGCCACGGAGTCCGACGTGACGCTGCTCGTCGTCGCGGGCGGCGAACCGCTACGCATTCGAGCGAGTTCGCGCAAGGAATGGCGTGACGTGGTGCTGACCTACACCGCGGTCCCCGCGCCGGGCGCGCTCGCCCTCATGGCACTGGCCGGGCTCGTAGGCGGGCGCCGCCGACGGGGATGACACTTGGGTCGGGGCAACCCTGTGCCGGATTCCGCGGCACGATGCACAGGGTTGTCCCGAACCAGACACATGGTCGCGCACGCGTGTTGGTTGCGACGGAGAGTTCGAAGCCGAAGGCAGGGCCTTCGGCTTCGTGCTTGAAAGTGGGTGCGGAGAGCAGAGGGCTGACAACGTCCGATTCGAACCACTCGTTCATTTCGCCTGGTCGTTGTGAAGGAGATCGAGGAGAGGCGACGGCGAGGTGAGGCGACTGCTCCCACGCGAGGACGACATGCGAGGACGACACGCGAGGCCGACGCGTGAGGACGACGCGTGAAGCCGACACGCAAGGCCGACACGCAAGGCCGACACGCAAGGCCGGCACGCGTCGCCGCGTGATGTTCGACGACTCATCAACGACGAGCGGCGCTCCGATGCCGATGTGAGTCTTCTCGCGTCAAAGCGTCCGGCCGCCCGAGACCGAAAAACCGGCTCGAACTGCTTCGTTTCACCCTCGCGAAACCCCGAACGCAGTGTGATTGTCACGAACGGTGCGAGCGAACGCAGGCGCGAGCGGTCACGGTTGCGGTTGCGGTTGCGGCCCCTGCCTATGGCGCGATTTACGCCAAAGGTCGCCGCCGCAGTTCAAGCACCAAAGCCCGCTGCCACAGCACTAGCACCAAAGCCCGCTGCTGCAGCGCTAGCACCAAAGGCTGCCGCCGCAGCGGCAGCCGCTCAAGGAGTGGGCGGAGAGGGATTCGAACCCCCGTAGACATAGTCAGCAGATTTACAGTCTGCCCTCGTTGGCCGCTTGAGTATCCGCCCTTGGATGTGTCCCGCCGGAGACGGGGCAGGGATAGTACAGGCCAAATCGGGTGTCCGCAAACGATTCGCAACTCGAACCGAGGAACTCCCCCCCTACATGTCGGTCTGTGCGGGCAAGTGCCGCAGGGAGCCTCGGCAGCGTCCGGCGTGCGGTTGGGTGGGGATGGAGGACGACTCCGCGCCCTCTCGCGACTTCGTATCGCGCCAAAGCTGCGCCGCCGACGGGTTCGGCACAAAACAACTGCCGCAACCAGCCGCCCCGCCGCTCAACCCTGCAAAAACGTAGGCGGCGCGACCGAGGGACCAATGTCGTTCGGCGCTTGATACAGCCGCAGCCCGAACTCATCCGCCGCGAGCGAGATGCGATCCAAAAGTGCGCCCTCAACACTTGCGAGGTCTGGCGCAGCCGCCGGCTTGATGAAGCACAACACATCGACCGGAACGCCGCTCGCGGTTGCCTCCTGCTGGCTCACGACAACCGGCAGACTCGTGTCGATGGCGTCATTTGCCGCGAGGAACCGCTCGGCGAACGCGCGATACACGCACAGATTCGTCACAGCACCAGCGCTTCCCGCCGCGTGTCGCGCGCGCTCGGCAACGCCCTTCATGCCCGGCGCTGCCTCGAGCCGCGCGAGATCTTGCGCATCAAGCGCTCGCACGCTGCGCACATCGATGCGCACGCTGCGCCGAACACGACGTCCTGGCGACCCATACTTCGAGCGATAGTTGAGATACGGCTCTTGCACGAAGCGCGCAATCGGAACGGCGAACACTGTGCCATCCGCATTCTGTACGCGCACGGCCGTCGTCTTGATCTCCGCAATGCGGCCGTCAATACCGTGCTGCTTCATCTCGACCCAATCGCCCTGTCGAATCGCATCGTTCGCGGTGAGCATGAGATTGGCCACCAGCGAGAAAAGCACATCTTTGAAAACGACGCCGAGAATCGCACCCGCCGCGCCAAGTGCCGCAAGGAACACCACCGGGCTCTTTCCCACCGCAATCGCGGCGGCGGAGATACCGCCCACCAGCGCAAGCGCGACCATCGCAACTTGTCGATAGCCGCGCAGCGCGCCCGGCCTATTCACTTCAGGGCGCGACGAATACAACTCATCGGCCACCGCAAGGAACCGCGACACAGCGCCCATGCCGCGCAGGATTGCGAGCGCAGCCATCACATTCGACACATTGAACCCAACGAGCGGATTGATCACACCCGCCGTACCCAACACGCCCACGAGACGCGACACGAGCAACAGCGGCACGATCGCCGCGATCGGCACCAACAACTTGGATGACACGATCGCACCTGCGAGTCGTTGCCGCTTCGCCTTGTCAAGCGCGCGCGCGACAACCGACGACAACGCACGACGAATCACAAGATTGAGCACGAAACCAAGCGCGATCAGCGAGCCGACCGCGATCAAGTTCCACAGCACTTCGTGTTCGCGTAGCCACTGCCCAAACGCTGTTTCATCGAGCGCATGCACGATGCGAAGCATTGCTTCCCGTGCAGGATCGTCGGGCGCTACCACGGCGGGAGCAGTTGTGGCCGTCGTTGCGGTTGGCTCAATCGTCGATGGTGCCGATGTTCCCCCGCCCTCCTGAACGAACGCGAAAGCAGCCAAGACCCGCGGAGCGAAGGATTGTGCGAAGAGTTGCATGGCGGAGTTGCGCTCGTTTCTGCAGCCGCGTGGGCCAGCGCGCGGCGCCCAACCGCGCATTTCCAAACGTGCCCCGCGAAAGCCGCCAACCGGAGTTGAACCGGTAACCTCCAGATTACAAATCAGGTGCTCTGCCAATTGAGCTATGGCGGCGAGGGGCGAGAGTGTAGCGCCTCGCCCGCTACCATTGCGCCCCCGCCGACACGTTGGCCCACCAAATGCGCGTTGAAACCGCTCCCAACCCTGCCTCCGCCGACCACTACGACGTTCTCGTCGTGGGTGGCGGCCACGCGGGAACCGAGGCGGCCCGCGCGGCGGCCGCGTCGCTCGGCACAGGCGCACGCGTGGCGCTCATTTCGATGGAGCCCGCGCGTCTCGGCCAAATGAGTTGTAACCCCGCGATCGGCGGGCTCGCGAAGGGTCAGATGGTGCGCGAGATCGACGCGCTCGGCGGCCTCATGGGCCTCGCGGCCGACGGCTCGGGCATTCAGTTCAAGGTGTTGAACGGTTCGAAAGGCCCCGCCGTCCGCGGGCCCCGCGCGCAGTGCGACAAGTACGCGTACCGCGCCGAGGTGCAGCGGCTTCTTGCGTCGGTCGATGACGCGCACGCCGCGATCGACGTCATCGCCGCAACCGTCGACGCGATTCTCGTCGATGCCGACGGTGCCGCGTGCGGCGTGTTGCTTCCGCCGGGCTCGCAGCGCATTGGCCCCGACCGTGCAGCAATCGACGCAAACGCCCGCGGCGACACACTTGCTGAGTGCGTCTACACCGTGCCTCTCGAAGCCGCGCATGACACCCCTCGCACGCTCGCCGCACGCGCGGTCGTGCTCACCACCGGCACGTTCATGCGCGCCCTCATGCACACGGGCGAAGAGAAAAACGAAGGCGGACGCATCGGCGAAGGCAGCGCGCGCGGCATCAGCGCTGCGCTCAAATCACTTGGCTTTGAACTCGGTCGATTGAAGACGGGGACACCCCCGCGCGTTGCGCGTGGATCGATCGACTGGCACGCGCTGAAGCCCGCGCCCGGCGACGAAGTTCCAACGCCTTTCAGCGATCGCTCGCCACGCGCACTCGCCGCAGGCCGCTTCCCACATCTCGCGCAAATCGAATGCCGCGAAACAGAGACCACGCCCGAAATCCACGCGCTCATCCGCGGCAATCTCTCGCGCGCACCGATGTATTCAGGGCAAATCGACGCGGAGTGTGGCCCCCGCTACTGCCCGTCGATCGAAGACAAAATCGTGCGCTTCGCCGATCGCGACGCACATCACGTCTTCCTCGAGCCCGAATCGCTCTTCACCGATGAGGTGTATCTCAACGGAGTTTCGACCTCGCTGCCCGCCGATGTGCAGTTGCCACTCGTGCGCGGACTGCGTGGGCTTGAAAACGCGGAGATTCAGAAGTTTGGCTACGCCGTCGAGTATGACATGGTCTGGCCACACCAGATCGACGCGACCACCGAGACAAAGCGCGTGCCGATGCTCTTCCTCGCCGGACAAATCAATGGCACCAGCGGTTATGAGGAGGCAGGAGCGCAGGGTCTTATCGCAGGCGTGAACGCGGCGCGGCGCGCGCGCGGACTCGAACTCGTGCGTCTCGCACGGCATGAGGCGTACACAGGTGTCATGCTCGATGATCTCGTCACGCGCACGCCGCGCGAGCCGTATCGCATGTTCACCTCGCGGGCTGAACATCGCTTGCTTTTGCGCGCCGACAACGCCGACGAACGCCTCACGCCGCTTGGAACATCATGGGGCCTCATCGGCCGCGCGCAGCGTGAGGAGTTCGATGCGCGCATGCAGATGAAAAACGCGATTTTGCGCGCATTCGGCGAAATGCGTGAAGGTGGCGCACGCCTCGCAGACCTTGTGAAGCGACCGGAAGTTGAAGTCGCATGGGTTGCGGAGCGCGTCGCGCGCGTCGTTGAAGGCGTGCCGTCGACGCTCGTCGAGCGCGCGATGAATGACCTTCGCTACGAAGGTTATGTCTTGCGGCAACACGCCGAAGTGCGTCGACAGAGCGAGTACGACTCGGTGTCGATTCCCGAAGCACTTGATCCTCGCGAGATTCGCGGTCTTCGCAACGAAGCCGTTGAAACGCTTGCGCGCTTCCGCCCGCGCACGCTCGGACAGGCAAGTCGACTCGCGGGCATTTCGCCGGCGGATGTGACGGTCGTCGCGATGTGGGTGCGCCGGATACAGCGGACCTGACAGCACGCAGGACAACCGACCGGGACGACGCGACCAGCCGCGCGGTACGCGGTCGTTTGTTCAGTCATTCGACGCTTGCGTCGGTCTCATGCATTCGGCAACGAAACTCCTTGTCGTCGACGCGCTTTGCCTTAGCCTCTCCCGGAGTCGCCTCACGAGGGGCGATGCATGACGGAGCTCCTCACATGGAAGAAACGACGCTGAAGTACTACTCCGATCGTTACCGCCCCGCCTACAAGGCCGTGCGCCTTCTGGTTGGCCTCGGAACGGCGACCAAGGTCGTTGGATGGATGCTCGGGCTCGGTTGCATCGCGGCCGGCATGATCGTCATGATGCTCGCCAACTCGAGGAACGCACCGTCGGCCATGACGCTCGTGACCACTGCCGTCGGCGCGATCCTCGTCATCTTCGCATGCCATCTGCTCGGGTCGATCATCGCGGCGTTCGGGTTCCTTCTCCGCGCCACGACCGACTCCGCGCTGCACGGCGCCCGGGCGCTTACGCCTGATGATGCGCAGCGCGCGCTCGCTCAGTCCGACCCATGAGCACGTTCCGGCGCGTGCCTCCACGCCCGCGTGCCTCCACGCCCGCGTGCCTCCACGCCCGCGTGCCTCGACGCCCTCGGGTTCGAGCCGCGCGGACCTGCGCGGCACGCGCCGCTCAGCACATCCCCTCGACGAGATCGACAAGAAGCCGCACGCCGTAGCCCGTCGGGCCCGACACGCAGAGGTCGCTCGCAGCGTCACTGTTGGCAACACCTGCGATATCGATGTGCGCAAACGGAACGTTCTTGTCGACGAAGAAGTCGAGGAACGCCGCGCCCTGGATCGGATGAGCAAGCCGCGACGGGTTCGAGTTGATGATGTCCGCGTGCTGGCTCTTCATGTGATCCTTGTGCTCCTTCCAGAGCGGCAAGCGCCACACTTTTTCGCCCGTGCGATCCGAGCTCGACTCGATCGCGTCGCGCAGCGCCGCGTCGTCGCAGAAGTAACCCGCGCTCCACGAACCGAGTGCAGTGACCACGCCGCCCGTGAGCGTCGACAACTCGACCATCGCAGTTGGCTTGTACTTCTCACAACCGTACGAGATCGCGTCAGCGAGCACCAAGCGTCCTTCCGCGTCGGTGTTCGTCACTTCGACCGTCGTGCCGTTGTACATCGTGATGATGTCGTCGGGCCGATACGCGTTCGAACTCACCATGTTTTCCGCGGCTGGGAAGAGCGCAACGACATGGATCGGCAGCTTCGCATGCGCGATCGCGTGCATCGCGCCGAACACCGCAGCGCCGCCGCACTTGTCGTACTTCATGCCCTTCATGCCGTTGTTCACCTTGAGCGAGTAGCCGCCGGTGTCATACGTAAGCGTCTTGCCAACGAGCGCGAGCGTTTGACCGCGCGCCTTCGC
>CAIWCL010000210.1 GCA_903911205.1 uncultured bacterium
ATCTCGAGGCCCTTCGCGAATTCCACTGGCGTCAGGATGTCAATATCCCAACCGGTCAAGCGCGCCGCGAGGCGAACATTCTGACCGCGCTTACCGATCGCAAGCGACAACTGATCCTCGCGCACGATGATCGTCGCGCGACCGAGTTCAAAGCAGAGGCTCACTTCTTCAACGGCCGCCGGACGGACAGCATTCGAGATGAGCACTTGGCTCGACTCGTTCCACAACACGATGTCGATCTTCTCGCCGTTCACTTCGTCGACGATGTTGCGAATACGGCTTCCGCGAACGCCGATGCAAGCGCCCTTGGCGTCAACCTTCGAATCGACGCTTGCGACCGCAACCTTGCAACGTTGACCAGGCTCGCGCGCAAGCGCCTTGATCTCGATCACGCGCTCAGCAACTTCCGGAACTTCCGCTTCGAAGAGGCGACGGATGAAGTCGGGATTCGCGCGGGAAAGAATGATCTTGACTTGGCTTCCCGCGTCGCGCACGTCGAGGACGAGGCAGCGAATGCGATCGCCTGGCTTGAACATCTCGCCTGGGATCTGCTCAGACTTCGGCATGAACGCTTCGGCGCGATCGACTTGCACGATGAGCGCAGGGCCCTCTTGGCGGACCACGGTGCCCGCGACAATTTCGCCCTGCTTCTTCGCAAACTCTT
Source organism: uncultured bacterium (assembly GCA_903911205.1). Lineage (GTDB taxonomy): Bacteria > Planctomycetota > Phycisphaerae > Phycisphaerales > SM1A02 > QWPT01. The sequence goes on from CAIWCL010000210.1 coordinate 665, forward strand.
CCATCAGCGCATTGCGCTCGTCCTCACGGAACTTCTGAATCATCACCTGCTTGGCAGTCTGCGCGGGGATACGTCCGAGACGCTCGATCGGGATCATCTCGCGATCCACAATCGCGCCCTCTTCGTCCATGATGTTGCGCCAAATCGAGATCTTCCCGGTGAGGCGATCCATCTCGCAGCCGAATTCGTCGGTGTCGAGCGAATCGAAATGCTTGCGCGCGGCACTGATCATCGCCATCTCAAGATCGCGGAAAAGGTGCTCCCGGTCGATGTTCCGGTCGCGTGCAATCGAGTCGAGGATGCGGAGTGTTTCAGCGTTCATGGCGAAGTGACCTTTGAGACCTTTCTCTGGCGTGCACGCGGGGAGTCCGCGGGCGAGATTGTTCCGCGACAGAATCGCGGTTTGGTTGTGCCGCAGCGTGAGCCACGGTTGGGTTGTCGCGCGTCGAGACCGAAGACAAACCGACTCGGTCTGTCTGACGCACCTCTGAAACCTACGCGCCGTCTGCCGACGCGCTGAGAAACGATTCCTGCTCGCCTCGCCCAAACAGAAAGCCAAGCGAAACAGAAAGCCAAGCGAAACAGAAAGCCAAGCGAAACAGAAAGCCAAGCGAAACAGAAAAGCCACACGAAACAGAAAAGCCACGCGCAACTGCGCATGGCCGGCTCAGTGCCTGCGGACATCACCGCAGGCGGTTCCATCATGCCGAATGGTCAAGCCATCACGGTCGTTGGAAACCTCCGGGGATGTCAAACGTCATCGGCGCAGTCCACGCGCATCCGTCGGTCGCAGACGACAGGGTCGTCACGCCGACGAACGACACGAGGCTTCGCGCCTCGCTCGGGCCAGTCCGGGGATGAGACCTCTCAGGCCTCATCGCAAGGATCCAGCCCGAACGGTCCTACCGCTTGACGTATCACGGGGGGTTGAGTCACCGGGAATCGAAAGCATTGGGACACGCCGTTCGGTCGCAAGCCGGTCTGAGACCGGAAAACGAAACTCCCCTCCCATCGCAACGAACGCTCCGAGAGGGGCTTGAAAGATATCGCTCCCGCATCAAAAGGTCAATGCACCCCCTGCTCGGGGTGCTCGACGGGCGGGATTTCGCGAAAACCTCACAGGCGGAAGATGCGGCTCACTGCCCGCTTCCGCCGCTGAGATCGATCCGCTCACTTGGTGAAACAGCCCGTCCAATTCGCAAGGCGCGATTCCCGCGAAACTGCCCAATCTGCGCGAGGAACTTCGCCTTTCCTTCGACGCCGAGCACCGCTGAGGAAGTCGCCGGGCGGCTCGTGACGATCAAGTCGCCCACTTCAAGTGCCCTCAGTTCCGAGAGGGAAATCGTTGTCGTTGCGAGAGTTGCATCGAGCTCAACCCGCGCACCCGAAAGCCCGCCCGCGATCCGTTCCGCAGTGCCGCCCTCGCCATGGTTCTTCCCCGTGACGAACCAACTCTGCGCCGAAAGATCTTCGATCAGCGGCTCAATCGCGTTGTACGGAATGCAGAGCGACATCGATCCCGCGCGATTCGTCAACTTCACTTCGAAGCCGATAACCACCACGACTTCGTTCGGCGGAACGATCTGCACGAGCTGCGGGTTCGACTCCATTTCGCCGAGCGAGAACTCGATCTTTCGGATCCCGGCCCATGCCTCGGAGAGCGCCAACATGCCTCGGTGAAGGATCTTCTGCAGCAGTTTGGTTTCGATGAGCGTCATCGGCCGCTGCGGAACGAAGAGCTCTTTGTTCGAGCCCCCGAGCAATCGATCGATGATCGGATAGAGGACGAGTGGCGAGACTTCGAGGCAGATCTGCCCTTCCAGCGGAGGGCAACGGACAAGATTGAAGCTCGTCGGATTCGGGAGCCCGGAGATGAACTCCTGATAGGTCATCTGCGTCGCGTTCGACACGCGGACTTCAACAATCGTGCGCAGGAAGCCCGAGAGCGACGCGCCGAAGTTCCGGGCGAAGGTCTCGTGGAGCATCTCGAGCGCGCGCATCTGGTCTTTGGAGATGCGCTCCGGGCGCTTGAAGTCGTACGGCCGGATTTCGACTTTCTCCCGGTCGCGACGCGCACGCGAGAAGATCTGCGTCGGCGGTGCCTCCACGGGAGGTGGTGGATCGCTCGAAGCGTTTAAGAGCGCGTCGATATCGGATTGGTTGAGAACTTCGGTGCCGGCCATATTTCGTCCTGAAATTGGGCCCTGTCTGTGCAGGCCGCGCAGTTGGCTGAACGTGTCGGCGAGGAATCCAGGCTCCGCCGGATTTCGGCTCCTCCACCGAGTGTCGTGCATATCGGCGGCTGACGCCGAATGCCGTGAAAACGGAACTGCAGATTCCGCGTCGCGATGGCACGCCGCCATCCCGCGCCATCATCCCGCGCCATCATTCCACGCCGACACGACACGCGGACGTCTTGCGAATCGTGCCCCATGACGTTCCATCGCACTCGGTTGGCAACGGAACCGTCCATGGCCCGTAGGATGCCCGCCCCATGCGCAACCTGAGAACCATCGAGACCGCGCTGGTCTTTCCCCTTTCGCCGTTCCACCGCGCGATTCGTCGCTCGCGTTCCGGTTTCAAGCCCATGCTCCGCACGATGCTCCACTCGATTCTTCGCGGTCGCGGCGCGGCTGTGGCCGTCCTCACGATCGCCGCGCTGATTCTTCTCGTGGCACCGAGCGCGAGTTATGCCCTCGCCCAGAACCCCCCGAAGTTCCCCGGCGTGCCCGGCCTTGGTGGTGGAATTGGTGGAGGTGGCGCGTTTGGCAAGAACGCCGCCGAAGACGAGCCGCTCTTCAACGACTCACGCGATCAGGTCGAAACGCGACTCGTGCTTTCTCAGGACAAAGCTGCACCTGGTGGCGACCTCCCGATCGCGATCGAGATGAAGTTGAAGTCGGGTTACCACGTGTGGACTGGCCCAACGCCGCCGGCCCCCGGTCTCGTGGTGTGGGATGGTGCCATTCGCACCGAAGTCATTCTCAACCCGAAGGAAGGTGCTGACGGCGCGATTTCGAGCGCACCGATCGACGGCATCGATTTCAACACGGCTTTTATCCAGTGGCCCGAACAACATGGATACGACACCGATGTTGGCGAAGGAAAGAAGAAGTACGCGGTGTACGAAGGTACGCCTGTTGTCTTCATTCCGCTCTCGGTGAAGAGCGATGCGAAGCCCGGCATCGTTGAAATCCCGGTGCGCGTGACGTTCCAAGCGTGTGACGCGGTCGGATGCAGCCGCCCCGCCGATGTCGATCTCGTCGCGCGCATTGAAATCGTGGCAAACGCTTCCGCGAGTGAACCGAATGCCGCGTTTGTTGCGTTCGATCCGCCGTTTGATCCCACCGTCTACGGCCGCATTCGCTCGGGCGAGAAGCCAACGGAGCTCCTTGAGTTTCCGATCTTCTCCTACAAGTTCTCGATTGACCCGAACGGTCTCGGCTTCTTGTTGTTGCTCGTCGTCGCCGCGTTTGGCGGAGCACTGCTCAACTTCACTCCGTGCGTGTTGCCGGTGATTCCGCTGAAAATCATGGGCCTTTCGCAAGCTGCGCAAGGCAGCCGCGCGAAGTGCTTCTCGCTCGGCTTCGTGATGTCGCTCGGCGTGATTGCGTTCTGGCTTGCGCTCGGCGTGATGATTGCATTCGTGAAGGGATTCACCAGCACGAATCAACTCTTCCAAACGCCCGCATTCACGATCGGTGTCGGCGTGGTGATCGCCGTGATGGCGATCGGCATGGCCGGATTCTTCTCGCTCAAGTTGCCCGACTGGGTCTACATGGTCGAGGCAAAGCACGATAGTTACAGCGGATCGTTCTTCTTCGGCATCATGACCGCGGTGCTCTCGACGCCGTGCACGGCACCTCTCATGGGCACCGCCGTCGCGTGGGCAACGACGCAAGGACCAACGACGATTCTCACGGTTTTCGGCGCGGTTGGAACGGGTATGGCGATCCCCTACCTCGTTCTCTCGGCGAATCCTGCGTGGATTGAGAAGATGCCGCGCACAGGTCCCGCGAGTGATCTCATCAAGCAAGTCATGGGACTTCTGCTCCTTGCCGCCGCCGCGTACTTCATTGGCGCAGGCGTCGCAGGCGTGCTTGTAGCGCCACCCGAACCACCGAGCCATCTTTACTGGTGGCTTGTGTCGATCTTGGGCGCGAGCGCCGGAGGATGGCTTGCGATTCGCACGATCGCGCTCACGAA
>CAIWCL010000211.1 GCA_903911205.1 uncultured bacterium
AGGTTGCAACGCGCGGCATGCGCGGCCCGTATCTCGTCAAACTCGATACGCACGGCTTTGAGGTGCCCATTCTCGAAGGTGCGCAGGAAACGCTCAAAAACGCGCAGTTGCTCGTGGTCGAGTGCTATCCGTTCAAGATTGGCGACGGCGCGTTGATGTTCCACGAGTTCTGCGCGTGGATGTGGGAGCGTGGTTTCATGGCACTCGATATCACCGAGCCGTTGTGGCGTGCGCGTGATGGTTGCCTCTGGCAGATCGACATCGTTTTCTCGCCGCGCACACGTCCAGAATGTCAGGTGCATTCGTGGCAGTAAATTCCGTGGCAGTAAATTCCGTGGCAGTAAATTCCGTGGCAGTAACTTCCGGGGCCGTGACTTCTGGGGCAGTAACGCCAACAAGCACGAGCGCAAACGCGAGTGGATCGGCAAGTGCAGCGCGAGACGCATCGTCTCCGCTCGTCTCGATCGTCACGCCGAGTTTCAATTCGGCCGCGTACATCGAGCGCACGATTCAGTCGATTCACGGACAAGGCTATCCGCGCATTGAGCATGTCGTGATGGACGGCGGCTCGACCGATGGCACACAAGAAATCATCGCGAAACACCGAGAGAAGTTCGCGCACGTCGAGAGCGGGCCAGACAGCGGCATGTATGACGCGATCGATCGCGGCTTTCGCCACACGACCGGCGAAATCATGACGTGGCTGAACTCCGATGACGAGTGGTTCCCCGGAACGCTGAAGACGGTCGTGCGGATCTTCCGCGAGTTCCCTGACGTCGAGTGGATCACCTCTGGGTTTCCCACGGCAATCGATGCCGAGGGCGCAACGATCGCGACCTCGCGGCATTATGGATTCTCGCGACTCGCGTCACGGCGGGGCGAGTATCTCTCTGGCTGCGAGTGGTACGCCAACGGCTTCATCCAGCAGGAGTCGACATTCTGGCGCCGATCGTTGTGGGAGCGCGCTGGCTCACGGCTCGATACGAGCCTCAAACTCGCGGGCGATTACGAACTCTGGTCGCGATTCTTCGACCATGCGCCCTTGTGGCAAGTGGAAGTTCCGCTCGGGGCGTTTCGGCGACGTGCGGGTCAACTCTCGCAAGTTTCGCATGATCGCTACATCGAGGAAGCGCGCGGCGTCTTCGAGCGCGATGGTGGTCGCGCACCGTCCAAATTCACGTCAGGGCTGCGCATTGGATTCCGTCGCCACGCGCCGAACAGACTGCGTCAATTTGCGTTTCGCCTCGGGCTCGCACATCCTCGATCATTCATCGGCTACCACTGGCACGAAGATCGATGGATGAAGTGGAGCTGTTGAGTCTCAGGCGCGCTGCATCGGAAACGCTGTGTCAAGGGCGACGCGATCTGGCTCAACGCCCCAGCGAACACTATCGAAGAGTGCGTTGCGAACCAGTTCGATGCCAGGTTCATGTGCGATCGAATGCTCGGATTGCGCGACACGGTGATGTCGAAGCGATGGCCGGAGAAATGTTGTAATGCTGTGTTCGGCGCGCTCTGCGTCGATTTCGCCTCGCGGGAGAGTCGCCGCGACACGCGCAACAACGGTGCGCCAATCACCCATCAAAAGATCGATGCTCACGAATGTTCGCGGCAGATCGCGCGTGTAGCGTTCGGCGAGTACGACGTGCTCGAGCCACGCACGTGCGGCATCGTTTTCGGTGAAGCCAGCCGCCGCGAGTTCAGGTCGTCGCAAAAGACTCGCGGCAACTTCGGTGGGCTCACGCACCATGTGCACCACGATGACACGTCGACCCGTTCGTGCGAGTACGCGCCGCCAAAGTGGCATCAGTCGCGCAATACGCGGCTCCTTGACAAGCCAAGGAGCTCGCGCAGCAAAGAGGCCGTCACGCCACTCATTTCGCACGATTGCGAGCAAGTCGTTTTCCGCGCGCCGCGCATCGCGTGAGTCGAACCATGCGGCGTCAATCGGTTCGCCAGCGAGCATGGTGGTTCCAATGCGATGAAACAGCCCCTCGTGGTACTCGATCAGCGGCCGTGACTCCCAATATCCGAGGTCGTTGTCGCCAGCGACCGCTTCGAAGAGCGTCTTCGGGAGCGCACAGCCCGCGAGCGAGAGGACGCGTGCAAGCGCAGAAGTGCCGCTGCGATGCATCCCGAGCACCAGGACGAGATTCCGTCGGGCAATTTTGTTCGCGAGTCTTCGCACGATGGAGTCGCGCGTCACGCGCGGTAGTAGCGCGCCATTTGCTGGCCGCGCGGATGGTTCCACGACCCGATGTTTTCAAACTTCCATCCTGAATCGGCGCCGAACGCGCGCATGTCTTCGGGGAGGTAGTAGAAATTCATGCGCGAGTGTGATTGCGCTGGGTTTCCGTACGCTTGATCACGTAGGAAGTATGTCGCAAAGACCTCTGTCGTCGGCTTGGCGATCGAGGCGATCGCCGCGAGTGAGCGTCGAATATCGTCCGCGACGAGATGGGTGAAGATCGACTGCGCGACGACGAAGTCCGGTTTTTTTGTGAATTCGGAGAGATCGAAGCGGCCGTTGAGCACAAACTCTGGCCTGCGCGCCGTGAAGCGTTCAGAACCGAGTTCACTCATCACGCCCATCGCCACGAGATCGAACGACTTGTCGAAGCCGAGATAATTGCCCGCCTCAAGAAATGGAATGAAGTGAATGCCGCCGCGCAGCGATCCACACGCAAAGTCGAGTAGGACATGGTGCGGCTGAAGCCCTCGAGCGCACAGGAATTCGAATTGCAGACGCCCGATTCGATCCCACAGATCGCCATCGCCGCCTACGAAGTTGCGGTGTCCGAGTTTCCTCACGCCGAGCGCGTCGTCGGTTGCGTCCATGGCGCGAGTCTACAGCGAAGCGAGGCTTCGCAGAAGTCACCAACGACACCGCCCTTTCAAGCGATGGATGTGGAGGTACGTTCGATCGTCGCGGGCGCCGTCGCCAGCGCGCAGTAGCCCTGATGCACGTTGGCGCTCTCACTGACAACCTCGATCGCGATCGCGTCGACAAGTTTGTGCATCGACTGCTCTTCCAGTCGACTACGAATACCCGCGGTCACAAAGTAACGGCCGGGCAGAAGGAGCATGCGGAACGGGACTCGCATGGAAAGCGTTTCACCTCGGCGCGCGGAGAGTCCTACGGCGCCGTCTCGAGAAAGGAAGCCGGCGAGCGTCACGCCTGCGGTGTTTCGAAATTGCACACCAATGATGACGCCCTCTGCGTCTCGCTCAAACGTCGCGTGGAGTTCGGCAACGTACTCCTCGCCGAGTCGCATCCGATTGACGCGATTGCCCGCAGTGTTCAAGAAGTTGACCGACAGAATGCGCGCTCCGCTCGGCGGATACTCGATCGGATCTTGCACCTCAAGCGAGGGGTCGTAGTACTCGACTGACGCCGGGGGCGTCGGTGTCGGGTTCGATGCGCCGGCCGGATCGTTTGCACTAGACGTGACCCCCGTGACCCCCGTAGCCGTTGGCGTCCGGCCCGCGCCGCCATCGGCAAAAAGCAGCGCGTTGTAGCGGCGCATCACATCGCGCGGAGCACCCTGTTCGAGAATCCGACCTTGCTCAAGCAGCACCGCGCGATCGCAGAGTTCGAGCACGATTCCCGCGTTATGCGTGACGAGCAAAATCGTCGTTCCGCGCGCACGAAGTTCCTCGATGCGTGCGTAACACTTGCGAGCGAACGCGGCATCGCCAACCGCGAGGATCTCGTCTGCGATGAGCACGTCCGGGTCACTCGCAACGGCGACGGCGAAGGCGAGCCGTGCGAACATGCCGCTCGAGTACGTGGAAACCGGGTCATCGATTGCATCACCGATACCTGCGAACTCGAGGATCGACGGCAACTTCGCATTGATTTCCGCATCGGTCAGACCAATGAGAGATGCGTTGAGGCGCGCGTTTTCTCGTCCGCTGAAGTCTGGATGGAATCCAGCTCCAAGGGCCAAGAGCGGTGCGAGTCGCCCCTTCGTTTCGACGACTCCCTCGGTTGGTCGCATGATGCCGCAGAGAATCCGAAGGAGCGTCGACTTTCCACAGCCATTTCTTCCGACGAGCGCGAGCATCTCTCCGCGGTGAACGTCAAGGTCGATCCCGTCGAGAACAACATGACCTCGCGACGCGTGGTGGACTGGCGACGCGCTTCGTCCACGCAAGAGTCGCGCGAGCACTCCGGCAGCCGGTGCATGCGCGAACTGCTTCCGAATTCCACGCATGCGGACGACGACCTCGCGAGCCATTGCGGCCCCATCGCGGACGTTTTCGTTTCGCATGAGGTCATCACGCGACATCAGCGAATCCACTTCGTGCTCGCATAAATGCGAGATAGCCAAGGACACAGACGAAGAAACCAACGCCAGTGACGACGGTGAGTGACGCTGCTGCGGGCGCTTCGCCCGCAAAGAGCACGGTGCGCGATGCATCAACGATCGTGCTCGCGGGATTCAGCCGGACGACCCACTGAAACGCAGGTGGAACTGCATCGAGGGCGTAGAAGACGGTGCTTGTGAAAAGAACCGCGGTACAACCGAGTCCAACAACTTGCGCGAGGTCACGAATATGCAGTCCGAGCGCGGAAAGCGCCCACGATGCACCGAGCGCGAAGAGCGCCACCGGAATTGCAAGAAACGGTAGCCAGAGTGCAGTGAGCGGGGGAGTCCCTGCCAGCACCAGGTGCGCGAGGAAGAGAACCGCCATCGACATCGCGGTTCCGAAGAGCGCGCAGACGACACTGACCGCCGACAAGACTTCCACAGGGAAGACGATCTGGCGCACGTAGACGAGGTTGTTTCGCACAAGCGCCGGTGCTGCCTGCACAACCTCGGTGAAGAGGTGCACAAAGATCAAACCCGAGAAGAGCAAGACCACGTACGGGGCGTGCGCCGCGGCGGACGGCGAGCCGTCACCGCCCGCGGGAATTCGCGCGCGAAGCACGGTTCCAAAAGCGAAGCCGTAGATCGCCAGTGTCGCGATCGGCGTCGCGAGCGCCCAGATTGGCCCAAGCATCGAGCCTCGCCAGCGTGCGGCGAGATCACGTCGCGCCAGTCGTGCGATGAGTCGACGATGCCGCCAAAGGCTCGCGAAGGGGTTGAGGTTCATCGCGCGCTGCGACAGCTCCGAGGCCATGGGGCGAGTGTACCAGTGTGCCGCGGTCACTTACCCCAGTGCGCGTTGAGTTCTGCAAGCTCCACCGAGCGTTCGACGCCCGCGTGCTCCTTACGGATCGACCATCGACCATGCGGGGCCAGCGTTGCGAATGAACCCAGCCGTTGTGCGCGAGAGGCCGTTCATCAGCCATCCATGCACGTCGCCGTTGAGTGCATTGCGCCACACAACATCGCGTCGACCATCGCCGTTGAGGTCACGAAGCGTTTCAACGCGCCATTGAGGAGCGATGTAGGCATGGATGGTCGCCGATCCCGTACGCGTGGCACCATTCATCAGCCAACCTGCAACAGCACCAGAAGTGTGCCGCCACACCACATCGGCCTTGGTGTCGCCGTCGAGATCGCCGATCGCGCTCACGGTCCATGCGAGCGGAATGTTCTGGCCGATCCCCGAAATCGCGCCTTGCGAGCGGATCGAAAGTCCATCCAGGAGCCACAGGCGCGGCGAGCCCGTCGATGTCCGCCACAGAATGTCGCGCAGTCCGTCGCCGTCAAAGTCGCCGAGTCCCTGCGCGGTCAGGCCACTCGAAGTTCCGAGTTGACCGACAGCGAGGCGCATTGGGCCGTCCATCAACCATGCTTCCACCATCCCCGTCGACGTATCGCGCAGAATGATGTCGCCGCGTGCGTCACCAGAGATATCTCCAATGCCGACAATCGACCAGTTCGAGCCGAGCGGCCCCGAAACCTGCACTTCCTGCAGAAGCGTGGCATTCTCAAGGAGCCACGTGTGGATGCGCCCCGTGTTCACGTCGCGCCACAAGATGTCCGCTGTTCCGTTGCCATCCAGGTCACCCGTTGCATCGCAGCGCCAGCCGGACGGCACTTGTCCGCCGAGAGTGACGCCGGCCTTTCGGCTGAGACCTTGCATCAGCCATGTCGAGACCAGTCGAGAATTCGGATTGACGAAGACCACATCGCTGCAAACGTCGTTGTCGATCTTGTCGTCCACGTACGGGGCACTGAGACCAGAGCCGTAGTAGAAGTTCTTCGCGTGCGACGCAAAATCCAGCGCGCCGCTGTTCGCGTATCCGATCGTTGCAGCAAACTCGAGACGAAGACCGGGTTGATAGTCGGCGGCACTCACCACGAATTGGCCAAGGAAAACGCGGCGTTCAATACCAGCGAGTCCGTAGGAGTTCGTCGGAGGCAAGTTGTACCAACCAGCACCTTCGATGTTGGAATTCGTCGTGAAGACTGCGTCGTCGAAGTCGGGATCTGCGACGGTTCCGTTGAGGAAGTCGCCCTGTCGCGCGCCGATGGTGACATACGTATCAAACACCCACTGTTCGCCCGGTGGGAGGAATCCCATCGGCAACATGCTCGCGGGATACTCTTCGACCGCATCACTCGCTTGCACGAACTGCACTTTCGAACCCGGAAATCCCGCGCGTCCGACGGATGCCTGCACATCGAAGACATTGAGCAATCGATCCGTTGAGTCATCAAACAGTGCGTACACCTCAAGCACGTGATACGTGTCGAGATCGCCTTCAACGACCGACGACGTACTGGCGAATCCGAGAAAATCGGCGCGAGCGCTGTGGGCGACCGAGAGCGAGAGCGAGAGAATCGTTGCGGTGGTGACGTAGCCGCGCATAGGACGATGGCTTCCTTCCGTGCCGCGGGAGTGCGGCTGTCGAAGACATCGGCGCTGCTCGAGGCGCAGTTGATGCGCATTGCGAGGTCTGTGCGGATCTGTGCACGGGAAGGCACCCCATGACGGGCGTGAGGTCTATGCAGGCAGGGCCAATATGAACAGCGCCCCGGAAGTCCGGGGCGCTGTGTGACTGTTGCGTTGAGAAGCGCTTTCTGTGGACTTCAATCCGCCGAAACTGCGACTTCTTGCACCTGTCCCGTCGAGGAGACGATCTCCACTTTCCACTCTGGTCCGCTGTTCTCATTCTCAAGTTCGACCGCGTGCGCAGTCCATCCTGGACGCGACGCGAGTACTTGGCTGACGGCCGCCGAAGGCGAAACGGTGACGGAACCGAGGATCGCGATGGCGTCTTCGTACTCTTCGAACTGCGCTGTGGAAGGCGTCCACGTGAAGGTCGAGGTGATCGCCTGCGTCGTCGCGTTCACCAAGAGACGAGTCAGCTGACCCGTCGCTTGATTCCATTGAAGCACTTCGACGTAGTCCGTTGCGCCTTCGCGCTCAGCTTCCGCTTCGAGCACCGGGAGCCCCGAGGAAGCCAATGCTGCATTGAGCGAACTCACGAACGCCGCGCCGGAGACCGTGTCGTCACCGCCGCCGCCAGAGGAGCCGCCATTGTCGTCATCATCATCGTCGTCATCGCTGCCGCCGTGATCGTCGTTCCAGTCGTCGCCGTTGTCATCATCGCTGTTGTCATCGTCGCCGTTGCCGTCATGGCCACGGTCGTCGTTGTAATCATCATCGCTGAGAATGCTCCACGTCGACGTGGCGTTGCGAACAAAGCCAGTCGAGGACTTCGTGAAGCCGTTCATGAGCCACGCATGCACCGCGCCGTTGGCCTTGTTGCGCCAGACGAGGTCCTCATCGCCATCGCCGTCGAGATCGTTCATCGACTCAACGCGCCATTGGAGGCCGACGGCGGCAGCGATCGATCCGGCAGAACCAACCGACGTGCCGCTCATCATCCAGCCTTGGACAGCGCCTGTGGTCTTGTTGCGCCAAACGAAGTCATCATCACCGTCGGCATCGAGGTCGCCCGTACCTACAAGCACCCACGCGACTGGCATGGCAGGTGCGCTGCCGATCGCAACGATCGAAGAGACGGTTCCCGCGCCCATCAACCATGCACGGACGACACCGCCGCTATCGCGCCAGAGGATGTCGGTGCGGCCGTCGGCATCGACGTCGGCAACCGCGAGGAACTCCAACGCGGTAGCGGTGCCGAGGGTCGTGCCCGCGAGTTTCGTCGAACCGCTCATTTGCCAGAGCGCGATTTGGCTCGTGGAATTTCGGCGGAAAAGAATGTCAGCGCGGCCATCGCCGGAGAAGTCAGCCACGGCGAGTACGCGCCAGTCGTAACTCAGCGCGTTGGAGAGCATGGCATCCGAAGTGACGCCCGCGGTCGAAAGTCGCCACAGCCGGAGCGCACCATCGGTCTTGCGCCGCATCACCACCGCAGTGCGGCCATCACCGTAGAAGTCGCCGCAACCGTCGAATTGATAGCCACCGCCATTCGACGTGGTCGGAGAATACGCTGCGTCGCGCACGAGTCCGTTCATGGACCATGATGAGACTTTGCCAGCGGTCGGACTGAACCACACGACGTCGCCGGTCGCGTTGTCATCGATCGACGAGCGCACGTACTCAAGCTTGTAGTGGAAGGCTGCGCCACGCTGTGCCGCACCATTGGTTGCGTCGGGTGCACCAACCATGACGCGCTCACCGGCAATCGCCACGGCGTGGCCGAAGCGCGCGCCGGAGGAACCGCTTGTTGCAGCGAGTTTGAAGTTCGTACGCCAGACTTGATCCGTCGAGCGACGGAATGTGGTTGCGCTTCCCGCGCCACTGACGCTGCGGACGGTGTCATTTGGAGCGCCCACAATGACACGATCGTCGTAGGCGGCGATCGATGCACCAAATTGGTCGCCGGCAGCGGCGTCTTCCTGCGTCACGCGCGCGGTCTGAGGCCAGTTCGTATCCGTCGTGCGCGTGTAGATGAACGCGGCGCCAGCGTTGAGCGCACCCGCGAGCGCGTTCGGTGCGCCCACGAACGCCCAGTCGCCGGCGACCGTGCCAGAGAGCGCGACAGAGGTGCCGAATGCGAGTGCACCGCTTTCTGCAGAAGCAAGTTCCGTCGCGAGTGTCCATGTGCCGCCCGAGTTCCGGAAGAGGTGTGCTCGTCCCGCGCCACTCGATGTTCCTGGTGCACCAACGAGCGCGCGCGAGGAGCGCGTTGCGACGGAAGCACCGAATTGTGCATTTGCGACGGCACTCGCGGCGACCAACTTCGCTTGTGGCGACCAGATGTTGCCAGTGGTGTTTCGGAAGACGTAGGCGGCACCAGCATCGATGGCGCCAGCATCTGCTGTTGGCGCACCGACGACCAAGGTGTCGCCTTTGATCGAAACCGAAGTACCGAATCCGTCGCCGTTCGCACCGTCCGTTGCGGTGACCTTCGCCACCTGATTCCACGATGCGCCGACCTTTCGGAAGATGTACACCGCGCCCGTGTCAGATGCGTTGCCCGGACCCGCGGGCGCACCGACCGCTGCAATGGAGCCGTCGATCGCGGTCGCCGTACCGAATCCGTCACCCGCTGCGCCATCTGAGGCATTGAGGGTTGCGGTGAGGGACCAAGCATTGCTTGAGCCACGCTCGAAAATCGAAGCCGAACCCGCACCTACGCCTGGCGCGCCGAAGACGGCGACGCCACTCTCAAGTGCGCTGCCAGTTCCGAAACGCTGCGCCGCCGAAGCGGAGGCGGGAGAAAGCAGAAGTCGCTGGTTTCGCGTCACAGTTTCTTGCGCAAGTGCCGTTGGTACCGCGAGGAGCGCGAGTCCTGCACAGAGCGCCGGCGCGAAGGCGTGAAGGACGGTGTAGGCGCGGCGGTGGTGCATCGGTTGGGGCATGAGTACTCCTCAGAAGTCGGCGGTGAGCAATGACACTTGGCAAAAGCGGGCGAGTTCTTCAGGAGCACGACCAACCTCGCGGGGATACGTCGACCCAACTCAATTCTCATATTTTCTACCGCCCGCGGTGGTCCGACCTTGGCCGAAATGAAAAGACCGCCCCCGCCGGGAGTCGGCGGGGGCGGTAGAGCGCACGTGGTTGGTTGCGGAGCCCAACCTCGTGGATGAATCCTTTGCTTATTGGACGGGCGACCAGGCTTTACCCGCACCGCGGACGAAGCCAGAGCTGTCCTTCACGAGACCATTCATGAGCCAACCGTAGACGTCGCCCGAGCCAACATTCCGCCACAGGAGGTCGTCCTTGCCGTCGGCGTTGAGGTCGGAGGTGCCGATGATCGCCCAGTTGTTGGAAACCGAGGTCGTCACGGTGCCGCCACCAACGCGCGAAAGGCCATTCATGAACCACGCGGCCACGTTGCCATTGTTGGCATTGCGCCAGAGGACGTCTGCGCGGCCGTCACCGTCGAGGTCGGGCATGCCCTCGACACCCCAGTTGGTGCCGACAAATGTCGTGTTCGAGATTTCGGCGTTCGACGCAACCGTCAGGCCGTCCATCTTCCAGCCCACGACACGGTTTGCGTTCGTCCGCCAAAGGAGGTCGTCCTTTCCGTCGCCATCGAGATCGCCGATACCGAGGAAGGTGTTCGAGTTCGCGTTTCCAATCGTGGCGCTCGAGATCATCGCGAGGCCATTCATGATCCAACCCAAGACCTCACCGGTGTTGCTGTTCCGGAAGAGGCAGTCGCCCTTTCCATCGCCGTCGATGTCGCCCGCAGCGAGGAATTGCCACGAGCTCGCGAGTGCTGGCGCAAGTGCACCTTGCTCAATCACGTTTCCAGCGTCCATGAGCCATGCGCTCACGATGCCAGTCGACGGATTACGCCAGATGACATCTGCGCGCTGATCGCCGTTCAGGTCGGTCGAGCCGAGCACCTGGATCCCGGCGGTTGGATTCTCGTCAGCGTTTGCCGCCGATTCGCGAGCAAGGCCGTTCATGAACCAAAGCGCGACGCGCGAGGTTCCGCCGTTGTACCAGCAGACATCGGCTTTCCCGTCGCCGTTGAAGTCGTCACGAACAGAGTTCGGCGTCAACTGCGCGGGGAGTGCGTACTGCACGTGATCGACGCGCACCGGGATCTCTGCGAACACGCTGATCGCAAGGATGCCCGTTGGGTTCGAGTAGCCGATGAAGGAATCGTCTGTCGCAATGTTGTCATCGCTCAGAATGTTGAAGGTCTCTTCCACAATCGAGCCGTCGGCGAGCGCGACGACGAGTTTGACGGGCACGGGGATGACCGCGCCGTTGATGTCCTCGAGGCCATTCGCGCCAGTGATGACGACGCCAGCCTTCGTGACCAGGCCGCCAAGGACCTTCGAAGAAAGTTCAAAGGTAGCGCTGCCCGGTGTATACACAGGGAAGTAGGAGCCGAGTGCGAGCGACTTGCCACCTGCGCCAGTTCCATCAAGCGACGCGTCGTCCGCATCCACAGACGAGCCGTTTTGCTGCGCCGCAAGGCCGATGATCGTCAGGCCTTCGCTTGCCGTGCTCACTTCGAAGTCATTCAGAATGGGCGAGGACGTCGCAAACGGGCTGAACGACAAGCTGCGATAGCCGTCGACTCGGACGAAGCCGTCGCCTGCGAGTGCGGGCAGCGCTGCGGCTGCTGCAAGCGCGGCGCCGAAAAGAACTTCGCGACGAACAACATGAACGCTCAGAATTCGATTCTTCATTTGTGCATGCTCCCTTTTGCCTACTTCGTTGGCCTCGCGGTGCGGGCCAAGTCCCTCGGTCCGAACGGTCCTGTTGCGTCGCTCCCTCCGCGGATACGACACAACAACTCTCGTTTCGCTGCACACGTGTTTGACACGTGCGTTGCGAGACGTGAGATCTTCCCTGATCTCGACGAAAGGCGTTCCCTCGGCGGACAGGTTATCCGATGAACGATCGCGAGTTCGCGACTCCTTCGGAACAATTTCAATCTGTCGCAGAATTCATCGAATGCGAGCGTGCCGATGAATGTTGCGCGACTTTTTCCCTGCGACAGCTTGCGTAACCCGCACAGGTCGATCGCTCGTCACGTGTGGCGAGGCGAAACATCACGCAGAATCACGGTGGCGCGCGAGCCCGAGTTCGATCATCTTCCGATAAAGCGTGGAGCGATCGATTCCAAGTGCGATAGAAGCACGAGTTCGATTCCATCCGTGGCCTTCGAGGGCAGACACGATCGCCTGGCGTTCGCGCTCGCGCAGCGATGACGCAAGCACGGTTGTCGACGCAGTTGCGTCGTCGATCATGCCCGCATTCAAACGAGTTGCGCCGTCCGAGAAGCCGGATCCCGTGCGGGGGATGGGCTCTGTTCGATGGGGCGCGGAGAGTTCGGTGTCCCGTGCGGGCATCCCGTCACCGACGCGGTTCTCTGTTCGAAGTACGCGCTCGGGAAGATCGCCGAGATCAATGCGCGCTCCTCGGCAGAGGATGGTCGCGCGTTCGATCGCGTTTTCGAGTTCGCGCACATTGCCCGGCCAGCGATGCGCGCGAATCGCGCTCATCGCTTCCGGAGTAAAGCCAAGGAGTGTTCGGTTCGCATCCGTGCACTTCATTCGTAGGAAGTGCTCCGCGAGCGTTTCGATGTCATCCGGGCGTTCACGCAACGGCGGCAAGCCGATCGTCAGAACGTGTACGCGGTAGAAGAGGTCTTCGCGGAAGCGGCCTTCACGTACGAGTGCTTCGAGTGGCTGATTCGCCGCGACAATCACACGAACGTCGACATCGACCGACTCTTCGCTTCCGACGGGTTCGAAACGCTTCTCTTGAAGCACGCGCAGTAGTTTCAATTGCATCGCGAACGGCGCAGAGTTGATTTCGTCGAGGAAAATCGTTCCGCCATGCGCCGCGAGAAATCGACCTTTCTTGTCGGCGATCGCGCCGGTGAACGCGCCGCGAACGTGCCCAAAGAGTTCGCTCTCAAGAAGTGCCTCAGGAATCGATCCGCACGCAAGTTCCACGAATGGCCGATCGCGACGATCGCTCGCTGCGTGGATCGCGCGAGCAAGCATGCTCTTTCCTGTTCCAGATTCACCTTCGATGAGCACCGTCGAGCGCACGGCGCCTGCAGCGTCGGCAAGTTCAAGCGCTCGGTGCATTTTCGCATCCGTTCCGACGATCGCAGAAAGTCCGCCCGAGTTCGGCGATGTGCGGTGCTGTTGACGCGCACGCAGACCTGCTCCGTCGAGAGCCATCGCTGCACGCATCGATGCGCGTTCAAGTGCTTGGCGAACCTCTTCACGCACGAATGGCTTGGGCAGCACATCCGCTGCGCCAGCACGGACCCAGCGAAGAACCGCTCGAACGTTGACATCGGAGGCAGTCACCAATAGCGCGAGGCCACGATGGCTCGCATGGAGACGCTCGAGAAGTGACTCAAGACGACCGTCGACCGAATGGGCGTCCGCCACCACGATGGCCGTCGGTGCCCGCCACGCGAGATCGCACGCGTTTTCGGCAGAGCGCGCAAATTCGACGGTTGATCCAAACTCACGCGCGACCGCTGCGATCGCTTCCGACGCGTGTTGATCCGCGTCGAGAATCACAACCAACGCCCGCGGAGAGTGCGCTGCCGTGACCGAAGATTGCATTGGATCTTGATCCATGGACGACGTTGCTCTTCCCGCGCGACGGATGAACTCGCGGTGCGGCACAGGTTCGAGAGGCGTCTCTCGCACGCGTCCGACGGTCACCTCGAGGCCGCTCTCCGGTTCAACATCGGCCGGAACCGAGGTTCGCCGAAGTTGGGTCGAAAGAATTCAGCCCCGTCGGCGTGAATCCAGTTATTCGGACTCGTAATTGTTTGCGTGCGCTGAATTTGGACTGCTTTGAAGCTCGAAGCGGGTTGCTCCGGACCGCTTCGACCTCCATCCGCGGGTCGCGCCCATCTCGTTCCCTGCATCGGAACAGGCTCAAGATGTCCAAATCTGGAGGGAAGGCTGTCATACTGACCGACCCAAGACGTTCTCCGGCGCATGGGTTGTTCGTGCGGTGGACCGGCTGATCCCCAAAACCCCGTTGATGTTCGGTGTTTGGCAAGCACTCGAGTTCCACGCTGTACTGAGGTCCGGCCTCGAGTTTGCGTCGACCTTGCGCGCACTCAGCACCGAGACTGTTCAGTCGGCAAGACAGATGTGAGTTGATCTCCGTTTTCACCCGTTCGCACACGACTCATTCCTCGTTCGCATTTCGCAGATTTCATCTCTCGCTTCGCGCAGGAGTCACCATGAAGACCGCGTTTACCCTCGTTACTCTCCGATCCGCACTCGTCGCCGCTGTTGCGCTCGTCGCCAGTGAGACGCTCGTCCTTGCACAGAACCAACCGCCCGCGGGTGGCCAGGGTGGAGGACAACAGGACGGCGGCGGCCGCGGCGGTAACGGCGGTGGCCGTGGGGGCAACGGTGGTGGAGGCGCGATGGGTCGCGGCTTCGGCGGTGGCGGCGGCGGCATGGGCCGCGGCATGATGGGCGGCATGGGCCGTGGCATGCAGGACATTCGCGAAGCGATGACGCCTGACTTCGAGCGCAGCGACATCCGGATCTTCGTGCGCCAGCTCAATCTCACCGAAGACCAGAGTGGCGTTCTTGAGTCGCTCTTCGTTGACTACGAAACCGCGTACCAGCCCGAAGCTGACGCGATCATGTCGGCCATGACCGACATCGGTCGCAACATGATGCGATCGTTCATGACGCCAGAGCGTCAGGAGCAGATGCGTCAGACCTGGGAGTCAGTGCAGCAGGAGCTCCAGACCGCGGAAGCGAATGGTGCGATGGACGAAGAGGCACGCCGTCAGTTCGTGCGCGATCGCATGCAGGCGGCAGCGGAGAAGTTCGCGCAGACCGCCGAAGCAACCGGCATCGATGCGGAAGTCAAGGCCGCCATGGGCGAACTGCTCGACAAGATGGAAGCGTGGCAGTCGCGTAAGACGCAACTCCGCGAGAACTTCTCCAGCGGCTTGAAGGCCGTGCTCGATGATGACCAGTTGTCGCAGTGGCCGGCGTTTGATCGCTTCCTCGTGCGCGAGAAGTCGCTGCCTCGTGGCCGAATTTCCGGCGAAAACGTGAATCTCTTCCTGGTGGTCGACGACCTCCGCTTGCCGCCGGAAGAGTTCACCAAGCTCGAGCCGCTCTTCAACGATTATGAAGGCCGACTCGACGCCGCGCTCCGCGCACGCAACAGTTACATCGAGGAGTCGATGCCTCGCCTCTTCAAGGCTGTGCAAGACGCCGACGTCGACGGTGCCAAGCGCATCTTCCAACGCCAAGCAGATCTTCGTTCCGCCGTGCGCGACGTGAACGAGGAATACCGCAACGCGATGGTCGGCGCACTCGGTGAGGGGTCGTGGTCAAAGCAGCTTGACAAGGCCGTCCTGACGACCGGTTGGGATCGCATTTACCGCGCGACCGCAACGGAGCGCATGTTCGATGAAGCGATGAAGATCGAAGGACTCGACCCTGAAGTGTTGCAGTCGATCGTCGATCTTTATGGCTCGTACCGCACAGAAGTCTCGTCCATCAACGATCGTCTGAAGAACCTCGCGAAGAGCGAAGAGCCTGCATCGATCGTTCGCGAGGGCGAGCGTTTCGTCGGCATGGTCTCGCAAGGCGTTTCCGGCATGGCGCGCAATATGGGTCGCGGCTTTGGCGGAGCTGGCGGCGACACCGCCGATGACCCGATGCGGAAGGCTTTTGACGAGCGCAGCGCCGTCGGCGAGCGCTATCAAGAGCGCTTGAA
The DNA here is from genome assembly GCA_903911205.1 of uncultured bacterium. Lineage (GTDB taxonomy): Bacteria > Planctomycetota > Phycisphaerae > Phycisphaerales > SM1A02 > QWPT01. Next base: position 15,574 of record CAIWCL010000211.1, read on the forward strand.
GGCACTTCTGACCCCGGAGCAATGGGAAGCCCTGCCGAAGGGTCGTGGACAAGGCGGTGGCGGCGCGGGTGGTTTCGGTAGTGCCGCGGGTATGCAGCGCATGTTGGAGCGAATTCCCGAGGATCAGCGCAAGCAGCTCATGGATCGCGTGGACACCAACAAGAACGGCACCATCGACGAAGACGAGATGGGCGGCGTGCGTGAATACATGCGCGAGCAGTTCCAGAACATGGGTGGCGGCGGCGGCCAAGGTGGCGGACGCGGTGGTCGCGGGCAGGGTGGCGGCCAAGGTGGTGGCGGCCAAGGTGGCGCGCAGGGCGGTGGCCAGGGCGGCTCGCCAGAGGCTTGATTTCAGGTTTGATCGGATCGGCCACACGTCGATCTCAATTTCGCAATCAGGGTCTGAGATTCCCACCAGAAATCTCCAACACTTCGAACCTATCGACGACGCGGGGCGCACGGAACACGTGCGCCCCGCTTCACTTTTGCCCAATTTCGTCCCTAATTTCGCGAGCCTTCCTTGCTTCGCGCCCGATGACCGAGGCGCAATGCATGAGGATCGGATTTCCGCGCTCTCCGCGCTCCTCGAACCGCTCGCGGTTCGCGGCGAGCCTGCCTCACCACCCTCCGACGATCGGTTGGCGGAGGCGCTCGTCCTCCTTCGCAAACTGATTTTTCCGCAACTCCGAAGGGGTTCGGCGACGGGTCGCGGCCCGAGCCGTCCCGCCGAGAGCGGTCCAGAACTTGCTCGATCCTTCGCTGCACTCTTCGAGGCGCTCGCTCAAGATGCCTACCACGCGTCGGGTCTTCCCTTCGACCAAGCTGTCGTCGAGCGCTTCCTGACCGCAGTTCCTGCCATCGCCTCCCGCCTCGAGTCCGACGTGCATGCGGCGTATCGCGGTGATCCTGCGGCGCAAAATGAACTCGAAATCATGGTGTGCTACCCCGGAGTTCGCGCACTCTTCGTGCACAGGTTCGCCCATCTTCTCGACTCGCTCGGGGTGCCGCTGCTTCCGCGAATGATGTCGGAGCACGCCCACCGCGAAACCGGCATCGACATTCATCCCTCAGCAAGAATCGGAGACGAACTCTTCATCGACCACGGTACGGGAGTCGTGATCGGGCAGACGGCCGTCATCGGTGACCGCTGCCGCATCTATCAGGGTGTCACGCTTGGTGCGAAGAACTTTGAGCGGGAGCCGGATGGCTCGCTGCGCCGGGGGTATCGTCGACACCCAACCCTCGAGGACGATGTCACCGTCTACGCCGGCGCGACGATCCTTGGTGGCGACACCGTGATCGGTCGAGGCGCGGTTGTCGCAGGTGGTGTGTTTCTGACGCAGAGCGTCCCCGCGGGCCATCTCGTCACCGGCCCGAAACTGCAGTTGCGCGTGCTCTCCATGGAGGGCGGCATTTGAACGTTCGGTTATCGCTCGCCGAAGCGCGACCAGAAGTCCTTTCAACAGAAGGGCATAGTTCTGCGAGAACCCAACGCGTCGAATCGACGTAGCGACCCGCCGTCGGGGAAACTCTCAAATTTACCGTCTCAAAATTGCCATCGACCGGGGGAGTCTGTCGATACCCCACGGCCAAAACTCGGCACCGATCACGGAAAGTCCATATGCATCACGCCGTCCGTCAACTCGCGTTGGTTCCGTTTCTCTCTGTCGCGGCCGTTTCGAGTGTCGCCGTCGCTGGCGACGCGCCCGAGGGTCCCGCATTCGAGGAGATTCTCTGCTGGGGCGGTGATTCGCCCGAGACCTGCAGCGTTCCGCGCATCCCCAACAACCTGTTTGTGCAGTCGACATCGCTTGGTTTCGGCCACGGCGTCGTCTTGCTCTCGGATGGCACCATCCGACTGTGGGGCCTCGATGCCGATGGACAAGCCACGCTCCCTGCACTCGGAAAGGGCGTGACATTTACGGCGGTCTCCGCCGGCTCGTCGCACAACTTTGCGCTTTTGAGTGATGGGTCGCTCTTTGCCTGGGGTAAGAACAACCTCGGACAGACGAGTCTTCCTGCGCTCGGCGGGCTCTCCGCGACGTCGATTGCAACCGGTGAGAACCACAACCTTGTGATTCGCTCTGATGGATCCGTCGCGGGCGCTGGATTCAATACGAGCGGACAGGCCACGGCTCCAGTTTTCGCAGCTCCTGCGCTTCGAATCGATGGTGGTTTCGACCACTCCGCAGCACTCCTCAGCGACGGCACCATCGTGCTTTGGGGTGACAATTCCGAGACGGAGCAAGACCTGCCAGCTCTCGGCGGGGGTGAGTCGTACACCGACGTCGCGTGCGGCCGCAACTTCACCGTCGCACTCAAGTTGGATGGCACGCTCGTCGCTTCCGGCGACGCGGCGTACACCACGATCCCCGCCGTTCCCGGCGGAAACTCGGTGATTTCTGTCTCCGCGAACTTCGTCAACGCGGCGTTCGTGACCGACGACGAAATCGTCGTCGTGTGGGGCGATGACTCGAACGAACAGTCCACTCCGCCAAACTTCCGCCCGTACGAACTCAAGTCGATCGCGATTGGCAACAAGTTCTTGGTTGCCGATGTTGAGCGTGACTGCGACGAGAACGGCGTCGCCGATCGCACGCAAATCGCGGCCGATCCAACGCTCGATTGCGATGAAAACGCGGAACTCGATTCCTGCACGCTCATCGACGATCCGACGCTCGATTGCAACGAAAACGGCATTCTCGACGTCTGCGATATCGACGGCGACACCGAACTCGATTGCGATGGCAACGGCCGATTCGACTCGTGTGAAATCGAGGCCGATGCCGACCTCGACTGTGACGGCGATGACATCCTTGACAGCTGCGAAATCGCCGAGGATTCGTCTCTCGACTGCAACGAAGACGGCATTCTTGACAGTTGCGCACCGTTTGCGACGGGTATCAGCTCGTTGCAGGTGAGCCCGATTGGACCGACCTCCGTGGTCACCGCAACTGGGAGCAACCTCGCGGATCCAGTACTTGACGTTCGCGTTGAAATCACCATCAGCGCCGACCTTGGTGGTCCCGGCGAGTACATGATTCTTCGTCTGAACGACACCATCATCGACTACGTCTACACCTCAGGTGGTGCAAACTGCCCGACGAATCAAGACGTCGAGACGATCTTCATCGACAAGAACCTCTGGATCGGTCTTGCACCAGATGGCGATGCCGAACTGACGCTGCGAGCTTCACCCCTGGTGAGCAACCTTGAATGCCCGACGAGCAACGCGCGCATCGTCGCGACGTGGACGTGGGAAGGCGCCGACTGCAATCTCAACGAGATCCCCGATCTCTGCGAATTGCGTGACGGAACGGTTCCTGATGCGAACAGCAACGGTATTCCTGACTCGTGTGAGTACGGTGCGAAGGACGACCTCGACGGCGACGGTCAAGGCGACCTGATCTGGTGGAATCCCGACACCAAGGCCCAGCGTTTCTGGATGCTTGGCGGTGCGGGCATCGCTGACGATGGAGCTCTCGCGGGTGGTCCAGACGCTGGCTATCTGCTCGTCACCATCGGTGACTTCGATGGGGACTCGCGCGTCGATCTCCTCTATCGCAATCCCTCAACCAACAAGTACCGCATCCATCTCATGGACGGCAACTCGGTCGTGGAGAAGGGCGACCTTCCTGGCACCATCGGCTCCGTTTGGACCGTGCTTGGAACGCCCGACCTGAACGCGGACGGAAACGCGGACATCGTCTTCTACAACACGAACACCAAGGCCGTCAACGGTTGGATCATGAACGGTCTTGTCCGCGGCGCAAACGGTTTGATTCGCACCTCGACCGGACTCACCTTCGAAGCCTTTGGCGATCTCGACGGTGACGGCGACGACGATTTCATCTGGCGCAACGCAAACGGCGGCATCCGCGCATGGATGATGGCCGGACTCACTGCGACCGAGGAAGTGGTTCAAAGCGGCACGCTGCTGAGCCCATCGGTGTGGATCTGCGCGGGCGCTGGCGACTTCAACGGCGACCTAAAGTCGGACATCGTTTGGCGACGCATCGCCGACGGCCGCGTCTTCCTCTGGACGATGGACGGCACTACGCGCGAAGCGACAGCGGAGATTCTGCCGGCGACTTCGAATCGCTTCGAAATCCAGGCAATCGTCGATACCAACGACAACATGAAGGCCGATCTCGTTTGGCGCGATACCCAAAATGGTGATGTCTTCATCTGGCTCATGGATGGCGAAGAACGCGTTCTTGCGAACCTCGTCCGTCGCCTCGTCGCTCCGTGGAAGATCGTCAACACGCCATGATGCGTGCTGAGATCGCGGGTGCCGAGATTTCTTGAATGAACCTGCGCGCCCAGCTTCGGCTGGGCGCGTGGCTTTTTGCGATCCACTACGCTGCGCACATGGAGCAAGGACGCTCATCACCCGCAGGTCGAGATCCCGCGACACGCTCGCGACTCATCGTCTCGATCGGTTTGCTCGGCTTCGTGAGCGGCCTTCCCAATGTGTTGCTGAATGACACGCTCTCTGCGTGGCTCTCCGATGTAGGCTTCAGCCCGAAAGAGATTGGCTGGCTCTCGCTCGTCACGCTTCCGTACGGGTTGAAGCTGCTTTGGGCGCCGCTTCTTGATCGCTTCGCGGCGCCAGGCTTTGCGTGGCTCGGCGCGCGCCGCAGTTGGATCGCACTTTTCTCGATCCTGCTGGCGATCGCCTTTGCACTCCTCGGTTGGGTTGGCCCCGAAAGTGCCGCGGTCTCGGTGCTTCCCGCCGCAGTCATTGGGTTCGCGATTGCTGCACTCTCTGCAACGCTCGATGCGGCGGTCGACGCGCATCGAACCGATGCGGCAAGTGGGGGAGAAGAGGGACCTGCCGCGAGTGCCTACGTACTCGGCTTCCGAGTCGCGTTCGTTTCGATCGGCGCGGCGATTCTCATGTTTCATGGCAGGATCGCACTCCTCTTCGGCCCCGAAGGCGACGCCGCGGCGCGCGCATTGGGATGGCGCGTCGCGGTCGCGGCAGGTGGCGCTGCAATGCTTCTCGGCGTACTCGCCGCAGCACTCGCGCCGGAGCCCGCGCGTCAAGGTCGTCCAACGACGATCCGTCAGGCGGTGGTCGAGCCGTTTGTTGCCTTCGTGCGCGCCTTCGGGCCGCGCATCGCGGTTGTGCTCTTCGTCGCGCTTCTCTTCCGATTGCCAGATCTCCTCGGGAATCGGATGACGATGCCATTCCTCCGGCAGGAGCTCGGATTCAGCGTCGAGGCCATCGGCACCATCCGCCAGTTCCTCGGATTCGGCATGACCATCCTCGGTGCGGTGGTCGGCGGTGTTCTCGTCAAGCGGTGGGGGCTCTTCCGTGCGCTCGTGGTGTTTGGGGTACTGCAGATCGCGTCAAACGCGGGCTACCTCTTGCTCGAGGCGTTCGGTCGGGGCGAGACAGCGTGGGCGGGCATTCTTCCCGGCTTCGGAGTCGCGCCGCAGCCTCTGTTCGTGCCGCGTCCGTCGCTTCTCGGTTTTGCAGGACTCGTCATCGTCGAGAACCTCTGCAATGGCCTCGTCAGCGCCGCATTCGTCGCCTACTTCATGACGATCTGCGAGCCGCGCCTCGCCGCCGCGCAGTACGCGATCCTCTCCGGACTCATGTATCTCGCGAGTTCGCTCGTGGCCTCGACCAGCGGACTACTCGTCGAACAACTTGGTTATCAGGGGTTCTTTCTCGTGTCGATCGTGGTTGGGATCCCGCCACTTCTCGCCCTCCCATGGGCGATGCCGCGGTTGAGTCAGGCCGGATCGGAGCCCTGAAGAGTGTCGCGGCGGCCCTATACTCGCCGCCCCGAAAGTTCAGGACCACCCATGACCACCCAAGACCGCTACGGCGCGCGCGCCTCGATCGATACCGCTTACGGCCCCAAGCACTACTACCGCCTCGACGCGCTCTCGAAATTCGGCGACTTCCGCAAGTTGCCGATCTCGATTCGCGTGTTGCTCGAGAGCTGCCTGCGCAACTTCGATGACTTCGTCGTGACCGAAGAGCACCTCAAGGCGCTCATGAGCTACGACGCGAAGAACGTCGGCGAGAACGAAATCCCATTCATGCCCGGCCGCGTTGTGCTGCAGGACTTCACTGGCGTGCCGTGCGTCGTCGACCTCGCCGCCATGCGCGCGGCGATGAAGCGCCTCGGTGGTGATCCGAAGAAGGTCAACCCACTCGTCCAGTGCGACCTCGTCATCGACCACTCGGTGCAGGTCGATGCGTTCGGTTCGAAGGTCGCGCTCACCATCAACGGTGAGAAGGAGTTCGAGCGCAACATGGAGCGCTACGAGTTCCTCAAGTGGGGTCAGGGCGCATTCTCGAACTTCTCCGTGGTGCCGCCCGCGACGGGCATCGTCCACCAAGTCAATCTTGAGTATCTCGCGAAGGTTGTTTGGGAGAAGGACGGCGTCCTCTTCCCCGACTCACTGGTTGGCACCGATTCGCACACGACAATGATCAACGGACTTGGCGTCGTCGGTTGGGGCGTCGGTGGCATCGAAGCCGAGGCGGTCATGCTCGGCCAGCCGATTTACATGCTGATCCCCGAAGTTGTCGGTGTGAAGCTTGTTGGAAAGCTCCCCGAAGGTGTGACCGCGACCGACCTTGTTCTCCGTGCGACCGAAATGCTGCGAAAGCACGGCGTTGTGAACAAGTTCGTCGAGTTCTTCGGCCCAGGCCTCGCTGAAATGCCACTCGCAAACCGCGCAACGATCGCCAACATGGCGCCGGAGTATGGTGCGACGATCGGCTTCTTCCCCGTCGACGAGCAGACACTCGCCTACATGCGCCTTTCGGGTCGACCGGAAGGTCTGGTGAAACTCGTTGAGTCGTACGCGAAGCAGAATGGCTTCTGGCGCGAGGACGAATCGAAGGTTGTCTACTCGAGCGAACTCGAGCTCGATCTCTCGACGATCGTGCCTTCGCTCGCAGGCCCCGCGCGTCCGCAAGACCGCGTTGCGCTGAGCGATATGCAGTCCTGTTGGCGTCGCGATCTTGGAAAGGTCTACAACAAGGGCGCGAGCGCTGCGACTCCGAATGCGACATCGATGACGGCCGCCGATGGCGTAAGCGTGCGTGATCCCGAAGGCAACGAGTATCAACTCAAGCACGGCTCCGTCGTCATCGCGGCGATCACGAGCTGCACGAACACGTCGAACCCGAGCGTCATGATTGGCGCCGGTCTCGTTGCGAAGAAAGCCGCGGCGCTCGGCCTGACGCGCAAGCCGTGGGTCAAGACCTCGCTTGCGCCAGGCTCGAAGGTTGTCACTGAGTACTTGGACGCCGCGGGCCTGACCGCCTCGCTTGACGCCGTTGGATTCAATACCGTCGGCTACGGCTGCACCACCTGCATCGGCAACTCGGGTCCGCTGCCCGACCACATCGGCGCAGCGATCAAGGAAGGTGATCTCGCGGTCACGAGCGTTCTCTCAGGCAATCGCAACTTCGAGGCGCGCGTCCATCAAGATGTCAAGGCGAATTACCTCGCCTCGCCGCCGCTCTGCGTTGCGTACGCGATCGCGGGCACAGTCGACATCGATCTCCAGAAGGACGTCATCGCAACGACCAAGGACGGTAAGCCGGTCTACCTCAAGGACATCTGGCCAACGGCGAAGGAAGTAGAGGACGCGGTTCACCAGTTCGTCACGCGTGCTCAGTTCGAGAAGGAATACGCCGACGTCTTTAAGGGCTCGGACGCGTGGCAGAAGATCGCTACCGGTGGTGGCGAGATGTACTCGTGGGACGCGAAGTCCACCTACATCCAGGAGCCGCCGTTCTTTGTTGAGATGAAGAAGGAAGCGGGCACGATTGCTTCGGTGACTGGCGCACGTTGCCTTGCGAAACTGGGCGACTCGGTCACCACCGATCACATTTCGCCTGCGGGTGACATCAAGAAGGATGGTCCTGCGGGCAAGTTCCTCGTTGAGCATGGCGTGACGCCCGCGATGTTCAACAGCTACGGATCCCGCCGCGGCAACGACCGCGTCATGACCCGCGGAACGTTTGCGAATACGCGCATTAAGAACGAACTCGCGCCCGGCACGACCGGCGGCGTGACGACCGATTTCACAGACGGTGCGGTCAAGCCGATTTATGACGCAAGCGTGAACTACAAGGCGAAGAACGTTCCGCTTGTCGTGCTCGCGGGCAAGGATTACGGCATGGGTTCTTCGCGCGACTGGGCAGCGAAGGGAACCTTCTTGCTCGGCGTGAAGGTCGTCATCGCAGAGAGCTTTGAGCGTATTCACCGCTCGAATCTCGTGGGTATGGGCGTGATGCCGCTGACGTTCCTCGCCGGTCAAGATCGCAATTCCCTCGGACTGAAGGGCGATGAGAGCTTCGATGTCCACATCCCGTCGGATCTCAAGCCGCGTCAGCAGATCAAGGTTGTTGCGACGCGCGCAGATGGATCCAAGGTCGAGTTCAACACGCTCTGCCGCGTCGATACACCTGTTGAGGTTGAGTACTACCGCAACGGCGGCATCCTGAACACGGTGCTTCGACGCATGATGGCGGCGAAGTAAGAGTTCACTCGTTCTATTCCCGCCACGGAGGCGCGATTTCGCGCCTCCGTGGTGCTTTTTCACGGATACATGTTGCTTTTGAGTTGTGAGCCTTGCGCGCAAGTACTTTCACGAGGCGCAGGGCTTGGGACTTCGGCTGCACGCAGCCAGATTGAGCTGGTTGTGCCGGGTGGCTGGCCGGAGTCAGAATTCTCCCCTGTGTTCGTGAGGAGGAAGCTTGGAACCGGGAGAAGAGCGATCGGATTACTCGCGTCGCGTTCCACGCGAGCAATCGCCAATACGTGTCCGCGATCATGCGCGCAATGGCCAGCGAGGCAGTCCTGTCCTTCGTATCGGAACGCTTGAGGCGTACGTGCTTGGCAGTCGACTTCCTGACCCCCGAGTATTGATGCTCGCGAATGGTTGGCAATCTGAACCGCTCAGCCACGCGTGTGCTCGCTGTGGGGTGACGGTGTCGAAGTACGAAGGTGGGCGCGACGGTTGCGGCGAGTGCCGTCAGCGGCCTTCGCGATTGTGCGCGACTGTTCGTCTGGGCCGATACGCGCAGCCGCTCTCGCAGTGGGTTCCCGCGATCAAGAGTCGCTGTTGGAGATCGATGGCTCACGCCCTCGGTGAGGCGCTCGCGCGTCAAGTGCTTGCGGCGGTCGACGAGGAGCGTGTCCCGATGCCCGACACGATCATTCCCATGCCTGTGCATTGGTCGCGTGCATGGCTGCGCGGGATCGACCACACGCAGGAACTTGCGGAGGGCGTTCGTAGATCGTTAGACCGGCCAGTCCAGCGGCTTCTGCGCGCACGACTGGCAGTACGTCAAGCCGGGGCACGACGCGCGGAGCGTCTCGCGAATCGTGGTCGCTACGAATTTCGGCAGCCGCTTTGTTGGAAACTCGGATTGGCTGAGATTTTCCGACACGGTTTGCGTCCGTCGGCGATGTCCTGGAGTCGCCCAAGCCCCATTCCAGACGCATGCCGCACGCTTGGAAACATTTTATTGGTCGATGATGTCCGAACGACGGGTGCAAGTAGCGAAGAAGCAGCAGCGTGTTTGCTCTCGCAGGGGGCTCGAACGGTTTCCCTCGCGGTGTGCGCCGTTGCCGACCCGCCCCGGCGGAGCGGTTTACGGCGTAACTCTTCGCTGTAGATACGATCATGCCTTCGTCCGATTCCGATATCCTTTCGTCCGAACGAGCGACGAGTTTGACAGCCGACCAAATGCCCGGTAAAAATGTGGATAAGTTCTTGAGCGTGTGCCGTGAAGGCGCTCAGCGAACCGGTGGTTGATGAGAAGTTCGAACGTTGATCGAGTTTCTGTCTCGATAACGCAACTTCCCGGACTTTCAGCGCAGTGAATTTCGGGTTCTCGGGCGTGTGGCGGAACACTCCTGAAATCTGAGAGGATTTGCCGACGCGGAGTCGTGCAAAGGGGTTGACAGCGTCGACGGCTTCGCTAAACTCCCCGACCCGCGACCGATTCCGGTTGCGGGAACGCGGGTTTCCCGCGCTTCTCTTTGACAAGTCAGC
>CAIWCL010000212.1 GCA_903911205.1 uncultured bacterium
CGCGTTGACATGATGCCTGGCAACGCGCACGCATGGCTCGAAAGCAGGGGAACGAATGCCTGTCCCGGCAGGCCAAAGCGGCACATGATGCGATCCATCACGAACGCCGCGCGCGCGAGGTAGCCGGTGTCTTCAAGCAATGCGAGTAAGAAGAAAAGTAAGCAAATCTGCGGTAAAAACACGACGGTTCCCGCGACGCCACCAATCACGCCATCGACGAGCAAACTCGAAAGATCGCCTTCAGGAAGCGCCGCAGCGAGCGAAGTGCCAAGCCACGCGCTTGCATCCTCGATCAACGTCATCGGCAGTTCTGCCAAGCGATAAATCGTGAAGAAGACCGCCGCCATCGCGAGGACGAAGACGATCGCACCGAGAATGGGATGCGTGAATGCAGCGTCGAGTCGATCGGTCAGTCGATCGCTCTCGCCGCCAATCGTGTTCGGTCCGCCGACACTCGCGGTGACGGTTTCGTCGACCCACGTTGGCGCGAGGCACGCCGCAAGTGTTTGCGGTGTAAACTCGCGTGCGGCGCGGACCGCGGCGAGCAGTGGTTCGACACCGGTGCCCGCGCGGCCGTTCGACTCCACGCACGGAACGCCGAGTGCGCTTGCGAGTCGTTGCGCATCGACGGAGAGGCCGCGCGCACGCGCCAAATCAGTCATGGTGAGCGCCACCGCGATCGGCCGTCCAAGCGCGGCGACCGAACGCAGGAGCCGCAAGCCGCGCGCGAGATTCGTCGCGTCGAGGACGACGAGGAGCGCTTCCGGCATGCAACCTTCGAGCCGGCCGGCGAGACAATCGCGGCAGAGCTTCGATTCGGGCAACTCGAGGTCGATCGCGTAGACGCCAGGAAGATCAACAAACTCAACTTCTGCGCCACCAAGTGCACACGTACCAACGCGCGCTTCAACGGTCGAACCGGGGAAATTCGCGGTCTTCGCACGTACACCGCACAGACGATTGAAGAGTGACGTCTTGCCGACGTTTGGGTTACCCACCATCGCAACGCGCGCCGGGGCGAGCAGTTCCGCGCGCGGCGTGGCACGTGACGTGGCGCGTGCGTCGGTCGATGGGTGATCGGGAGCGGTGCTCATCCGTGCGGCTCTTGAGTTTCGGAAGGTGGGAGAAGCGCGAACGCGTTACGCGATCGGCGGTTCGGATGGCTGCTTCACGTCGACTGCCAAGCTTTCGACGGCCAGGCCTTCGGCGGCACAGCAGGCGGTATCGGGGCAGTCGCAGGGGCGCGTCAGGATCCGGCGTGCAAGGTCGGGCGAGAGTCCGAGTCGCGTGGCATCGACTTGAATGATGCAGGGCCCGCCGCCGCCGGATCGACACACCGTGAAGGAGCAGGTTTCGTCGAGTCCCATCGCGCGCAGCACTTCGAGGTCTTCCTTCGAAAGCGTTGCACCCGCGACCATCGCTCGATCGCCGCGCTTCAACTGCGTGAGCGGCAGTCGAATCGGGGTTTCGCGCGCGACTGGGTTCGGCTTCGGTTCAGACATGACGGCGGACATGGGACAGGAATCGTATTGCGACTCAGTCTCAACTGCAACTGTGTGCGTTCAACTTCTTCCCTCCCGGGAAGACCCGCGTGCGTCTTGCGGCTGCGGTTGTCATTCGGTGCAAGCTGAACGAACACGCCCCGCCGGAAGGCGGGGCGTGTTGCTCTCCACACGGCGGGCGCGCAGCCGATCAGTTGCACGGCCCCCATGCGGCGAGAAGGAGTGAGAGGTCTGATGCACCGACATCGCCGTCGCCGTCGATATCGCCGGGGACACCTTCAAGGCCCCAGGACGCGAGGAGCAGCGAAAGATCTGCTGCCCCGACCTCGCCATCGTTGTTGATGTCGCCCGGGCACGCAGGTCCAAAGGTTCCCCACACCGTGACCGTCCAGTTCTCGTCCTCGAATTCGTCATCGATTGGAATGAAGTCCTCGGTGCCCTCTTGGGGTGCGCAAGAGATCGAACGGATGTAGGTCGGCGTCGATTCCGGAGCGTTCGTTCCGGCAAAGGAAACAAAACCGACATCCGACGCACTCGTCTTCAAGATCACCACAGGGTGGCCCACGAAGTTCGCCAACGGACGTGGCGTGTCGAGCTTCCACCGATGCATCGTCGGGGTTTCGAAGGCGGTCGTCCAGAGTTGGATCGACTGCGACTCGACAAGCACGAGATCGACGCCCTCACGGAACGGCGCGCCGCCATCGATATCGTCGTAGAGCTCGATGACGCCGGTATTGGTTGAACCTCCGATGTGTTGCCAGCCGAAGTCGATCACTTCGATATTGCCTTCTTGGTTGCCCGAGCTTCTCTTCGCAAGTTCAGGGAACGGCTTCGCGTACTCCGCGGCATTCGTAGGGAAACTGCCGCACGCGACACCGATGCCTGGGAGGATGCCAGGCGGATTCGTCGATGAAACTTGGTTCGGCGGAAGCAGCGCAACATCATCGCCCACAGAAGCGCAGTTTGCGGCGGTACCCATGACGCGCAACTGATACTCGGGGGCGTCGCAGCCTGAGCCCGTCACGGGCTCTGCGGCGCGCACGACGATCGCATGCTCGCCAGCGGGCAGACAGAACGAGGTGGTCGAGCAGAATCCGAAGTCCGAAACTGCATAGCTCGATTGGCTGCACAGCAGTTGGTCGCGAATGAAGACGAATGTCGGAACCTCCGACGAGCACTCGATCTCGACGCGCGTTCCCTCGCTGAGCGTGAGCAGATACCAATCGCGATCTTGCGGTGCGCCCGACGTTTCGAACGCCAGTGTTCCTGCAATCGTCTCGCCCAGTGCGATTTCGGTGAAGCCAGTTCCAGTCGTGCAACCACCGTTGGTGTCGGTGCCGCAGGCCTCGCCGTCGCTCGCTGTTGCGACCAACGTATCGCACTCGGGCATCGTGATCGTCACCGTGCCGGCCGGAAAGCTCTCACGCGACATCGATGCGATGCGCACGAGGTAGTACTCGTTACCTTGCACAGGCGCGTCTAGAGTCGCGCAGCCAGCAGGGGTGCCGAAACTCGCACCGACATCGAGATCTGGAAGTTGCTCAAAGTCGGTCGCCTCGACGGATGTGCCAAGATCGAAGATCTGCAGGAAGACGGGCGCGTTTGCCGTGCCACAGGTTGAAACGTTGACTTCACCATCGCGGCGCGCTCGGAACCAGAACCAAATGTCGTGCGCCGTGGTCGCAGCGTCGCCGAAGGCAAGGAACGGGCCGTCTTGTGTCGCACCCGCGGTGTCGAACGGAAGCGTGGTGGATTCCGTGACTTCGGTGCCGGTGAGCACCGCGGTCGAGCCCGTCACTTCCGCGGCACAATCGTTCGCCACACCGCTTGAGCTACACGAGTATTCCCATGGCATGCTGATCGCAACGCGGCCGGTGCCCGCAGGCGTGTCGATTTCGTTGTCGACGCGCGCGAGATAGGTTCGACCTTCGACCGCTTGGAACCCAACGGTGTCGCCGAGATTGCCGCAGAGATTCTCGAAGTCACAACCAACCGCCACGAAGGAAAGTTGGTCGAAATCGAAACTCGCGGGATCGGTGCCGAGGTCGTACACCGTCGTGCGGGCGTTGAAATTCGTGTAGCGACAGGTGTTGACGAGCGTGAAGCCAGATTTCGTCGCTGTGAACTTCCACCAGAGGCTTTGCCCGCGCATGCCGCAGGTTGCTGGCCCATCCGGACGCGCCGTGACGAGCGAGAATGGGTACGCGCCGGATTCGGAGATCTCGGTGGCGCGGGTCGCGCAGTCGTTCGGAGGTCCGCCGGCGTCAGGGTTGCAGTAGTAGATGTACGGGGAGCAACTCGCGGAGGCGCGTTCTGCACAGTGCGTGTCCCACGCGACCGAGCAGCAGGTTGGGTCGAAGTCACACACGGACGTGCAGCATGCTGCCGACGAGCAGCCGGGGGTCGCATGCGGAACATTGCATGGTTCGGTGGCGCTCGCGCAGGGGCTTCCCGAATCGTCGGTGATCGTGAGCGTCACGGTGCCGACATCGGTTGGTGCGACGCCCGAGACGCGGATGTAGGTCACACCGAACTGAAACGACTCGCTCCATTCGGCCTGTTGTAAAAACTTCGTGATGGTGGCGCCGCCGGCACCACTGCAACTCGACGCATCGAAACTCGCGCACCCTTCCAGACTGATGCAGTTGCGGCAGTCTCCCGAACCTTCGCACGAGTAGGTGTACAGCGCGATGTTGGTCGGAAAGCTCGACCCGCAGGTCGAGATCGTGTACTTCCCGCTGACCGTTGGCGGAAGCACGAACCAAATGTCGGGGCCTTCGAAGATCGACCCGCACTCGGAGAAGTCCTTGGGGAACTCCGCGTTCGCTTCGACCGTCGAGAATCCGGTGTGCGTTCCGACGCCGAGGACGATCACGCCGTCGCAGGTGTCGTTCGCCGGGGGCGCGGCGTCGGCAGCAAGCGTGAGTGTTGTGATCACCGCGCTCGCAGCGAGGTTGCAAAGTGAGCGGATGTGGCGATGCGTTGGAAGCGACATGATTGGATCGGTATTGGATCGGTATTGGATGGGGGACGGATCGGGGTCGGAAGCGTTGGCCAGGCACTCCGCGCGGGAAGTTCCGCGCTCAAGGTTGGCCCTGTGCCATCGACTCGTTGGACGAGAAGTTGCGGTTACCTAAGTAGACGCTGCCGTGGCGAGAAATCCGAAGTCCCGCCACGTGGCCGATCACTCGCACGGCCCCCATGCGGAAAGAAGAAGAGAGAGATCGGCGGCACCAACGTCTCCGTCGCCGTCGAGATCCGCGGCCGACTTAGGGTTACCCCATGACGACAGCACCAGCGAGAGATCGGCGGCGCCAACATCGCCGTTGCCGTCGAGATCGGCGACGCACGGGCTTGGGCAGGGCGCGCTGAAAGTGCCGCGCAGCCGAACCGGCCACGCCACGCTCGATCCGGCAACGACCGTATCGGCGTCGCTCGCGAATGGAACACCGCATTGGACCGCGGTGAGCCAGGTCGGCGTCGTCTCGGCGGAAGTGGCGTTACCAGCCGGATGGAG
Source organism: uncultured bacterium (assembly GCA_903911205.1). GTDB lineage: Bacteria > Planctomycetota > Phycisphaerae > Phycisphaerales > SM1A02 > QWPT01. The sequence continues at coordinate 5,020 of CAIWCL010000212.1, forward strand.
TCGTCCGCCCGTCGGGTGCGGCGGGCAGTACGCGATCAGCATCAAGTCGCCTGAGAATCCATCGAGGCACAGCGGCTCATCGAGCGTCCAGCGGACGGTCGTCCATACACACTTTGGTACGTCGATCGACTTCTCGGCGATGGGAACAAGATCTCCTCCGCCACTCTGCGGTGGACCGCCGTTGGTGTCTCGCACAAGTCGAAGCAAGATCCCCGCGGTCTGTCCGGTGTTCACCATCGCGATATCGATGCAATCGAGCGTGCCACTGTTCAATCCCGTGAACCACTTGAAGTAGAACGCATCGAGCGTACTGCCGCTCGTGTTGGCGCAGTAGATCATGTTGCCAGAGGGAACCCATGTCGGAGTCGAGGCGATGACTTCGCCGCCCGAACCTTCGCATGCGTTCGCGAATGGCGTGCAGGCGGCGGGTACAGCCGTGAGTTGCAGCCGGTAGGCGCTTTGGCTTGATCCGCAGGGGACCGACGTTGTCAGGTTCGCAAGACGCAGTTGGATTTCGTGCGTTCCCGCAGCGAGACACGCCGTGGTCGAGGTCTCGCAGGTCGCACTCTGCGTACTCGACGCCGACCACGTTGATTCGAAGCAGAACTCACTGTCGTCGGCGAGCGCGACACGCACGGCGTTCTCCGAGAACACGCGCACCGTGACTTGCATGGGCTCGGTGAGCGTGAAGGTGAACATGTCACGGTCGCCAAGTCCGCCGCCACCAAAGAGGGTTCCCGCGACGACGTCGCCGACGGAGACCGTGGTGAAACCAGTGCTGGTCGCGCAGCCGCCGTTCGTGTCGCCGCCGCAGGACTCGGGCTCGACCATCGTGATGGCTGGCAAGTTCGGGCAGTTTTGGGCGTGGGCTGCGTGATCAAGCACCGAGGTGGCCGCGAACATGGCGGTGAGGGCTGTGACGGCAAGGCCGAGAATGCGCGCGGTTTGAACGTGTGGGAGTGGGGAGTGCATGGCGAGTCCTTCGTCGAGACGCTGAGGAGTAGGGAGAAGGCTGTCCGCGTTGGACGTGGATTCCCGAGAATTTGCAAGAATGGCACGCGCCTCCCGCTGAATCCCATCGCAGATCGCGCCGATGGCTCCGCCATGCGGTTGTGGTTCCAACGCATGGCTTCCTTCCTGCGCGCAGACGACGCGGATACCGCTTCGGTGCGGGCGATCCTACGAACGGCGGCGCTGCGATCGGCTTCCATCGGCGTCGGAACGCTCGACGGCGTCGCGCTCCCGAGCCCACTTTCGGGCCACGTCGAGGACTTGGAGGAAGGCCCCGCGGGCGCGCTTGTCATTAGCCGTCCGCACGATGGGCCCGCGCGCCGCGAATTGGTCGCTGGCGAATCGCTGCATCTCTCGATCGCGGCCGACAGCGGCTTTCATCATGGCGATGTCGAAGTGATTGGGCGCTGGACCGCGGGCCTCGGGGCGATGAAACGCTATGGCTACCGCGTGACGATTCCGGCCGCACTTGTGCACGAAGAGCGGCGGTCACTCCATCGGGTGCCCGTTGCGTTTGACTTGGCGCCTCGTGCGCGACTCTGTCGGCCGATCTCGCTCGCAGAACTCGGCGAAGGCACGGTGGTCGATGTCTCCGAGGGTGGTCTTTGCCTTCGCGTGGCGCTCAGCGGACTCATCCGACCGGAAGAGCATGTTGTGGTTCGCGCGGATTTTCCCGCGTTCTTTCCAACGATTCACGCCGAAGTCGCGGTCGCGCATGTGATACCTGCGCGCAAGCCTGGTCACTCCGACATCGGGCTTCGCTTTCTCGAGCCGCAAGTGGAACTCGGTCGGGCGATCCGCCAGTTGGAGCTGCGACGCGTCAATCGCGCGGGCGCCGCTTGAACGCGCGTTCTGCGATTTGGCACTCAGCGTCGGTATGCAGTGTCGGCACTCAAACTCAGGGAGTGTTCCGTGGTGGCTCAGGCGACGCTCCGGTCGTCGTTTCAGGCGCTTCTGAAGCCGCATCCTCGCGCTCGCCCGACTTTCGGTACCGCGCTCGCCGTGCCGCGTATTCCTCGGGCGACGTCGGCAAATCCATGGGCTTCCCCTCGAGATGCAGGGCGTGCAACTTCTTCAGAAACGGTACGCACCATTGGCAGCCGGTTCCCGCGCCGAGGCATTCGGAGATCTGGCTTGCAACG
>CAIWCL010000213.1 GCA_903911205.1 uncultured bacterium
CGTCCGAGCGTTCGCCCGGTCGTCGCGACTCCGAGACGTCGTACTCGACGATGACATCCAGCGCGCCGTCGAGACCGAGTTCTACAAGCGCTTGCACTTGTTGAGGCGTCCCACCGAAACCTGCCCGATTCAGCAAGTGCAACGCAGCTGCGAAGTCGAAGTCCTTCTTGAGAAGCGGGGTGAGTGGGTTTTCCATGACCGGACGCGATTTCGACGGTGTGACTCAAGCACCAAGCGCGGGCGTCGACCGCGTTTATTCGGGTCTCGTGTTACGTCCGCGAGACCTTGAGGTTACGCAGAAATCGACCGATTCTGGCCGAACGTTGCGAGAATTTAGGCCTGAACGCGACGATGCCGCGTGATCAGCAGAATGGCGATCACGGGGATCACGACCGCCAGGGGCGTCCAGAGGGTGGGCTCGTCGGTAAACGAGCGATCCAGGAGCGGCGTGACGACGGCAAGCGCAACGAGAAGTGCGACCCAATGGATCGCGCGCGGTCGGCCAACGAGCCGCAACGCAAGGAACGCGTAGGCAGGAAAGAGGAGGCCGTAGAGGCCGAGGAACCGGAGGTAGGTGTCGCGGTTTGGCGCGAGGAGTGCGGCAAGGAGCCCGGCGAAACCTGCGCCGAGCCCGAGCAAGAGTCGCGTGTTCGGAGCGAGACGAACGAGGCGCAATTCTGAAAGATGCAACGCGCTGGTGAGCGCGAGTTGTATCGCCATATGCGATCGCACGGCCGGGTTGTTGAGACCGCCCGGGCCAGCAGCGAGGTAACAGACGGTCAAGACCAACATCGAGGCGAAGGTGACGCCGAAGACCGCGAAATTGGATGGGCGCGCACCAGCTGGCACTTCCTGGCGCGCGCGGTGGAAGGTGAGGTCGAGATTCGGTGAGAGCGCGAACCCGAAGACGATGGTGGGGAGTACCAGCGCAAGATCGCCGGCCGCCCATGCACCTTGGGTTGCGATGGTGTGCGTCTCACTCCAAGGGAGGAAAGCAAACGTGAGAAGGCTGAGCGGATACGCGAGTGCCGCGAGCATCCACAGCATGCCGCGCGGCATCGCGGCGAGTAGCACCGCCGCTCCGAAAATCGCGCCCGACGCAATCGCGGTGCCCTCGCCGATCGTCATGCGGAGACTTTCTCCGAGCACAGGCCCCCAAAGCCAACCTGCAAAGAAGACCTGATAGGCAACCGTCGCCGCAGAAAAGAACGCCATCATCGCGGCGTGATCACGCGTTTCCATGCGTGATTGCTCAGCGCTTCGGAAGTACCCGAAGAGCGCGCAACCGAGGACGTTCGGAATCGCGAACGCGAGAATGCCCGGCCAACCCATGAGTTGCCCGATGAGAACGGGCGCGAACATCCCGATGCACCACGTCCAACTGGTCGCGAGCGCGAATCCCGAGAGCACCGTGCGGAGCGACCCACTCATGCGCGCGGGCCACCCGCGTCATCGGACGTCGCATCATCACCCTTGGACGCAATCGGAAGCGCGGCGCGACGCTTGGCGCGCGCCTTTCGGCGCTCCGCACGATCTCGCACCATGTCCTTTGGCGTGCAATGGAAGGTGATATCGCAGCGGCCGACGAGCGTTTCGCCAGCCTTTTTGACGATCTGCTGTTGATAGACCTCAAGTTCGAGCGTGACGTTGAATTCGCCACCGCGCTTGACCTTCTCTTCGACATCTTCGCTCTTGACGACGCGGTAGATCGCCGGACCAAGGCAGGGCCGCAGGAAGCGATACTTCATCTCTTTGCAGACGACGGTGTAGTCGCCGCCGCAGACGGAGAAGAGGTACATCCCCGCCGCAACCTCGGAATTGCCGAGAAGCGCGGCGCCAGCCATCGCGTCGTAGAAGTTTCGGTTGAATCGACGGAAGGGGAGAATCGCCGCGAACCGCTCGCGCGTCATGGCGCGCTTGGAGTACATCTTGATACCGGATCGAGCCGCGAACGGCAGCCAGACCAGCGAGAACAGCCAGTGGAAGAAGTTGTTCTTGATCGAGAGGCGGCTCGCCGACGCCTCCAATCGCTCCGTCCACGTCTTGGCGCGGGATGAGGGGCGAACGGACGGACCCATCTGCAGTGGTTCTCTCGCGTCGTGGCCCGAGCCACCGCCCCCCGCAAGCGGGCTCGCAGAGACGGGGGTGAGATTGGGGTCGTTCATGCGGGTCAACGGCGACGCCCCCGGACCGGGGGAAGCGTGGCATCCTAGTCGCGATGGGGCTCAATTGGACGCAGGAAGTCGCTGCGAGTGGAACGACTTTCCATTCGACCACCGCTGTCGGAGCGTCCTGAAACCTCGCGCTCGGGACGCGCGGTAGAGTGCGTCCATGCCGATTTCATCTGCTCCGGTTGCGGTGTGTTCGTGGAGTTTGCAAGCTGAATCCCCCACGCAACTCGTGGAGCGCGTTCGGGCCACGGGCGCGAGCGCCGTTCAACTTGCATTGACACCGCTCGTCGAGAAGCCAGAAGTTTGGGGCGACTGCGTCGCAATTCTCGCCGCCGCCAAGATCGAAGTCGCGAGCGGCATGCTCGAAACCGTTGGCGAGGATTACTCGACGCTCGACACGATTCGTGTGACGGGCGGCGTCGTTCCTGATGCGACGTGGGAAGCAACGCGGACACGCGCGATCGAAGTTGCACGGGTTGCGGGAAAGCACGGCATTCGGTTGGTCACGTTTCATGCAGGCTTCATTCCGCATGAGGCGGGGCCTGAGCGCGATCGGCTCTTCGCCCGGCTTCGCGAGATCGCTCAAGCCTTCCGAGCTCACGGGGCGCGCATCGCGTTTGAAACTGGTCAAGAGTCGGCGGACACGTTGGCGCACGCGCTCGACGCGCTTGGAGACGAGTCGATCGGTGTGAACTTCGATCCCGCGAACATGATCCTTTACGGGATGGGCGATCCGGTGGCCGCGGTGCGTGCGCTCGCGCCGCGCATCGCGCAAGTGCACATCAAAGACGCGTTGCCTGCGAAGGTCGCGGGAACGTGGGGAAGCGAAGTGCGCGCGGGAACCGGCGCGGTGGATTGGAAAGCATTTCTTGCCGCACTCGCTTCGGTCCCTGCGACGGTGCGGCTCGCCGTCGAACGCGAGGCGGGCGAAGATCGCGTGGGCGATATTCGTGCGGCGCTTGCGATGTTGAAATCACGTTGATCGCCGAGCCGACCATCGCACTTCAACGAGCAGTCAGCGCGATCGCATGCATCAATCCGCCGAAATCGATTTCGGGCCTGCGCCCGCGGTTTTCTCGTATTTCCCGTCGCCGACTTTCTGGTATTTCGTAAAGCCGAGGCGATCAAGGTTGGAATCACTGATTTTGCGCTTGTCGGCGCTCGTTGTGTGCTGTCCACCGATCATCGGCAACTGCGGCACACGGCGAACTGGCTCGTTCGTCTCCGGATGCCGTTCGAGCGCCGCGTCGCTCATTTTCTGTACGACTTCGAAGTGCTCGCCGAGCGAGCCGTCCGGCTTCACGACTGCGTAGACGTAGGTGGGCATGGGGCCATCCTACGCGAGACACCCGCTCGGTGGCACGCCCGCGAAGGCGCCCCGGGGCGCACGCCCTCGGTGCGCAGTGTCTCACGTTCGCCGCGTGCGAGCTCGCGTCGTGGTAGAACGCTCCTCGACTATGACGGCGTCTCACGCACCCACGGAAACGACCCGCGTCCGCGAACTCCGCGACCTTCTCGCTCGCGCGAATACGGCGTACTACGTGGATGCCGCGCCGTTCATGAGCGATCAGGAGTTCGACACGCTTCTCGCGGAACTCGTGTCACTCGAGGCAAAGCACCCAGAACTCTTTGATCCGAACTCACCGACGCAACGGGTTGGCGGTGCGCCGCTCGAAGGAGAGTTTGAGACGCGTGCACATCGCGTGCCGATGCTCTCGGTCGACAATACCTATTCGTTGGAAGACCTTCGTGCGTGGTACCAGCGGTGCGCGGATGCGCTTGGCGTTGGAAATGGAGAAGTCGATCCCGACGCCGGACTTTTCGCGGCAGCGTCTGCAAGCGCGCCGACGCTTTTCGCTGATCCGAAGGTCGACGGGCTGGCGATTTCGCTCCGCTATGAACAGGGTGAACTCGTGGAAGCGGTCACGCGTGGCGACGGCGAGAAAGGCGACTTGGTCACGGCGAATGTGCGCGCCATTCGCGCGATTCCGCTGAAGTTGCGCGAACCAGAGGATGCGCGGTTCGGTGGTATTCCGCGAGTTCTTGAAGTGCGCGGCGAGATCTTCATGCCCGTCAAGGAGTTTGAGCGCATCAACGAAGAGCGCGAAAAACACGGCGAGCAACTCTTCGCAAACGCGCGGAATTCCTGCGTCGGTACGCTGAAAAACAAAGATCCGAAAATCGTGGCATCGCGGCGATTGTCGTTCGTCGCGCACGGCCGCGGAGAGAGCGAAGGTCTTCCTGAACTCCGCGCGCACTCGGAGTTTGTTGCGTGCCTGAAGGCACTGGGCATTCCTGTTTCGAACGTCGGTGGCGCGATGAAGACGCTCGTCGAAGCAGAGCGCGCGATTCAAGAGTTTGCCGATCGCCGTGACCAGCTCGACTTTGCCGTCGATGGAATGGTCGTGCGCATCGACCGCTTCGATGAACAGAAACGCCTCGGTTTTACGGCGAAAAGCCCGCGTTGGGCTGTCGCGTTCAAGTATCCGGCGGAGCAGAAAGAGACGATTCTCGAGAAGGTCGATTGGCAAGTCGGAAAGGGCGGCACGATCACGCCGCGCGCCACGATGACGCCTGTCTTCGTTGCGGGTTCAACCGTCAAGCATGCGACACTTCACAACATCGAGGAGATTCAGCGTCGCGATCTGCGCATCGGTGATCACGTCATCGTCGAAAAGGCAGGCGAGATCATCCCGCAAGTGGTGCGGGCGCTCGTCGAGAAGCGCACAGGGCTTGAGCAGCCCATTGAGCCGCCAACAAAGTGCCCCGTTTGCAACGGCGTGGTTGAGCGCGAAGGACCAAAGCTCTTCTGCGCGAATTCCTCGTGTTCTGCGCGATTCCGCGAGCGTCTCAAGTGGTTTGTCGGCCGCGATCAGATGAATGTCGACGGCATGGGCGAAGAGATTGTGGACGCGCTCGTGGACGCGGGCCTCGTGAAAGACTTTGCGGACGTGTTCCGGCTCGATGCGATGGTGGTCGCGCGCACGCTCGCAAAGGGCGACAAGGCGCTTGCGGAACTTGCGAAAAAGGGCCCGGGAAAGCGCGCGGTTTCACTGATTGAAAGCGCGACACTCGCCGCCAAAGAGCGCGGCCTCACCCGCGTGCTCGCAGGGCTTGGCATCAAGCATGTCGGGGCGAGTGCCGCCAAGACGTTGGCGCGACGGTATCGCTCTGTAGATGAACTACTCGCGGCGACCGAAGCAGATCTCGCACTCCTCGACGATTTTGGTGAAGTCACCGCGAAGTCGGTCGCGGCGTGGCTTGCTTCTGACGAAGCGAAGCGCGTCTTCGCAGAACTCGCGGCGGCGGGCGTCGACCTCACAAGCCGTGAGCCAAAGCCCGTTGCCGCAGGTGCGAACACGTTCGCCGGTCGAACCTTCGTCGTCACCGGCACGCTCGCGCAGTTTGGTCGCACGGAAGTCACCGAGTTGCTCGAGCGCGCTGGGGCGAAGGTCGCGGGCAGTGTTTCGAAGAAGACATCTGTTCTCATCGCTGGCGAAGAAGCCGGGAGTAAGTTGACAAAGGCGCAGGAACTCGGTGTCGAGATCTGGGACGAATCACAACTTGTCGCTGAACTCACGGCCGCAGGCCTCCGCTAAACTTCGCGTCCCGTGTCACAGGTTCTTCTTGGTGTCCGCAATCTCTCTGTCCGCATCGCGATCTTTGTCGCGCTTGCTGCGCTCCTTGTTTGGTTCCTCGGAGGGAGTCTCTTTCCGCGGCCCGATGTGGTTGTGTGGAGCACCGTCGACGTCGGTCGCGCAGGTGAGGGGCTTGGGAAGGTTCGGCTCGTAGAAATCGTGCACCCACGCGCGAGTTTGCCGAGTGAACGGGTCACGTTCGGTATCGAGGCGACGGCAGGAGCGGCGGGTTCACGTTACGGATTTGACAGTTTCGAGCGCTGTACGACGCTCCCGACGTTGGTCGAAGCGGGGAGTCTGACTTCGGTGGCGGATTCGTCGGCCTATCGAGTTGCGTACTTCGTCGCTCGGCACGCGGGAAGTCAGACGTGGAGCGTCTACGAAATCGGCGGTTACGAAAGCTGCCCGCGCGAATTGCATGCATACCCCGATCGCTTTGAAGCGGAGCGGCAGATCGCGCGTGTGCAAGCGGGACTCTCGGTGCAAGAGCCAACGGTCGCGGCGGCGGCGCGTGATGCGGCGCTTCGTGCTGGAGATGCATCCGTTCCGTAACGATCCTGCAAGCGTGTGCATGGCCGCGCGACCGAGCGAGAGCAAGAGGATGACGCGATGAAGAACATCGAGTTCAAAAGCGAACTTCGCGACATCGAACTTGCGCGCGCAACATGCCTCATCCTCGGTGCGCGCCGCGGCAGCGTCCTCCATCAGACCGACGAGTACGTTGGGGTACCCGAAGGCCGTCTGAAGCGCCGAAGCGAGCGCGTCGAGGGCGAGCCAGGAACGCGTGTCACGTGGATTTGGTACGACCGCGCAGATCGCCTCGGCCCACGCAGTTCGAGTTGGACGAAGTTGGATGATCGACAAGTCGAAGTTCGTTGGGCAAACCTCGATTGCACGGTCACGCGGCTGATCGTGAAGCGCCGCGAAGTGTGGTTGCTCGAGAACGTGCGCATTCATCTCGATGCCGTTGCTGGGCTGGGCAATTACCTCGAATTCGATGCGGTTTGCGGCATCTCCGACGATCCTGCAGAAGCGAAATTGAAAGTGGAAACGTTGGTCGAGAAGTTCCGTCCGGCGCTCGGCGAACTCGTCAGCGGTTCGTATGCCGATCTCGCGTGAGCCTCGTCTTTGCCGGAATTGAACGGAGGATTCGGCTGGAGTTCATCCGCTCCGGTGACATTTGGCACCATGGTTCGTTCATTGCTCCGCGGTCCAGTTTTCGCCGTGCGGCGTCACTTCTCGCACATCGCGCACATCGCGCTCATCGCACACGTCGCGCTTGGCGTGTGCACTTTCTGTGGTACGCGGCTGGCGTTGGCGAGTGCGCAGACACATGATGCGAAGGCGAGTTCGGCGCAAAGTACCGCCATCTGGAAACCACCAGCCGCGGAACTCGCCGATTTGTTGCGGGTGTACGTTCCAGAGTTGCCCTTCGATGCCGTGCGCTCTGCGGCGTACGCGTGCGCAGATGACGCATCTCAACGCGCGGCATCGGCGACGACATCGACCAAAGACGAGGGAGCAACGGAGGACAGCGCACGGACCTTTGATCGCGAGATTGCGAAGTGTTTGCTCGCGCAATTCGAAATGGATTCGACTGCTCGCGCGTCCCGTCTCGACGCGCTCGCGCAGGCGATCGAGCGACGACGGATCTATCGACTCGTTGCGACGAACGCGCTCCTCATCGATTTGCCGGTGACGCTCGTCGATCCTGCGGCGATTGTCGAGCGAATCATCGCGCTCGAGAGCAACCGAACAAGCACGAATCTCGGGCAACTACAAATCGAGCTTTCCGCGCGGATGCTGCTTGAATGGCGCCCCATGCTCGCGCGCCTCACGGCGATGGATGCGCGTCGGAATGGCGAGATAGTCGCGAACGAACTCATCGGTGCGCCAAGTGACAGTGATGCGCAAGCCGAGGCGCGACTCCGCGACGACGTCTGCAAGCTCCTCGATCGCAACATCGAGTTGTGCGAGACGCTGTCCGCGCAAGTGCGCCAACGCGGTACCGCGAGCGATGCGGTCGACTTTGAAATCGCGGCCCTTCATGCTCGGTTTTGTCCGCTCGTCGGCCGCGATCAAACGGGTATCGATACGGAACGGCTCTTGCAGGGTGGGCGCGTTCTGACGCAGCGCATCACAAGTGCGGAGGCGATTCCGCCAAAGGTGCGTGGGAAAGCACTCGAGTTGGTGGAGGATTGGCGAAGGCTCACGGCGGAAGATCTGCGCCTCGCCGCGGCCACAGTCATGCCGAAAGTTCGACTGCAACTGTCACAAGGCAACGCTTCCGAGACGGCGCTCAAAGCGCGGGCGGTGACCGCCGAGTTTGTGCGCAATCGGTCACAAACTCCGGATCGAACCGACGCACTCTGCCACGCGTTGCGAAACTGCCTCGGTGACTTTGCGGACACGGTGGTGGATGCAGCGGATCCCGGTGGTTCTGGCACCGAGTGCTTCTTGAACTTCCACGGGTGAAGACGCGCGCTCAGAGCGTCATCTTGCCGCTGAAGATCGCAGCACCGAGCGCCGCGGCAACGGCAACACGCCACCAGCCGAAGGCGGCAAAGCCCCCGCGCGAGAGATAGCCGACAAGCCACTTCACGGCGATCGCGGCGGAGAGCGCTGCGACGATGATGCCGATCGCGACGGGCACAGGTCCGCCGAGCGACGCAAGAAACGCCGCGGGATCATCCTTGCCTGCTTTCAACAACTTGTAGCAACACGCGCCGCCGAGCGTAGGGAGCCCGAGGAGGAAGCTGAACTCCGCCGCGCGCCGAGGTGAAAGGCCGAAAAGAATTCCACCGAGAATCGTCACCATGGAACGAGACGTACCCGGCCACATCGCAATCGCTTGCATGAAGCCGATCGCGATCGCCGCGCGATAAGGCAGATTTGAGAAGTCATCCGTCTCGTTTGCCTCGCGCGCAACGAGAGAGCGAATCGTCGGCGCGAGAAGGAGTAGCAGCACGCCGCCGCCACCGAGTGCGACAAGAACCGGAATCGGCCGGAAGAGCCGCTCTTCAATCACGTCATCGAAAAGAACGCCGAGAATCGCAGCCGGAAGAAAGGCAAGCACCAGTTTGATGAAGAGCGCGCGGCCTGCGGGATCGCGGCCAGCGAGACCCTTCACCATGGATTGCACGCGCTTCCAATAGAGGCCAAGCACCGCGAGGATCGCGCCGCCTTGGATGATGATGTTGAAGGAGTCGATCGACTGCTTCTGCGCGGGATCCTCGGAAAGACCGAGGAGCCACGAGGTCAGAATGAGATGCCCCGTTGAGCTCACGGGGAGGTACTCCGTGATGCCTTCAACGAGCCCGAGGATGATGGCGTCCAGAATCGTCACGCCGCGTCTATCGGCGGATTGGGCGATCAGTCATCACGGGGAAGCGCGTTCGGAGAGGTCGACACGCCGCGCCTTGTGCAGGGCTCCCGAACCGATACGCCGTGAAGCTGCGCTCATGCATCGAAGCTGCGCTCATGCATCGAAGCTGCGCTCATGCATCGAAGCTGCGCTCATGCATCCTTGAGCCACGGCATCAGGGCGCGGACATTCGCGCTGGCAGCCTCAATCGGATGCCCGCTTGCCTCGCGCCGCCACGCGTTGAATCCCGGGTGACCCTTCGCGTAGTCGTCCATGAAGTGGCGCGCGAACGTGCCATCTTGAATATCGCGAAGAAGCCCTTGCAAGCGCGCGCGTAACGCGGGATCGGCCATTGCGCGCTCTGCCACGAATGCGCCGTACTCCGCGGTATCGGAGATCGCTCGGCGCATGCCATCTGGGCCGCGCGCATACAGAAGATCGGCGACCTGCTTCACTTCATGGCAGCACTCGATATACGCGACTTCCGGCGGATATCCCGCTTCAAGCAGGATTTTGTAGGCCTCGTGGACGAGCAGCAACAGGCCACCGCAGAGCACGGCCTGTTCACCGAAGAGATCGCTCTCCGCTTCGGCGGCGAATGTCGTTTCGATGAGGCCGCTGCGCGCGCAACCAATGCCTGCGCCCCAGGCGAGCGCGAGATCCCGAGCAGTTCGCGCGGCGTTTTCTTGTTCGACTGCGACGAGTGCCGGAATCCCCAGCCCTTCCTCGTAGCGCGCACGTACGGTCGCGCCCGGACCTTTCGGCGCGACGAGCACCACGCCGAGGTCTTCACGCGGCTTGATGAAGCCAAATCGAATCGCGAATCCGTGGACGAATCCCGCAACCGCGCCGCGCGGAAGCGCGTCCTCGATCCACTTCGCCCACGCCGCGGGTTGTGCTTGATCCGGGATGGCGATGATCGCGAGATCAGCGCATGACGCGGCTTCAGGCAGCGTCATCGCATCGAAACCCTCGTGTGACGCGAGCCTGACTTTCTCGGATCCGGGCCGACCGCCCACCACAACCTTGAGCCCCGAATCGCGGAGATTCAGCGCGTGTGCGCGCCCCTGATTTCCGTAGCCGAGCACCGCAATCGTGCGATCGCGAAGCGCCTCAGTCGAGACATCCGTCGCGCGAAGGACGGCGTGTGCAAACGATGTAGCTTCAGGCTTCGGCATGGTTGCGGAGAGTAGCGGTTCATTCGCGCACGGAAGTCGCCGGGCGCGGTTCGGACTATGCCAATTGTGCCGCTTGAAGCGGTTGTGCGGAATTCTCTGCAGTGTGCGCGCTGAGCGACCGATGTCGCTGGTGCGGGTTGTCCCGCGGAGCTCTGACGCTATGCCGAAAGCCACGCCCGAAGTCGCGCCCGAAGTCACGCCCGAAGTCACGCCTGAGGCCACCC
>CAIWCL010000214.1 GCA_903911205.1 uncultured bacterium
ACCAGAAGCAGTACTGGGGCACGCCCGAAGCGGTGGTGTGCATCTACGTCGCCGTCGGCCAGAAGGACTCGACCGTCGCCGGCGTCGTCGAAACGCTCCGCAAGAACGGCGCGCTTGACTACACGATCGTCGTCGTCGCAGGCGCGTCGGCTGCTGCTCCGCTCCAGTACATCGCTCCATACGCGGGTTGCGCGATGGGTGAGTACTTCATGTGGCAGGGTAAAAACGAAGGGAAGGAAGGCAAGTCGCCGAAGCACGTCCTCTGCGTCTACGACGACTTGTCGAAGCAGGCCGTTGCGTACCGCGAACTTTCGCTCCTCCTCCGTCGTCCGCCGGGTCGCGAAGCGTACCCCGGTGACGTGTTCTACTTGCACTCCCGTCTCCTCGAGCGCGCAACCAAGCTCTCGAACGAAAACGGTGGCGGTTCGCTCACCGCGCTCCCGATCATCGAAACGCAGGAAGGCGACGTGTCGGCATACATCCCGACGAACGTCATCTCGATCACCGACGGCCAGATCTACCTCCAGCCGGAACTCTTCTCGGCCGGTATTCGTCCCGCCATCAACGTCGGTATTTCGGTGTCGCGCGTCGGTGGTAACGCGCAGATCAAGGCGATGAAGGAAGTCGCCGGCTCGCTGCGTCTTGACCTTGCCGCGTACCGCGAACTCGAAGCGTTCGCGCAGCTCGGTACCGACCTTGACCCCGCGTCGAAGCGTCAGCTCGATCGCGGCGCACGCATGGTGGAATTGTTGAAGCAAGGTCAGTACAAGCCGTTCGACGTCATCGATCAGTGCATCTCGATCTTTGCGGCATCCAAGGGCTTCCTCGACGATGTTGCGATTCCCGCGGTGTCGAAGTTCGAAACCGGCATGCTCGAGTACTTCAAGACGCAGAAGAAGGATCTCCGCGACAAGCTCGTCGCTTCGAAGTCCTTCAAGGGCATTGAAGACGAGTTCAAGGCAGCCGTCGGCGCGTATAAGGCTTCGTTTCGTGCTTGAGCGTTCGCGAGTTGCGGGCGGCTAAAGCTTCGCTTCAGGTGCCCGCTTCGCTCACTTTGGCGTGATTCGCGCCAAAGGTCGCCGCCGCAGCGGCGACCGCAAGAATGACGACTGCTTCGCAACTTGCTCGCTCAGGCGGGTAGGACGCGAATGAAACAGAATCTCACACGCCGCGCGATGCACTCGTGCGGCGTGTTTCTTTGAGCGCAGTCCGCGCGCGAGTCGCCAGTCGACGAAGTCGAACCGATTCATCACGCCGACTCCTCACACCATCGTCGCAAGGCCCTGCTCGAGATCGACTGCGGCGGTGAAGCCGAGCAGTTCGCGTGCACGCGTCACCGTCGCCACGCTGTGGCGTACCTCACCGGCACGCGGCGGTTGGAAGTCGAATTGCGCGCGCTTCCCCAGCACGCGGCCGATGGTCTCGGCAAGCACGCGAATCGACGTCGCGCGGCCGGTTCCCACATTCAGTACCGCGCCACCGAGGCGTGCAGGCGCCTCAATCGCCGCGATCACCGCGCGCGCGGCATCGCTCACATGGACGAAGTCGCGCGTCTGCTCGCCGTCGCCGAAAATGATCGCCGGGAGGCCAGCCGCGATGCGGGTCATGAATCGTGGGATGACAGCCGCATAAGCGTTGTTCGGATCCTGTCGCCTGCCGTACACATTGAAGAATCGCAGCGCTGCCGTATCGATCGCGCGTGGTTCACTCGATTCCGCCGCGAGCGCGCGCAGCATGCGCTCACACTCGACTTTTGTCGCACCATATGGCGACATCGGGCGAGGCTCCATCGCTTCGTCGTGCGGAGCGTCGTGATCGCCATACGCACTTGAACTTGCGGCGAACACGATACGTGCAACTCCGGCACGTCGCGCTTCCGCGAGGAGCGTTGCAGTACCGCCGACATTGACGCGTCGATAGAGTTCCTCCGCGGCCATGCTCTCGGCGACACTCGACCGTGCCGCCAGATGCGCGATGGCTGTTGCGCCATCAACCGCGCGAGCAACCGCAGCGCGCGATTCGATCGAGCCTTCGACCACCTCGATCGAACTCCACACACGCGCCAGATTCCCAGCATTTCCGCTCGAAAAATCATCGAGAACACGCACGCGTCGGCCGCGTTCCACAAGGGCTTCGCAGAGATGCGAACCGATGAAGCCGGCACCGCCTGTGACGAGAATGACCCCGCTCACGCGCGTTGCTCCGTTGTGGGTTGCATGATCGCGCGCGCAAGCACTTCGAGCGCTGCATGCACGCCCCGTGCAGTCGTTTCTGCATCCATCGATGGTCCGCCGCGCACGGCCGCTTGTTCCGGAAGTTGCGGAATGTGCACGAAGCCCGCGGCGGCGCATGGCGCGCCGTTGAGCAATCGGAACATGAGCTCGTTGCAGAGGAAAGTGCCTGCGCTGAGCGAGAGTTGCGCCGGAACGCCCGCCGATTCGCATGCGGTAAGCATCGCGCGCAACGGCAGCGTTGCAAAGTGCGCATTCGGTGCGCCTTCGATGACGGTCGTATCGCTCAACTGCACGCCTGCATTGTCCGCAATGCGTGCATCACGCAGATTGATGGCCACGCGCTCGAAGTGGACGCGGTCGGCTTTCGCGTTCTCGCCAAGCGCAACGACTGCATCAGGACGCATACTTTCGAGAAGCGGAAGGAAGGTCGCCCATGCACTGCCCGCGCGCTCGCCAGTCACCACCGGAAGCGTGATGGAGATGCGCGAACCGATGGCGCACGGGGACTTCACAAGAAGCCGCGCGACTTCCATTGTGGGGTTCACAGCGCTCCCACCAAATGGCTCGAAACTTGTGACGAGGATACATGGCCGCGCACTACTCACTCGCCAATGTCCTCGGCCCAGAGGTCAGGCTTCTCGCGTTGCATGCGTTCCATGAGTGCGATGCAGCGAGCGTCATCGACCACGAGCAATTCTGCGCCATTTGCGCGCATCCAATCTTCGGCGCCCATGAAGGTGCGATTTTCACCGATCACGACGCGCGGGATCTTGAAGAGGATCGCGGTGCCCGAGCACATGCAGCAGGGTGAGAGCGTCGATACAAGCGTGAGCGATCGCCAATCGCGTCGTCGACCAGCGCGACGAATGCAGTCGACTTCGGCGTGTGCGGTGGGATCGCCAGATTGAACGCGTTGGTTGTGCCCAGCGGCGACCACGTTGCCGCGTGCGTCAAGCAGCGAACTCCCGATTGGGATGCCGCCTTCGCGCCAGCCCTTTTCAGCCATTTCAATCGCAGCGTCGAGGCCGCGTTGTACCCAAGTTGGATCGATGGACTTGCGCTGCATCATCGGATGCTCATCGGTTCCTGATTGGTACACGCATGCATTTTCCGGAGAAATCGGCTTGTATCACGGCAGGTTTCCGCGGTTCGGAAGCGGCGTCGCACCTGCGTAGTCGCTGGAGCGGAGGATGTAGAGCGCGTGCTGCGCGCGCGAGCATGCGGTCAGGATCGCTTCAAACTCAACGTTCGGTCCGCTGCCCGTGACATCGTGCAGAATCACCACTGGAACCTCAAGTCCTTTGAAGCGGTGCAGCGTTTCGCGACGGAGACACGGGCCGTGTTCAGGCGTTCGACGCGAAGCCTGCTCGAGCGAAAGAAGCGGAAGCTCGGCGAGTTCGGTGAGAGACGCAAGCGAGGTGCGCTCGTGACGGAACGGCGAGATGAGCACGATGTCGTCGGGGCGCACATCTTCCGACTCGACAAGATGCCGCACGATGCGCTCGATCGCGTGGTGCACAGACGTTGTATCGCCCTGCGGGTAACTCCAAACGACTACGGGCTGCCCGCTTCGCATGGATGGCGGCGCATGAAGCCCCCCAAGTCGTTCCGGGTGGAGCTCGCGCAGAAAGGCGGTAATCGACGCTGAGTTCCGCAGATTTTCGGAGAGCACAAGCGGCTGTCCGAAACGCGCTTCGATCTCATCGGTGGTGGCGCTGGTGTAGAGGCGCTGGTTCGGATCGTGGAAGAACGCAACGCGCGGTCGAGCGCGGTGGGTGGTGCGCGCGAGTGCGTCGACGGCATCGAGCATCGCGGGTGTGAAATCCTGGCCTTCGTCGATGACGATCGAGTCGAACTCGCCGAGGGCACCCGCTCGGGCTGCTTCGATGAGTGCCGTCACGAGCGCATCGAAGTGCGCTTGGCCCGCATCTTCTGGGGGAATCGCAGTATTCGTACTTGCGTGTGCCGCGGCGGCGGCGAGAGCGTGGAATCGCGCGACGACGAGCGAGCGTGTGCGGATCGAAGCGAGTTGGGTTTCGGGGCGCGTCGGATCTGCGCGCAGGCGTGCGGTGAGTGACGCCGCGAGCGGAATGTTGTAACAGAGTACGAGCGTTCGCAGCCCGTCCGCGTGGTCGTTCGCGGCGCGACGTAGTGCGGCGTAGGTCTTGCCGGTTCCCGGGAAACCGCGCACATGCAGGCGATCGATCGTGTGCGCTGCGTCGATGATCGATCGCACGGGCCGCAAGATGTCGGTTTCGATGGCGCGCGCTTGGCGAATCTCATCTCGGACGCCGAGTCGCGTGCGGGTTTCGGGCAGGATGTGACGTGCGACGAGTTCGGGGACGCACGAGTCGTCGCCGCAGGCGACCTCGGGGTAGCGCGCGGCGAGCGCGTTGAAGAGATCCTCGATGTTCGCGAGCAGTCGCGCGGGATCGTTGCTGACGCGGCTATCGAGGACGTGGCCTTGCGCATCGGGCGGCAGTGAATCGGCACGGATTTCAATATCCGGAGTCGCGATGAGCCAGCCGTGGAGGTATGGCGGATGCGTCTTGTCGTGGAGTGCCTGTGACGCAAGCAGGTTGACGAGCGCGTACATCGCAGCGATCGCTTGCTTCGGTGCGCCGCGGCCGTCGCGGCGAATCTGCGTACCAACGCGACGATGCCAACCGTTCGTCGGGTCGAAGCGGTAATCGCCACCCTTTACCTCGATGACAAGCATGCCGCGCGTGGGATCGATGACGAGGAAATCGATCTCGCGGGTGCCGACGCGGTCGGGATCTTGGACGAGGAGATTTTGGACGACCGTCCACGGTTGGTCGACGAGTGCGGCTTCGAGCATGCGCCGAAATGCGAGCTCGGGCTCGTTGGACGGGCGTGTGGCGCCTTCGGGCCAGATTTCGTCAGGAATGGCCGGGACGAATGTCGCCATCACTCGAGTGTAACGGTGCCTGGCACGTGCCGTGCACCGTTGAAATTGAAAGCGGCCCGCGCTGTTGCGCGGGCCGCTTGGAGGCTTCACATTGTGACGACTTCACCCCGTCATCCCGTCACCCCGTCATCCCGTCACCCCGTCACCCCGTCACGAACGGCGCTGCACGACGCACTCTCACTCTTCATCGTGGAACTTCAGCGCATCGCTGTCGGCGTCGGAGTTGTCGTAGTGCGACTGGAACACCGTGCCGCTGCGCTCTTGCTCATCGCGCAGTTCCTGCATGCGCTTCCATTCGTCCATGGTCACGATGACTTCGCGCGCGACCGAACCCTTGTGCTCGCCGAGGATGCCCGCGAGGCCCATCTGGTCGACAAGCCGTGACGCGCGGCCGTAGCCGATCGCCAAGCGTCGCTGAAGGAGCGACACGCTTCCGCGGCCCGATTCGATGATGATCTCGACGGCCTTGTCGAAGAGTTCGTCGCGCTCGGTTTCGACCGCGCCGCCTTCGCCTGCATCGCCTGAGCTGCCGCTGTTCGCCACCTGTCCCGAGCGGATGGTGAGGAGCTGACGCTCGAAGCTTGGCGCAGCAACCGTCTTCAAGAACTTCGTGACCGCGCGGGCTTCCTTGTCATCGACGAGCGTGCCTTGGCAGCGGCGCGCGTCGGTCTGGCTCGGCGTGACGACCAACATGTCGCCTTGACCAAGCAAGAGTTCCGCGCCCTTTTGGTCGAGCACGATGCGGCTGTCGGTACCCGACGCGACCTTGAAGCCGACGCGGCAGGGCATGTTCGACTTGATGAGGCCGGTGACGACGGTCGCCTGCGGACGCTGCGTCGCGAGGATGAGGTGGATACCAACCGCGCGCGCCTTCTGTGCGATGCGCACGATCGATTGCTCGACCTCCTTGTTCGTCATCATGAGGTCCGCGAGCTCGTCGATCACGAACACCATGTACGGGAGCTTCTTCGGCACCTTCGCCCATTCGACCTCGTCGGCGGGGGCGATGGTTTCCTTGAGTTCCGTCTCGCTGAGCGCGTTGAAGCCCTTGATGTCGCGGACGCCCGCTTCCTTCAGGAGTTCGTAGCGCTCTTCCATCTTGTTGACGGCCCATTCGAGGATCGCGGCTGCCTTGCCCATCTCGGTGATGACGGGGCAGGCGAGGTGCGGGATCTCGCTGAACTGCGCCATTTCGACCATCTTTGGGTCGACGAGCACGAGCTTGAGTTCATCCGGACGCTTCGTGTAGAGCCACGACATGATGATCGTGTTCATGCAGACCGACTTACCAGAGCCGGTCGTACCCGCGATCAGCATGTGCGGCATCTTGGTGAGGTCGAGGACAAGCGGCTCGCCCGCTGAATCCTTGCCAAGGAACATTGGCAGCATCATGCCGGACGCATGTCCGCTCGACATGAGTTCCTTGAGGCGGACCTTTTCCTTCTGCTTGTTCGGAACTTCGATGCCGACCGCGGTGCGGCCGACCATGTTCGGAATGATGCGCACGTTCGGTGCTTGCAGCGCGCGGGCGATGTCCTTCGAAATCGTCTCGAGGCGCGCGACGCGCGTTCCCGCGGCGAGTTCGACGGAGTAGAGCGTGACGACGGGGCCCGACTCGATGTGGGTGATCTCGCCTTCGAGGCCGTAGGTTGAGAGCGTGCGTGTGAGCAGTTCCGCCTGCTCGCGGACGTACGCTTCCATCTTCTCGCTGTAGTTGCCTTCGGGTTCTTCGAGGAGTTCGAGCGTGGGGAACTGGTAGCCCTCGTAGTTCTCGGTGCGCGGGATGTCTTCGTCGCGCAGTTTCGTCGGAGCGGTCTTCGCGGTCATCTTGATCGGGAGCTTCTCGATCTTCGCGCGGAGTTCGTCTTCGGAAAGCGGAGCGCGTGCGTCGCCTGTCTCGGCGACAGGCTTCGTTTCGGTGATGGCGCTGGTCGAAGTCGGGGTCGAGGTCGAAGTCGAGGTCGAAGTCGAGGTCGAAGGGACATCCAGCTCGTTCGACTCCTCTTCGCTGTCGATCTCATCGCTGTCCTCAAGTTCGCTCGTGCTTTCGTCATCAAGAAGATCGTCGTCCGCATCGACTTCTGTGTCTTCCTCAGAGTCTTCTGCATCAACCTCATCCGCTTCGACAGGCTTCGCGACCGCCACTGCCGGCCGTGACGACGAACGGCGCGCCGCTGATGGACGACGCGCGCCTGCCACCGCCGGTTGCGGGAACATCGCGGAGAAGCGCTCGCGAAGCGAGACGAACAAACCTTTCCAGTCGTACTCCCATACGGGCGCAAGGAACGCAAGCGATCGCTTCATTGCACCTGGCAACATCGCAACCAACGCATCCGCGGCGACGATGGCACCGACCGCCAGACCCGCCAGGAACGCGATGGACGCGCCAACAGGGCCGAAGCGCGCATGCATCTCGTCGGCAAAGAACATCGGAACGAGTCCCGCGTCGACACCGGTGAGCGGGCCGACCGTTGGGAACCACTCCGCGTGCAACGCGCCAAACGCACACATCGCGATCAAGCAGCCGACAAAGCGCACGAAGGGATGCGCGATCGGTCGACCGACCGCCGCGAAACCGAGCAGCACGCCGAAGTAGGCGACCGGAATCCACACGCCGAACCCGAGCGTCGAGTAGAGCCAGTACGCCGCCGCTGCGCCGAAGCGGCCGCAAAGGTTGAGCGGAGGGTCTGTTGGTGTCGCGACGACGTGCGTCGGCCAATCGGTCGACCGGAAGCTCGCGAGGCTCGCGAACAAGCACACGTAGAGTGCTGCGAGCAGCACCCAAACGATGCGACGACGGTTGAGGTCGCCGTCGTTGGCGGGAGTGGTTCCATCCGTATCAACCTCAGCCGCGCTTGCGCGCGTTGAGCCATTCCGAGCAGTCTTTGCCATGGTCCTGATATCGGCTCGGCGGACGCGAAAAGCCCAAGGAACGCGAGGGCGATCTTGCCGCCGGTTCGGTCGCCCGCCGAACCGTCCGCGACCCGGCGGAACGGCCACCGTCCGACCGCTCGGTCGAGGCTGTGGATCCGCCAACCTCCCCAACCGAGGCCCATTACCGCTACCTTCTCCGCCATGCACTTTCGGCTCGTCGACCGGTTCCTCGAACTCACCGATTCATCCGCCGTCGCCGTCAAAAACGTGACGGCGGCGGAGGAGTACCTCCAGGATCACTTCCCGGGCTTCCCGGTTCTGCCCGGGGTCTTCATGGTCGAAGCGCTGACCCAAGCCGCGCGCGCGGTCATGGAGAAGCGCGGTACGCCCCGGATGGTGCTTGGAGAGGTGAAGGCTCTTCGCTACGGGAGTTTCGTTCGTCCGGGCGAGACGCTCAAGGTCGAAGTCACGTTGGAGAAGACGAAGGACGACGGAACCGTCGTGTTCAAGGCACAGGGAACGGTCTTGCGAGGCGCGTCAGACCCAGCCGCCCCGGCCGAAACGGCCGTCGCGGGCCGCCTTATACTGCGCCCCCTCCGAAACTGAAGTTTCGGGACCTGCTGTACAAGTCGTACACGCTGCGGGCATCGGTCGAGAAGTCCTCGAGTGATGCGTTGATTGAGCACCTTGCGTAATGCCGCCCAATCTTTCCTTGGGCGCGATTGTGGAGACCGTGATGGCCAAGAGCCGCGAAGACATCGAAGCCGACGTTCGTGACGTACTTGTGGATGCCCTCGGAGTGGATGAGGACGATGTTGTTCCCACCGCCACCCTCAAGGGTGACCTCGGCGCTGAGAGCATCGACTACCTCGACATCGTCTTCCGCCTCGAGAAGAAGTTCTCCACGCCAGAGAAGCCGTTCAAGATCGCGCAAGGCGAACTCTTTCCCGAGAACCTGATGACCGATCCGACGCTCGTTGAAAACGGCAAGGTGACGGCGAAGGGCCTCGCGCTTCTGAAGGAGAAGGTTCCACACGTGGCGCTGGGTGGCTTCGAGTCCGATCCGGACATCACGAAGTTGCCGACGCTGTTCACTGTGAAGAGCCTGTGCGATTTCGTCGAGCGCAAACTCAAGAATTGATTTCGGGAGTTGCGTCTGAGGATCGGTTGCCCGATCGTTTGCTGGGTTGAGCGCGTGGCCGAGTTCTCGCGCTTGCAGCACAGGTGAAAGCACACGTCATGCTCGCTTGCATCATCGTTGGATGTTGCGGGCTCGTTTTGAATGGAGTCGTCGAGATGCGTTGGATGTGGATCGACAAAGTCATCGCGTTTGAGCCGGAAAAACGGCTTGTGGCGGTGAAGAACGTCTCGCTCGCAGAAGAGCATCTGCATCAGCATTTCGCGGCGGAGGGTCGGCTTCCGGCCGCGCCCGTCATGCCGAACTCGCTCATTCTTGAGGGCATGGCGCAGACCGCGGGCATTCTCGTTGGCAGCGTGCACGGGTTTCGCGAGAAAGTCGTGCTCGCAAAGGTTGCGAGCGCCACGTTCGAGCGTGATGTCACGCCGGGCGAAACGATCCGCTACGACGCCACCATCGAGCGCATGGATGACATGGGCGCGAGCACCGTCGGGATTGTGGAACGTTGGTCGTTCGTCGACAACGCGTGGGCGCCGGTTGGTCGCATCGAACTGATGTTTAGCCACCTCGATCAAAATCGCGCGGGCACAGAGTTTCCTGAAGAGAACTTCGTCTTCGGTGAGAACTTCCGCACGCTCCTCGAAGGCGCTGGGCTGAAGAAATTCGTGTCGTGATGGAGCGCTCGCAACTTGCTCGCTCTGGCGTCTATCACGACTTCTTCCTCACGTGCTCGCTCTGGCGCGGGTGGCGCTCTTGGCGCATCCGTCACAGCGCGCTCGACGCGCTCGGCACGGCCGGAAAGTCCAGTTCGGTTTGGTGGATGTGGTTGTACAGCGCGGTAAATGTCATCGCCGTGATCGCGGCGACGACCTCAATCGCTGCCCGATCATCGAATCCGGCCGCGCGGAACGCGGCGAGTTCGCTGTCTGCCACGTCGCCGTTCTTGTCGATGACCGCGCGTGTGAAATCAAGCAACGCCTGTGCTCGCGGGCTTGAACCATGTCCGCGTCGCGCAGCGAGTGCGTGGTCGCCGCTGACGCCGACGCCCGCCGCAACTCTGGTGTGCGCCGCAACGCAGTACGCGCAGTGACGCGATTCAGCTGCGAAGAGCATCACGAGTTCTTTCTCGGCCTTCGTGAGCGCTCCGTTCGTACCGATCGAGCGCATGAACGCGATGAAAGATGCGAAGATCTCGGGATTCGCCGCGATTCCCTTGTAGATATTGATGGGCGCGCTTGCGAGTATGCGAGCGACATCGCCGGTTGCGGCATGGGGTTCAACGACAGCGAGGCGGGGCATCTGAGAACTCCTTTGGTGAAGTGTGTGATCGCAACGTCAGGCAGCGCACGACGGCATCTTCGTGGCAGGGGCGCGTCAGAGGCCGCGACAACATGCGGGGTTTCACCGCGGGACTTCAGTTTGAAAAACACACCCACCCCGCGAGTGGCGGGGCGGGCGCGTGCAGTCAAGACGGGACGGGGTGCTCCTCAGTCACCCCGTCCCGAACGGAGTCATTGGGAGCCCCGATCGGGGAGGCGATCCGATGCGGGGCCGATCCAAGGTCGAATCCGAGGGGCGAGTGCCCCTGTGGAGCCGAAGCCGTCGGCGCCGCGGAGTCCCTTACGCGGCGGTCGACATGTGAAAGGTCGAATCCAGCGCGCAAGAAGCAAGGACGTTGTGCAATTCCTGCGTCGGCTGCGTTCGCTCTGTAGCGGTTGCGATGATTCGATAGGCGCGCGTGCGTCGTCAACATCGGGCTGGATCGACTGTACGGGTTGGGAGTCGGGCGAAACACGCCCCAAACACATGGCACGCGACAGGTAGGATGCATGGGTGGCCCGACATCTCGCTATCTACACCGGAAGTTTCGACCCGATCTCGTACGGTCACCTCGACATTCTGCGTCGCAGTCGTGGCATGTTTGACGAGGTCGTTCTTGCGATCGGGCGCAACCCCAACAAAGAGGCGCTCTTCACGTTTGAGGAGAGGCTTTCGCTTGCGCGCACACTCGTCGCGGACATGACTACGAAGGAGTCGGCCGGGGCGCTTGTGCGCGTCGACCACTACACCGGACTCACGGTTGATTACGCGAAGTCGGTGAACGCCTGCGCCATCGTGCGCGGCATTCGCAACATCACTGATCTCGCGAGCGAGTGCCAACTCGCGATTACGAATCGCCAAGTCGCGGGGATTGAGACGGTCTTCATCGTGACTGGCGAGAACTTCGCGTACACGAGTTCGAGCCTGATCAAGCAAATCGCGGCTCTCGGCGGTTCGCTCGACGCGCTGTCATCGTTGGTGCCGCCGGTGGTCGTGGAGGCGCTGCGGGCGAAGCGCGGCGATCCGTCGAATCCGATCGGGCGTCGTGCTCGCGACGGCCTCGTGGAATGACAGCATCTTGGAATGACGGCCTCGTGGAATGACGGCCTCGTGGAATGACGGCCTCGTGGAATGACGGCCTGGTGGAATGACGGCCTGGTGAAACGGCATTGGGCCACCTCGGCCGCGTGCTACCCTCTCCGACCCATGTCCGCTCTGCCTCCCTTCGCGTCATCATCCCTTGGCTCGTCCGGCTTGAACTCCTCGTCGACGACCTTCCGTGTCATTTCGATCGGCACGCTCGCGGCGAACCCGCTCTGGGGAGAACGCGGCGCCGTGCGCCCGCCGCACGCAACGACCACGCTCATCGTGTCAGGGAAGGCGAAGATCCTCGTGGACCCATCTTTGCCGGCGCAGGCACTCGTGCCGCGGCTTGTTGAACGCGCGGGTATTGGACCTGATGAAATCACACACGTCTTCCTCACCTCGCTGAGCCCGGTGCATCGACGCGGCATCTTGGCGTTTGAGCGCGCGGAGTGGCTTGTTTCCGAGCGTGAGCGCGAAGCGATCGGCGTTCAACTTATTGAGAAAATCCGCGAGGCCCACGAGGCGCGCGACGAGGATCTCGTCAAGACGATCGGCCAGGAGATCGCGGTCATCGAGCGCTGTCGCCCCGCGCCCGACAAACTCGCGCCGGGAGTCGACCTCTTCCCGATGCCCGGCGTGACGCCTGGGCTGACCGGGCTCCTGCTGCCCGGTCGGGGCGTCACAACCCTCGTCGCTGGCGATGCGGTCGCAACCGTTGAGCATCTCGGTGCTGGGCAGGTTCTGACGCCGTGTTTTGACCTCGAGGCCGCGCGCGAGAGCTTCTCGGAAGCCATCGAAATTGCGGATTGGATCGTCTGTGGCCGCGACAATCTCGTCCCCGCGCGTGGCTAAGGTCCATCTTGAGACGGCTCGCGGTGGCCTTCGCCCCTATCATCGGGGCCCCATGCAGTCCGGCTCTCGAACCACTTCACCTGTCAGCCCGACTCCCCAAGCCGACTCCCGCGCCGATGCGAAGTTTCCGCAGGCCGCTGTGTCGTCCGCAGATCCGACCGGCGCGGCGTCGACGTGGCCTGGCCCGGACCCAACCGTCGCGCCAGTCACCGTGCGTTCGCTCCAACGGGCGATGCGTGAAGGGAAGAAGTTCGCCTCGCTCACCTGTTACGACGCGACGACCGCCCGCTGGCTCGAACGCGCGGGTGTGCCGGTTCTCCTTGTTGGTGACACCGCGGCCGAGATGATCCTCGGCCATCCGAACACGCTGCACGCGCCACTTGATTTCCTCGTCATGCTCACGGCTGCTGTGAAGCGCGGTGCTCCGCGCACACTCGTGATGGCCGACATGCCCTTCATGAGTTACCACGCGGATGACGCGGAGGCCGTGCGCAACGCCGGTCGATTCATGACGGAAGGTGCGGCGGACGTTGTGAAACTTGAAGTCGATGCGTCGTTCGCGTCGGTTGTTGCCAGGATGAGTCGCGCGGGTATTCCGGTCGTCGCCCATATTGGTTCGCGCCCGCAGCACGCGAAACAAGTTGGTGGCTACGTTGCGGCGGGAAAGACGGCGGACGACGCAGTCAAGATCTTGGCGGACGCAGAAGCGATGATTGCCGCGGGCGCGACGATGTTGCTTGTCGAAGCGACGCCGGTCGAAGTCACCGAGGAAGTTGTTCGACGCTCGCCGATCCCCGTGATTGGTTGCGGTGCGGGGCCCGTGTGTCACGGGCAGGTCGTTGTGCTGCACGACCTACTCGGCCTGACCGATCGTCAACCGCCATTCGCGCTCCCGATCGTACCGCTCGCGCGCGGGCTTTCAGAAATGGCGGGCGAGTGGAAGGATCGCGTCAAGACTGGCGCGCTCGGAGAGCACCCGTACGCCCTCGCAGACGCTGAAAAGCGCGAATTCTTCCGACGGATCGGACGAGTTTGAGCATCCGACGCAAC
This sequence comes from uncultured bacterium, assembly GCA_903911205.1. Lineage (GTDB taxonomy): Bacteria > Planctomycetota > Phycisphaerae > Phycisphaerales > SM1A02 > QWPT01. Next base: position 13,484 of record CAIWCL010000214.1, read on the forward strand.
CCGAACACCTAATCCCACAGCCATGCGCCAATTCCCCTACGCCGGACCCGGATTTGTCGTTGTCGCCGCCGCTGGGATCGCGATCCTCGCGGCACCGTTGGCCATTCGTCGCGCGAACGATGCGGCGGCCGATGCGAGTATCGCGCGTGCATCGCGGGTGCTTGCATCGCCGTCGGTGATCGCGACGGCGCTCAGCGATGCGCGCGAGCGCGGAACGGCGGACGACGATGCCGCGACCGCTCTTCGCGAAGTTGAGAAGGCGCTGCCGCTTCTCGAACAGATCAATCGCGCAAATCGTGCCATCGCGAAACTCGTCGAGCCGAGCGTGGTGCACGTCAGCACGATGATGGCCATGCAGCGTCGTTCCTTTACGGCTCCGTACGCCTCGAGTGGATCGGGCTGGATTTGGGATGAAGACGGTCACATCGTGACCAACGCGCACGTCGTCGAGGGAAGCGATCGGTTGCAGGTGCAACTCTTCGACGGTGAACTGCGCGACGCAGAACTTGTCGGCCTCGATCTTCGCTCGGATATTGCGGTGATCAAAGTGGCTCCGGGTGGTCTGCATCCGTCCTTGCGAGGCGATTCATCGCAACTCGAACAGGGCGACATGGTGTACGCCTTCGGTTCGCCGTTCGACTTTCGGTTCTCGATGTCTTCCGGCATCGTGTCAGGCCTTGGTCGCACGGCGGGTTTGGCCGACATTGACTACGAGAATTTCATCCAGACGGACGCGGCGATCAACCCGGGCAATTCTGGCGGGCCGTTGACCGATGTGCGCGGTCGCGTGATCGGCATGAATACGGCGATCGCAACTGGGCGCGGAAACGGCACCGGGCAGGGCCAATTCGCCGGAATCGGTCTCGCGATTCCGATGTCGATGATCGAGTCGACGGTGACGCAGATCATCGAAACGGGCGAGGTGCGCAAGGGATATCTCGGTGTGCGAATGGTGGCGCTCGACGAACTTCGTATTCGTGGCGGCGATGGCATCTTCGGTCAGGTTGCCGACGGCTTCAAAGGCGACGGCGTGGTGATTTCGGACGTCACGCCGAGTTCTCCGGCGGAGCGCGCGGGTTTCCGCGCAGGCGACGTGATCGTCGCGGCCGATGGTCAGAAAGTTGCGACGAACGAAGGCGTTTCCGCAATCATTTCGTCGCGCAAGCCGGGAAGCGACGTGAAGTTTGAAGTGTGGCGGGCCGCCGAATCGGGCGACGGTGGTGAGCGCATCGAAGTTGTTGCGACGCTCGCAGAGCTCGACTCAAGCGTGAATCTCGCGCCGTACCTACCTGCGGCGCTTGAGCGCGCGGGAATTGCGAAGATCGCGACCGCCACCGCCGATCGTGCGCGGTCGCTTGGTGTTCCATTCCGACGCGGCGTCTTGATTGAGGATGTCGCAGACGGCTCCGAAATCGCCGAACTCGTACCAAAGGGCAGCACGATCACCGCGGTCTTTGAGCAGCCGGTTGGTTCGCTCGACGAGTTCTATACGCGCGTGGCACGATCGGTATCGACGATGGCTGGTCAGCGTCGTGGCATGATCCGCCGCGTGGAAGTACCGCTTTCGATGACCTGCCCAGACGGCCGCGTGGTGAACATCGCAATTACCGCCCCGTAAACGCCACCTTGCCGTTGCAGTCGCGGACGTTCTTCGGTGTTGCTCTCCACGCGTTTCTTGAGGTTGGTCTCCGCGGAGCGCCCGTGTACCATCTCGCTCTCGCATGAGCACGAAGGACGCACAACCGATCCTCCTCGACGTCAAGGGACTCAAGACGTGGTTCCCCATTCGGCGCGGCATTTTGCAACGCACGGTGGGGCACGTGAAGGCAGTCGACGACGTGAGTTTCTTCGTTCGTCGTGGCGAGACGCTCGGCCTCGTTGGCGAATCGGGCTGCGGCAAGACGACCGTTGGTCGCACGCTCCTTCGGTTGATTCCAAATTCGGGCGGCGAAGTCCGCTTCGACGGCAAGGACGTCTTCGGCGCAAACGCCGTCGATATGCGCCGTCTTCGTCGTGAGATGCAGATCATCTTTCAGGATCCGGGCGGCAGTTTGAACCCGCGCATGCGCGTGGGAAGCATCATTGGTGAACCGCTCGAAGTCCACGGCCTCACACAGTCGGCCGACGAAACGCGCGCGAAGGTCGAGGAGCTCCTCGTGAAGTGTGGCCTGTGGAAGCAGGCGGCGGATCGTTACCCGCACGAATTCAGCGGCGGCCAGCGTCAGCGCATCGGTATCGCTCGCGCGTTGAGCCTGAATCCGCGACTCATCGTTTGCGACGAGCCGACAAGTGCGCTCGACGTGTCGATTCAATCGCAGATTCTCAATCTCCTCGGCGATTTGCAGGACGAGATGGGGCTTTCGTACCTTTTCATTTCGCACGATATGGCGGTCATTCACCATATCTGCGATCGCATTGCCGTCATGTTCAACGGCAAGATTGTGGAAGAGGGCTCACGCGACGAGATCATCAATCGTCCGAAGCACGAGTACACGCGGGCGCTGCTTTCGGCGGTGCCGGAAGCGGATCCACGTCGCAAGCGGACGCGCATCAAGCTCGCGAATGGGCGGATGTGAAACTCGACGGGAGTTCTCGCCGCGCAGGCTTTCTCGCGGCTACCCTTCGCGCCATGCGCGGTAAAGCTCTCTTCTGGACGATTGTCGCGGTCTTCGTGTTTTTCGCGGTGACGATGAGCGTGATCTCGTGGAACGTCTTCGCGAATGTTCGCGCGTCGGCGCAGATGACCGATGCGCGGCTTCGCGAACTCGCGTGGGTCGTGTTGGCCTACGCAGACCGTCACGACGCGTTTCCGACAAGTGAGGCTGAACTCCGCGCGTTTGCGGCCACACCCGAGGGTGTGCCAACGTCGCTCTCTCGGGGCGCGCAGGAGGGTTCGGAGCGCACCTATCCGACGACTCGCGAGGCGATTGGCGCGGCGAATCCGGCGCCGACGCTCGATGAGTGTTTTGAAGTACTTGAAGTCGAGTGGGGCCTCGCCGGCGACGTACAACCCATTCTCCGTTCGAAGGGGAAGCCGACCTTGCAGGGGACCGCGCCATCCGTGGGTCAGTGGCTTTTCGCGAAGAGCGAGCAAATCCGCGGCCGCTGAGTGCGTGGAGGTGCCCGCAGGTAGGCCTCACGGGCGCACCCCGCGGGTCGTGCTACATTCCGGCCCCATGTCGTTCACGCCCGACACCGCCGCGACCCCCAACACCGTCCATTCCGCCGCGCCCGCGCCGATCGAGCGCGTGCAGCCGGAGACGCCTTTTCGTGACGTCATGGACGGCGCGAGCCGTTGGTCGATCCCGATTCACCAGCACGGGTTCATTGCGCTCGTCGATGCGATGCCGCGACTTGTTCCCGAAGGGCAAACCGCGGACAGCGCGATCGTCCAGTCGGCGCGCGTGTCGTATGGGCAGGGCACCAAGATGGTCAGTGAGGATCGCGGGCTTGTCCGCTACCTCATGCGACACCGTCACTCGACGCCGTTCGAGATGGTCGAGTTCAAATTCCACCTCGCGATGCCGATCTTCATCGCGCGCCAGTGGATCCGCCATCGCACCGCGAATGTGAACGAGTACAGCGCGCGCTACTCGATCATGCCTGACCGTTTCTATCGCCCCGACATGGAGAATGTGCGCAAGCAGTCGAAGTCGAACCGCCAAGGCGGAGAAGGACCCATTGACGCCGGAACCGCGGAAGAGTTCCTCCAACTCCTTGAGAGTGCCGAAGCGAACTACGCGAAGTACCTCGAGCTCACCGAGAAGGGCGTTGCGCGCGAACTCGCGCGCGCGGTGCTCCCGGTGTCGGTCTACACCGAGTGGTACTGGAAGTGCGACCTCCACAACATCTTCCACTTCCTTTCGCTGCGCATGGATCCGCACGCGCAAATCGAGATCCAGGACTATGCGAACGCGATGTACGCGTTGATCAAGCCAATCGTGCCTGTCGCGTGTGAAGCGTTCGAGGATTACCGTTTGAATGCGATGCATCTCACGGGCCTTGAAATCGAGGCGATCCGTTCCGGCAAGCCGCTCGCAACAGAAAACAAGCGCGAAACGGCCGAGTGGGAAGCGAAGAAGGCGCGTCTTGGTTTGAGCGCTCGCGACTGACCTGCGGGCTGCGCTGCGCGCAGGACCGCAGGTCTTCGCTCGCTTTGGCGTGGATCGCGCCAGAGGGAGCCGCCGCAGCGGCGACCGCCTGCATGGCGAGCGCTCGCGACTGAGCGGGCTGCTGAAGCTTCGCTTCCGGTGCCCGCTTTCGCTCGCTTTCTTCGGCCTCGCCGCGACTGCATCGCGTCGCGCTGAGGTGAGATGCTTCCGCCACGCGGATCAAATCCGCTTGCGTTTGCGGCTTCCGTGCTTTTGAAACACCGCGCGTGCTTCGCCGCGTGCATCGGGCGTCGCGCGCAATCCGTGCAGGCGCTCCTGTGCGCGTCGATACGCCGCGCGATGCTCAACGATCGGCTCCGGATAGTCGATCCCTATTCTGCATCCAATCATGGTTTGGAGCAGTCCCGGCATGGTCTCTGGCTCCGGGAGAAACTCATCCGGAACACCCGCAAGCTCGGGCACCCAACGGCGGATGAAGTCGCCGCGCGGATCGTGATCCTCGACCTGCTTGCGCGGGGAGTAGATACGCAGGGTGTTGATCCCCGTCGTCCCCGATTGCATTTGAATCTGTGGGTAATGAATGCCGGGCTCGTAGTCGAGAAATTGTCGGCCAAGCCACGGGGCGAACCCACGCCAATCAAGCCAAAGATGGTTGCTTGCAAAGCTCACAAGCATCGCGCGCATGCGGAAATTGATCCAGCCTGTCGTAACGAGTGCGCGCATACACGCGTCGATCATCGGATAGCCCGTACGCCCTTGTTGCCATGCGGCGAGTCTCGTTGCGACTACATCGGCCGCGAGACCTTCGCGCAACGTCTCGGTCGAACGCGCCATACAACGCGTCTCGATATCGGGTTCGTCCTCCAGCTTTTGAATGAAGTGACAGTGCCACGAAAGTCGAGACAGGAAGCTTCGGAGTGATCCTCGCCACAGCGCGACGTCCTCCTCACAGAGGCCCTCATGCGTGATGCGTGATGGATCAGCGAGCTGCGCCAGTCGACGTCGTGCACCATGTTGTGCGCGCCGTACGCTCATCGTTCCCCATGCGAGGTGTGGCGAGAGTCTTGAGCAGGATTCCCATGCGAAGACGGGTGATCCCATCGTCGCACGATAGTCGCGGCCTCTTTCAAGGAGGAATGAATTGAGTAAACGGCCAGCCTCACGCTCGCCACCGCGCTGACGGAAGAGCGCGCGCGTATCGGGGCCGAGCCCGAGTTCGTTCGCAACGTCGCGCGTGCCTGAGGAAACACGTGACGGATCCGGTGAGATGAATCGCGTGGGAGGCGCAAGCCGTGGCCGCTCCATGTGCGCTTCCCATCGCGAAGCCCAGCCGTCGCGTCCAGGATTCGGGCGCAGTACTCCGTGTTGCTTGAATTCTCGAAATGGAATTCCACGCTTTTTGCACCACCTCGCAACGCGCAAATCGCGTGCGTACGTGATGGCATTTCCTGTCTCTTCGTGGGCGAGGAGTTCATCGATGGGCGCTTTTTGGTGAAGCTCCTGAAGACACTCCGTGCATTCGCCCATCCGATACACCAATCGACCGCCGTGTGCGTGCAGGACCTGCTCGAGTTCAGCGAGCGACTCCAGGACAAACGCGAGTTGCGACGCATCCGCATCGGGTGCACGCCATACTTCCGGCTCAAAAATGTAGAGCGCGATCATCGTCGCCCCTCGCGCGACACACGCGTCAGCAGCGGCAGCAAAAGGTGCGTGGTCGTCGATGCGGAGATCGCGTTTGAGCCAGACGACGAACATGCCGTTGCTTCGCATCAAATACAGAAGCCGATGCGCCGTTTTGCGCGCGTTGTCGCGCACGCAACAGGAAGGCACGCGGCGTCAGAACCTCATGCAAGGTCATCGAGCCGTTCGATGACGGCGTCCGCAGCGATCATGGGTGCGCCTGGTGTCGTGAGGGCAACAATACGAACCCCTGCGTTGCGCGCGGCACGTGCGCCGTCTTCGCAATCATCGATGAACGCGAAGTTGTTCGCGCTTTCGATTCCAAGTTGTCGCAAGGCCTCAAAGATGCCCCAGGGCGCGGGCGCCGGAGCGCAAGCCTCGTCTGCCGTCACCACGGCATCCAACGGCACGCCGGCGGCCGCCAGTGCGTCGAGTTGTGGCTGTAGCAGCTTCCGGGGCGTGCAGCAGATGACTGCTGTCTTGACGCCCTGTGCATGCAAGCGGCGAAGCGCGTCGCACGCATCCGCGTTCGGCGTACGCGCCGCGTATGCCGCGTCGAGCAGTCGTGTTTCGAGGTCGGCAACCATGGCGTCGACTTCTTCTTGCGATGCCCAGTGGCCGTGCTTCTCTCGAAATGCTTCGGAAACCTCGGGGAGTGCGAGCAGGCGTTCGATGTGCGGGCGCCCCGTCGGGCCTCGGGTTGCGACCAGCGCGCTCTCTGAAATCGAGACCGACCAACGCGCGAAAGTCTGGCTGACCGCAGCGTTGATCGCGCGGCGCCCTCGGTCGAAGAGAACGCCGTGCCACGAAAGTGCGACGGCGTGCGAGTGACCAGTGAACGCAGCGAGCGGACGCGGTGCTCCCGGCGGCGAAGGCTTGGAGATGTCCGGCGCATCGCTTGACATATCGCGTCTCGGGCTCATCGACGGTCATCGATCCGTTCTGAACTTGAGTCTCATCCCGCGTTCATCCGCGGTACACGCAGCAGTGGTCGTCTCCGAGACGGCCGATCACATCGGCTCAGCATCGATGCGAGTCGACTCGAGTTCCTGTTCGGTGGGAATGGACAAGAACCCCACGAGCGGCTTTCCTGGAGCGACTTCGATCTGCACGAGTCGGATCGGTGTAGGCGGGTAGTAGCGGAGCAGTCCGCCAGGGAATGGTCCCTCGCCGCGAACATCCCAGAAATCCCCGAGTGCGATGCGAAGAGTCTGCCCAGCATCGAGCCGGTCGACATGGTGCATGTAGCGCTGATTGAGCCACACGTCGATGTTGGTCCAACCTTCTGCGGTTGGATTGACGATCAACATGGCGTCGCCATCGTTGAAGACTTGGACATTTGCGACGCGCTCCTGCGGCGTGCCGAACGGGTAGGCGCGGGTGGCCTTTGAAGGCTCGTAGCGCATGGTCTCGCAGCCGGTGGCCGAAACCGCAAGAGTGAGAAGGAAGGCAGCGCGACGCATGGGGGAAATGTAGCAGGAGGTTGTCTGACGTTGCGGTGGCGACCCTGCGGCAACATCCGCTGCGTCGTCGAACTACCTGAATTTCCCTCAGATTCCCGCAGCGCGCGCGCAAAGCGCAATGAGTTCCTGCGCGCGTTCACGGGTTGGAGCTTCTGCAATCACGCGGGCGATAGGCTCGGTGTTGGAAGCGCGGAGGTGCACCCAGCCATCAGCGAAATCGACGCGTACGCCGTCGGAGTCATTGACTTTTTCGTGGGCGAACGCGGCCTTCAATTTCGTCAGTGCGCCCGCGACGGCCGGCAGGCCGCCGATCGCAGCCAGATCCACCTTGGTCTTCTCAATCGCGTAGCGCGGAAGCGCGTCGACAATCTGCGAGAGTGGCTCCTGACGGCTCGCCACAAGATCAAGGACGAGCGCCATCGCAGAGAGTGAATCGCGCACCCAACACACTTCAGGCAGGATCACGCCGCCGTTTCCTTCGCCTCCGAGGAGGCCGCCGGCTGGCTTGAGTGCACTGACGACATTCGCTTCGCCGACTGCCGTGCGAAGTACCGTCGCGCCCGCGAATTTGGCGGCGACATCATCAATCATGCGCGAGGTCGAGAGATTCGCCGCGAGCGCGAATGGTCCACGCAATTCAAGCATGCGTTGCGCGGCGAGCACCAGCGTGTACTCCTCACCGATGTAGCGGCCATTCTCATCGACGATCGCCAAGCGATCGGCGTCAGGATCTTGCGCAAATCCGCAGGCGACGGTTTGGCCGTGTTCACGAAGCGCGCGGACTTTTGTCGCGAGTTCCGTGAGGTTCTCCGCGGTTGGCTCCGGCGTGTGACCGAAGATGCCAGTCGGTTCACCGAAGATGTGCGTCACCTGACAGCCGAGCGCCTCCAACAGCATGCGGCCACCGATGCAGCCGGACGCGTTCACGCTATCGAGTACGACCGACAGTCCGCGAGCACGTACACGCGCCGCCGCACCGGCTGCACCTCCGAGCACTTCGATCACGCGCGCAACGTGCCGCTCGTTCGCAGAGGTGTCCGTCGTGATCGAGCCGATCTCAAGCGGCTTTGCGAAGTCGATCTGGGCGCCTTTGAAGCGCGCGATGATGGCATCCGCGACCGATTTTGGCGGCGCGAGACCGTCGCCATCGAGGCACTTGAGGCCATTCCATTCAATCGGGTTGTGGCTCGCCGTAATCGCCATGCCGCCGTCAGCGCCGAGGGCGCGGATCATGAGTCCGACCGTGGGGGTCATTGCCACGCCGAGGTCGATGACATCCGCGCCGGTTGCGGCCAGTGCACCTTGCACGGCTCGTGCAAGAGACTCTCCACCAAATCGTCCGTCGCGCGCGACAACGAGGCGGGGCCTGCGCCCCCCGACGAGCGTGCGGATGTGCGATCCAAATGCGCCCGCGAAGGTCGCAGCCACCACGGGAGTCATCGTCTTTCCAACGATGCCACGTGCACCGGAGACGGACAGCATGAGCGGGGCTGGGTCAGGAATCGATGAAGAAGCGTGCGACGACATGGTTCGCGAGTGTACGGTCGGAAGTGTGCGCGGAGGGCGCAGGTTTTCCGCGATACACTCGCCCTTCACGATGGTGAACGATTCGAACCACGATTTCAAAGCCGAACCGATCCGCGCCGCGAGCGACAGTCGGCAAGATGGGCCGAGCGCATCTTTGCGCCCATCGGCTCGATCGCGAAGTCAGGCAGCAGAGACGCCGATGCAGAGCACAGCGATCATTGCGTCTGACGATCGAGGCTCGATGCACGCGCGTGCGCTCGAGTTTGCGCTTGAGGTTGAGTGCGAGTTCTCCGCCGCCCACGCGATCCTTCTCGGCGGTGTTCGCGAACGACTTCACGGACACAACTGGCGGGTTGTGGTCTCCGTCGTGGGAGATCGACTCGATGACGAAGAACTGCTTTGCGATTTCCACGAGGTCGAGCGCATGCTTGAGGCGATTGTCGCCCCGTTTCGCGACGGCAATCTGAACGAAACTCCTCCGTTTGACCGTGTGAATCCGACGGCAGAGGCGGTGGCGCGTCACATCGCGACTCAACTCTCCGCACAACTCTCCACACAACTCTCCACAAACCTCTCTGAGCGACGTGTTCGCGAGACACCATCTGTGTTTCTCGAATGGGTGCGCGTCACCGAAGCGCCGCGCTGTACGGCAGTGCTTCGATTCCTCCGCTGATTCAACTTTCGATATCGCCCACTGCACGCAGAACAGAAGCCATGCGACCGACGCCTCCAAACGAAGTCACTCCCACTGGACCTGATGACCCTGCGCGGTTTCTCAATCGCGACATCCAGTGGCTTGAGTTCAATCGCCGCGTCCTTGCGCAGGCCTACGATCCGCGCAATCCGCTTCTTGAACGTGTACGCTTTCTCGCGATTTTCGGCTCGAATCTCGATGAGTTCTTTATGAAGCGTGTTGGTGGACTGCGTCGACAGATCGATGCAGGTGTGGGAAGTCCGCCGTGGGAACCGCTGACACCTGCCGAGCAGATGATTCTGATTCGCGAGAAGGTCCTTGAGCAAACGGCGCTCGCGACGCGCGTGTTCCGTGATGAACTGGTGCCTGAACTTCGCAAGGAATCGGTGGAACTGCTCGATTGGAGTGCGCTCAGTGCTGCGGAACGTACCGAAGTCGAAGCGTGGTATCGCCGCAACATTTTCCCGATTCTCACGCCGCTCGCTGTCGATCCCGGACACCGCTTCCCGTTCATCTCCAACATGTCGGTTTCGCTCGGCGTGTTGCTGCGGCGTCCCGGCGAAAGCGAAGCGCTCTTCGCGCGTGTCAAGGTGCCAGAACTTGGCGGTCGTTTGTATCGCTTCGGCGCGACGAAGCGTTTCATCTCGCTTCAGCAGATCATCGCGCACAATCTCGACGACCTCTTTCCGGGCATGGAAATCGTCGAAGTCTTGCCGTTTCGCGTCACGCGCAATGCTGAAACCGAGCGCGACAACGAAGATGCCGAAGACCTTCTGGAGCAAATCCAGCAGCAGTTGCGCGAGCGGCGCTTCGCGCGCGTGGTCCGACTGGAAGTCGGCGCACGGCCGAACGATCGCATCATGCGCTTTCTCGAGGATGAACTCGGCCTCGCCGATGACGACCTCTACGAAACCGACGGCATGCTCGATTGGGGCACGCTCAACGAGCTTGCGGATGTCGAACTTCCGGAACACCGTTGGCCGAAGTGGACACCCGTTGCGCCGCACGGACTTGAGGACGAAAACGCCGACATTTTCAGCCTCATTCGTCAGGGTGATGTCCTTGTGCATCACCCCTACGAGAGTTTCGATCACTCGGTTGAGCATTTCATCGAGCAGGCTGCCGCAGATCCAAAGGTGCTTGCCATCAAGCAGGCGCTCTATCGAACGAGCGGCGATTCTCCATTCATTCCCAGTCTGATTCGCGCCGCTGAAAGTGGCAAGCAGGTCGCGGTGCTCGTCGAGTTGCGTGCACGATTTGACGAGGCACGCAACATCGTGTGGGCGCGCAAACTCGAGGATGCGGGCGTGCACGTCGCCTATGGCGTTGTCGGCTACAAGACGCACACGAAGGTTGCGCTTGTGGTGAGGCAAGAGCCGGGCGGCATTCGCTCGTATGCGCACATCGGTACAGGGAACTACAACTCAAAAACTGCGCGTATGTACGAGGATATTGGCCTCTTTACCTGCGATGCGGCGATCACCGAAGATCTGGTTGAGCTTTTCAACTACATGACGGGCCGCAGTCGGAAGACGGAGTATCAGAAACTCCTTGTCGCGCCTGTCGCGATGAAGCGACGGTTCATTGAGTTGATCGAGCGCGAAGCGTCGATCGCGCAACAGGGCGGTCCGGGACGCATCATCGTCAAGATGAATCAGCTTGAAGATCGTTCGGTCACCGACGCGCTGTACGCGGCGTCGCGCGCGGGCGTCTCCATCGATCTTGTCGTGCGCGGATTCTGTTGTATTCGCCCAGGCGTGAAAGGCCTCAGCGAGAACATCCGCGTCACTTCAACGATTGGCCGATTCCTCGAGCACAGTCGCATTTTCTGGTTTGGCAACGGGCAATCGGATCCACTCGACGGCGACTTCTACATCGGAAGCGCCGACTGGATGTACCGCAACCTCAATACGCGCGTCGAGTGCGCTGCGCCGATTCAGTCGCGGGCGCATCGTTCGCGGCTCTGGGAGATGCTGCGATTGCATCTCACGGATCGCAGGCAACGTTGGATGATGGCGTCCGACGGCACCTATCAACTGAGTGATCCCGCGCAGATTCCAACAGGAGCGGCGGCATCCGATCCGGCGTTCGTGGGTACGCACCAGCACCTCATGCGGTCGACGCTCGAAGTGAGCGCGCAACTGCGCGAATCATCGCGAAAGCTCTCTTGATGGTTTGTCTGTGCAGTCGGACGTTGCGCCGATCGTGCGTTTCCTGACTGTCTCGTTGCTGCCTCGTGCATGTCTCCGTCTTGTTTCGTTGGTCGCGTTGGCGCACCGAGCCTCATCACCACACGAGGCGGCGCGGCGCGGTTGAGCCGACGAGCCGGATCGGGACAACTTCGTCGCCCTCAAGCGTCAGGCTCGCGTTGTCGTCGGCCTCGACGGTCAGGTCGAAACTCGCACGGACCAGTTTCGTTCCGTTTTCGAATTCGAGCGTGAACGCGCCTGTTGGCGCGCCTGTCTCGTCGGTTGGACCGCGCACTCCTTCGAGGAGTAGTTGTTCTGCGCCCTGATCGACCTGCATCAAGAGCGCAGACGCAGCGCGGTCGAGTCGAAGCTGAATCTCTCGGCCGTCATCATCGACGAAGAGCAGCTGATCGGTGAGAACGAAGCGGTCCCGCGCGTCTTCGGGTAATGGCCCAAAGTCCACGCTGTTTCGTACAAGCGCCATCATCCGGTGCATGACCACCCGACCGACAACGTGCGTCGAGGCTTGCTCGGTGGTGGCCTGATAGGCGCGAAAGCTTGCGACCAATGCCGAAAGGACTGCAACGAGGAGCGCCGCTGAAATCGCAAGCGCGATGAGTAATTCGACAAGCGAGAAGCCCGCGCGACGCGGACGTCGCCGCGCGCAGACATGAGTCGGGCGCGTACAAGGGCATGTGAATGGAGTCGAATGCTTCATCCCGCGAGCCCTCCTTCGCGGTAGCTCTCCGCCACGGGTTCCGCTGAAACGGGCCAGGGGATTCCATCCGGGAGTTTCGCAGCTGGGTCGTAGCGAAGTCGAATTTCACCGAACCCGCTGAAGCCTGCATCGCCGGGGAGCGCGCCTTCACCGTCGCCATCGAGTGCGCCAAAGTAGCCGAGTGTCGTGTTGAAACTCTCGGGTTGTCCGTTGTAGGCGAGCGCGCCTTGGCCCGCGATCGGGCGATACGTCATGAGCAACGTGCCTGCGATATCCGCGGTCCCGCGGATATCCATGACGCCTGCAATGACCGTTCCTTTGAGTTTCACGCGCGGGGTCAGATCGGGATCAGCCGCGACTTCGTTCGCGAAATTGCCCACATCCACAGACCAGCCGGGCAACATGATCGAGCTCCGTTGGAGTCGATCGAGCTTGTCGCTGGTGAACGACTGAAGCACGTCACGCAGCTCGTCGCCGTCCGGTTGAAGATCGAGTTCCGAATCGTTTGGATCGGAATAGAAGCGTGTCGCGCCTGTGATTTGCACCTTGTTCCGCCAGTGCGTGAATTCCGCAGGGGTATCGCCCGCGATCGAACCGAGGAACGTGCAGTTGTGGAAGCGGATCGAATTCGAAATCGTTCGCGTATCGGTGACGGTCGTACCGCCAAGCGCCGACGTCATCGTCGGGAAGCGTGGCTGATAGACGGTGGTTCCACCGATCTCAACCGCCTTCAACGCCCCGGTGTAATTCCAATTCACATCAGTGCAACCAGTTTCGGTCTCGAGATAGACGGTTCCTTCGAAGCGGCAATTTTCGAACAATGCGTTGGTTCCTTTCGGAACGCGCACATCACGGAACGTCATATTGCGATAGATCGGCCGTCGATAGTGGTCGTACGCGGCGGGCGAACCGAACGGAACGGATTCGTATGGTGCAGTGCTCGCGGCAACCGTCGTTCCGCCCGCGCCGACGCCCGCGAGTGCTTGTGCGGCGAAATCGGATGTCACGTTTGTCGAGAACCACGCGGCGCTCTCGGCGAAGTCCGCAGTGGTGACGACGCGGAGTTCTTCGGTCGACACTTCAAAGCGTGCGGGGCCATCAGAGTTCCCTGGTCGAACAGGGCCTTGGGCGATGTTGCGCCAGTCGTCTTGTGCCACGCTCTCCCATGCGGAGAGTCCGACACCGAACACGAGATTCCCCGCGACTTTCGCGTAGAAATCGAAGGTGTTGAGGACTCCATCGGAGTAGCCGAGTCGAACGTCGCGTGCATCGATACTGCCATCGCCGTTTCGATCGGGATGTGCAAGATCGATCAGTCGTGCGAGTTGATCGTCGATGCTCGTGAATTCTGCGGAATCAGAGATCCCCGCTGCGGCAGCGCGCGCCTCATCCCAAACGACCGCTCCGTCGCCATTCGCGTCGTACTCGGAGAGGAAGAGGTCGAAGTCATCGACGAACTGGTCGCCATCGAGATCGGTGAACCCAGTCTCTGCGAGAGCTGGACCCTCCACGGGGTGAGCGGGCCGGAGCCGTCCATCGCCGTCTACATCATGAGCGGCCACGCGCGCCGCAAAATCCGCGAGCTTGGTATTCAAGGCGTCGGAGAGGTAACGGAAGTCCGATCGCATGACGAGCGGATCGCCGTTCGACTCCGTCAATTCACCTGGTTCGGTCCCGTATCGCGTGCCAAGCGGTCCCTCGACAAGCACGTTCTTTCCGATCATCACGCGATTTGGAGAAATGACTGCGTATTCGATGCGCTTACTGATCTCGTACTCGATCGAGATCGTTCGTCGAATCTCGCCGTCGACGCCGAGGCTCGTCACGCGGATTCGATTCGTACCGGCAATGGGTTCGTACATCAATTGAAACCAGAGCCGATCGACGCCAACTTCAAGTCGCATCGGAAGTGTGACCAACGCGCCGCTGTCATAAATCTCCGGTAATCCCGTGTGTTCTGCCAGTGCGGCAAACGCAGACGCGTCTGCGAGATGCGCATCGCGCAAGGCCTCGACGAGGCCATCCGGCGACGCAGACCCATCGAAACCTTGTGGCGGAAGGACCTCAACCTCGCCGTCGCTTCCGTTCCAGGATCCGTTCCAGAGGCGCGACGCAAAGCCTGCGTCGATGACGCCTTTTTCAACGACAAAGCGCTTGGATTCCCGCGCGAGTCGACGTTGTGCAAACACGAGTCCGCTCTCGGCCGCGCTCTGGGCGCGCGAAACCTTGAGCGAACTATCCGCCGTGCGCATGTTTCCTTGTGCGACAACCGCCATTGCAGCAGCAAGCGAGCCGAAGATGACAAGGAACATCATGGCGAGCACGCTGGCGACGCCACGTCGGTGCACGGAGCGATTTCGCTGCGCGGGATCCCGACGAGAAGTTGTCACGAGTCGCTGCATGAGTGTTTCCAAACTCGCCTCGCACAATGTCTATTTGGTCCAGATGCCGTGTCGTCGTTGCAATCAGCCGGGCGCGATCCAGGTCACGCGCGTGATCTCGCGCGGCGCATCATCGGTCGGTCCCTGATACTCCACGATGACGCGAACACGAAGGAGATCGCTTGCGCCGTCTGCAACAGTGCGCGTCACTTCGAAGGGATCGATGTTCTCGACAAAGACCCGCTGCGACCATCCCTCCATGTCGGTGAAGGCTTCGCCGAGCGCGTTCATCGGGCCGGTTCCAAGCGCGGCAGAGAACACGGTCCCTTGTCCATCTTCGCCATCGAAGTCATCAAGGTCGTCGAAGTCGAGTACATCAAGTTCTGTGCTTTCTGGACCCCAAAATGCTTGACCCGTCACGGGGTCATGGCGCGGCAAGTGGAGCGTCAATTCGCGAATCTCGTTTCCAAGTCGCTGCGCGGTAGACGCGTGCGTTGACCACTCGTTCTGCCGAAAGAATGCCTGCTGCGCAGCCACGATCGCGACAACTCCGGTGCCGACGATCACGGTCGCAAGGGCGGTTTCGATGAGCGTGAAGCCGCGGCGAACGTGCGTCGACCGCATGCGCGTCGCGAGGACGCCTCGTTGGTCCTGACATGGTTGGCGGTGGATCACGTGCATGCGTTTCCCCTCAGCCTGAAACCAAGTTCGACATCTTGAAGATCGGGAGAATGATCGCCATCGCGATAAATCCGACGACCGATCCCATCAAGACGATCATGATCGGCTCGATCATGCTGGTGACTGCCTTGATCGCGTCTTTCAATGCCTTCGCATAGAAGACTGAAATTTCGTCGAGAACCTCGCCGAGCTTTCCCGACTCTTCACCCGCCGCGATCATCTGAATGACCGAGCGTGGCAGAAGTGTGCTGCGCATCAATTGCGTTTGCACCTTCTTGCCTTGTTTCACAGATCCATAGACCGAGCGCCAGAGTCGCTTGTAGTGGCGATTTCCTGAGATGTCACCCGTAATCGCGATGGTGTCGAGCATCGGTACGCCCGCGTTCAGGAGTTCGCCCATGGTTTGGAGCGATCGACTGATATAGAGCGAGCGGAACATGCGTTTGACGATCGGTGCCGAGATCTTGAAGCGATCCCACCAGAAGCCGCCGAACTCCGTTTTGATGAATCCAATGAAGGCACCGATTCCAACAACGGCGGCAATGAGAAGCAGCCACCACCACTCGACCATGAACGTCGAGAGTGCCATCAAGAATTTGGTGGGACCTGGGAGTGCATCTTCCTTGCCCTTGAAAACGCCAGCAAATCGCGGCAAAACGAAGGTCAAGAGGAAGACAGTCGTCGAGATTGCCATCAACGCGATGATGCCGGGATAAATCGAAGCGCCGACGACCATCTTGCGCGTTTCGATCTCCTGCGCGAGGTATGCCGCGATTCGATCGAGCATCTTTGCGAACGAACCGGACATTTCCGACGCTTTGACCATGTTCACGTAGAGCGGTCCGAAGAGTTTCGGGTGCTTGGCGATGGCCTCGGAGAATTGCTTGCCGCTTTCGACGTCCGCCTTAATCTGCATGAGGATGCGGCGGAACTTCTGATTCTGCACCTGTTCAGCGATGCCTTCGAGCGCGGCACGAATCGAAATGCCTGCGCGGATCATCACGGCGAGTTGCGTCGTGAAGTCGAGGATGTCCTTCTGCGAAGGACCGGACGAATAGTTGAATCGCTTGAATGCAGCGCGCAAATCTTCGCCCGCTGCCGCAACAGGAACGAGTTGCACCACGTGATCCCCGCGTGCGCGAATGGCCTGCGCGGCGGCAGCAACGCTGTCCGCGACGAGCGTTCCCGCAACGAGTTCGCCGCGCGCGTTTCGAGCTTGGAATCGGTAGTGCTGCGTGGACATTGGTTAGGCCGCAAGCATGCGGTCGAGTTTGTCGGGATAGGCCGCTTGCGCGACGGCGTCGTCTCGAGAAATCATGCCGTTGAAGTACAGCTCCGCGATGGCGTTGTCGAGCGTCGTCATGCCGATGGAACGACTGGTTTCGATGACGTTCGGAATCTCGTAGGTGCGCGCCTCGCGGATGATGTTTCGCACGGCGGGCGTGCAGAGCATCACTTCGATCGCTGGCACCATGCCGGGCTTGTCAATGCGGCGGAAGAGAGTCTGTGAAACGACCGCTTGCAGCGTGTTGGCCAGCATGGCGCGAATCTGATTCTGCTGATTCGCGGGATACATGTCGACGATACGTTCGACCGTCTGAGACGCATTGACGGTGTGCAGCGTCGAGAGCACGAGGTGACCGGTTTCGGCGGCGGTAATCGCGAGTGCCGTCGTGTCGAGATCGCGCATTTCGCCGACGAGAATGATGTCAGGATCTTGGCGCAACGCATGCTTGAGGCCGCTCGCAAAAGTTGGCATGTCGGCACCAAGTTCGCGTTGCTCGATGAGACACTTCTGACTTGCGAAGGTGTATTCGACAGGGTCCTCGAGCGTAATGATGTGCTTTCGATAGCGCTCGTTCATCGCCTGAATCATGGCGGCGAGCGTGGTGGATTTACCTGAACCCGTATCACCAGTCACGAGCACGAGTCCGCGCGGGAGATACGTGAGTCGCGAGATGACTTCAGGCAAGTTCAGCGTCGCAAGCGGCGGGACTTTGGTGCGAATGGCGCGCATCGCCATGCCAACCATGCCGCGCTGCATGTGCGCGTTGACGCGATAGCGGCGAAACCCGGGGATTTCGTAGGAGAAGTCGAGGTCGAGATGTTGTTCGAAGTGTCGGCGTTGGATCTCGTTCGTCATGCCTGCGAGGATGCGCCACATGTCTTCGCTCGAGAGCGCAGGCATGTCGAGTGGCTGCATGACGGTTTGCGCACGGACCATGGGCGGATGTCCGGCCACAAGGTGGACGTCCGAGGCATCGTTGTCGTTGGCCTTCCGCAGAATTTCGTCGAGTGCGCTCAGTTCCGGCACGTGCGTTCCCTCCGGTGGGTGCGCGCCAGGGCTCCGCCCGGCCGACGCTCCGCACAGAGTTCGATCGGCTCGAAGGGGGCGTGGGTTGAGCGTGGCTTCCGAGAAGCCGAGGTTTGAGGTGGAACTGCGAGGGGTGAGAACCTCGCCGCTTCATCACCTCACGTTCCGGTGACCTCACGTGCCGGTGACCGCAAGGCGTTTACTTCCCGGTCGTGGGTGTAGGGGTGGGTGTCGCGGCGGGTGTCGCGGCGGGTGTCGCGGTGGGTGTAGAGGCGGGCGCAGAGGTGGGTTCGCTGCGATCCGCGGTCGAGCGCATCACGCTCGAGCCCGCGCTTGAGAAGCTGTATTCATTCTTCAGAATGCCCGCTTCGTAGAGGATTCGGAACACCGAATCTGGGTCGCGGTACTTCCCGGTACCACGTGCGGTCCACGCGACTCCCTCCGCCAAACTCGATGTGGGCAGGACCGCGGGCAACGTCGCCTCGACCGTTTGTCCCGGAGGAAGTGCACGCAGCGCGGCCCAACGGCCGCCATAACGCGAGCCGTCGGCGAGGGAGACGGTGTAGTCGTACTCCACAAGATCAATTTCGTCGCGGCCTGGATTGTGGAGTTCGAGTACGACCGCGACTTCGGTGAGGTCGCCGTTGGATTGGCCGAGGCGGAGCTCCGTCGCGCGACCTTCAGGTCGCACGACGTGACATCCAGCGAGCGCGACCGTGGCAGAGGCGAGGAGCGCGCAGACAACCTTCGAACGTTCCAAGTTGAACATGCGATGGAATGTAGCACGAGTCCGGCCCCGAACGTGCCGTGTCGTGCGTCGCCGACGCTACGCTTCGGCCCATGCATCGGACGCGCCGCAGCATCGCGCCTCGCCTTCTTCTCGCGGTCTTCGCCGGGAGCGGGTTCTTCATGGCGTTCACGCCCGCAATCGCGCAGCAAGCGACACTTCCGGCGATCGCGGATAGTCCAACGGCGCAGACGCTCTTCGACGATGCGGTCGCGCAGGCGAAGGAAAATCCCGCGGAATCGGCGCGTCTCTGTCGTCGATTGCTTGATGAGTATGGCGATCGATTGCTCAAAGTGGCAGGCGAACAAGATCTGCTCTTTCGATCGGTCGCGGATGAAACCGAGCGGTTGCTTCTTTCAACCCCAACCGTGTTGGAGCGCTTCCGCGCGAATGAGTCGCGTGGCGCCGAGGCGATGCTCGCGGACGAGGGCCCGTCAACGACCGCAGCACGTCGACGCATGACGCGCGCCGGGCTCGTGGGAACTCTGCGCGTGGCGCAGTCGTTGCTGCTCGCAGACCGCGCCGACGAGGCGCTCGCAACGGTGCGCCGCATCGAGCGACATCCCGATTTGCGAACAGCAGGCGCAGCGAAAGAAGCGGTCGGCGAAGCATGGATCACCGCCGTTGCCGCCGCACGACTCGGGCTCACGGTCGAGCGCGACGCAGCGATTGCGCGACTTGAAGCGTTGGCCGCGGAAGAGCAGGGGGCGAACGCTTCAGGAGTTTCCCTTTCGGGCGCCGCAGCAGCACTGGCCTCCGCGAAGGCGACGCTCACGAAGTCGTCGACGAGTCTTGCGAAAAGCCCGCTTGAGCAGGGGGCAACCGGAGAACTTCCGGGTGCGGATTGGCAACAGGTGTGGTCGGTCGAACTTGATCGAACGCTGTTCCGTCGCCTTTTCGATCCGTCGGTCATTCGAACAAGTCCTCGACTTCTTGAGTCGGCGCGCGCCGATGCAACGTACATGACGGCGGTGCCCTACATCGTGGGGAACGTCGCCTACGTCAATGAGGGCTCGTATGTCCGCGCAATCGACATCGATTCACGCGATGAAATCTGGAGTCGTTCACTTGGCTTCGGTGGCGTCGAACGCGACGCGACGGGAATCAGCGACTTCTCCGCGATTGCGGTGGATCGCGGCGCGCTCGTGACATTCGAAGGGCACGCAGCGTCGAACCGTCGCGCTGCGAGTTCGCGTGTGTGGTGTCTTGATCCAGCCAACGGCGCGGTTCGATGGAATGTCGACCTCGACAAGATTGCAGATCGCGAAGATCTGGCTGGTCTCTTTCCCGTGGGAACGCCACTGCTGCTCGCGGACATGGTTGTTGTTGCGGCGCGAAAGCCGACGCAACGACTCGAACAGGTCGACTGGCTCGTCGGTCTTTCACGCGACGACGGCAGCCTGCGTTGGGCAACAACCATCGCCGGTGCGCCGGGCGGTCGCGGGATTTTTGGGCGAAAGCAATCGGGAATTCGTGCAGACGGCGACGCGATTGCGGTCTCAACACCGCTCGGTGCGATCGCGCGCGTGCGAGCGTCGGACGGAGCAATCATCTGGTTGCGCCGGTCGCCCGTCCCCCTCACCGAGTCGCGTGCGGCGAGTACGCCGTGGGAGTACGCCGGTCCGATCGCGACGGGCGACCGGATCATCGCGCTCGCGCCGGACGAGGCCGCCGTCGTTGCGCTTGATCGCATGACGGGGCAGTTGCGTGAAGAGCGGCCAATCGGGCCAGGAACAACGTGGACGACGCCGCGGTATCTCGTACCTGCGACGCTCGCAGACGGTACGCCGCTTGTCCTTGCAGTTGGAAGCGATGTCGCAGCATTCGATGCCCGCGATCTTTCGAAGCGACTCTGGACGCTCTCTGAATCGCTCGCCGCCGTGGGGAACGCTGGAGCTGTTTCGCCGCGCGCGGGATCGGGAAATCGACAAGGAATCCGCGGTCGTGTGTCCGTCGCGGGCGACCGTATTCTCGTCCCGGGGCTTGAGGAGTATCTCGTCCTCGATGCGCGTGATGGGCGCGTCCTTTCGCGCATCGGCCAGCAAACTCCGGGGAATGCCGTGATGCTTGGCGACCGTATCGTGGTCGCGGGCGATGAGTCGTTCCGCGTGCTCATGCCGCCAAACCGTGCGGAAGACATTCTTCGTGCGCGGCTTGCAGCGAGCCCCGATGATCCGGGAGCGGCTGTAGCGCTGCTTGAACTCGCGAAGCGCACCGAGCGTTGGGATGTCGCGCTCGAATCTGCGCGCGCCGCGCAGGCAGCGATCGTGCGCGGTAAAGGTACACCTGCGCTTCGTGAGGAATTGATCGGGCATCTCATCGAACTCGCGCAGCGACACACGGAGACAGGCAATGCCTGCTTCGAAGTCGCGCTCGCGCTTGCCGATTCGATCGACCTTCGCGTGCGCGTCGAACTCGCGCGGGGCGATTTCCTCCGCACGTCAGGTCGCACCGCCGAGGCCGCAGATGTCTGGCGCGTTCTCGCCTCGTCTGCGGACGCGCAGGCCACGCTCGTTGAACAGGATGGCGCGCTTCGGTCGGTACGACTTGATGCGCTCCGACGGCTTGCGTCGATCGCGTCGCGTGATACCGAACTTTCCGCCGACCTTGAGCGCCGGGCATCAGAGGCGCTGATGAAGGTGCGCGAAGGGGTTGTGACGCCAGAAACGCTCGTCGCACTCGCGATCGCGCATCCACGGACCGAAACGGCGCTCAATGCGGCGTCGGAAGCTGCCGCCTCGGTCGCCGACCGCCGCGCGGCAACGATCTTGGCGGCGGTGCTTGACGACTGTCTGATTCCGCCCGCGCGGGCCGACCTTGCCGCGAAACTCGTGACCACCTTCCGCAACCGCCTCGCCAAGACAGCGCTTGCCGGCGAGATTCCGCTCCTCGAGCGACGGGCGGCGGAGCTCCTTGTTGCGAGCGGTGGCGCAGGGCCGTCCGCCGAGAGGCCGGGAGTGACGCTTCCACGGCTTGGCTTGCAGCGCGGCTCGGGAATCGAACAACGCGGTCGTGTGGCCGCCTACGACGGCGCGGCCTTCGAAGGGCGCGATCCCTCGCTGATTCTCGCCCACGTCGACGGGGCGCTCACCCGACTCAAGATTGAAAGCCTCGAGCCCGCATGGCGACTCCGCCTCGATGATCGCGATCCGCGCATCCTCTGGGCCGCAGATCGCGTGGCGGCGTATCAGCGCATTCCGGGTGGCGGCGAGACGGTCACGGTCATCGAACCCAAAGACGGCACCGTGCTTTGGTCGACGCCCAAAGCTGGAGCGCTTTGGATCGATGAGCCAAACACGGTGAAGACTCCGGAGCGGGCGCCGAATGGGCTTCCATTCATTCTCAGCGAGGTCCTCCCGTCGTGTGACGGCGAGAACATCGTGCTCGCGCGTCGCGACGGTCGGCTGGCGCGATTCGGACTCCGAGCCGAGCGCCCGGATCCAGTCCTTGCGTCGGCGCCGCTTCCGCGGATCTTCACCGCCTTGCTGTTTCAACAGCGCCTCGTGCTCGGGGGTCAACGGCAGGCAAGCCAAGCCGCCGAGCCCTCGGTCGCGGTGATGGATCCGCGCACGCTCGAGGTGCTCGCGGAGGTTCGGCCGACCACCGGCATGCCGGTCCGTTGGGCGTTCGCGACCGTCCTCGGGGAGATCTTCATCGGTACCGATGAGGGCATCGAGCGTTGGACGATCGATGCCACGGGCACACCACGTCCTGCCCTGGTCACCACCAATGCATTTGTCGGCGCGTCGAGCGGGCCGATGTTGCTTGGTGCCAACGTGCTCTTCCGAAGCGCCAACGATATTCCGGCGGTGTTACCCCTCTTCGGTGGCGACGTTCGGCCGCTCGAGTTTGCCGGGAGCGGCGAAGGAAATCGTGCGATTCGCGGCATGTTCCCTGTCTCGGAGGGTGTGGTCGTGCACCTGACCGACCGGCTGCTGCTCGTCGACCCGACGGGCGAGATTCGCGGCATCGACGCATCCGCGCGGGCGGGGAACTACAACTTCGCGTTCCCAACCCAGACGACGGTGACGCTGATCGAGATGGCTCCGCTTGAGGCGGAGCGCGAAGGCCTCGACATGCGCGCGACGGGCAACGCCTGCATCGTGCAGGAGCTTTCACCCAAGAATGGCCTCCGCATCGAAGGCGAGCCATTCGCCTTCCGAATGCCGGGTGACTCCGTCGAGCGCGCGCTCGTGGCCGATGGTTGGCTGCTCTTTTCTTCGAAGATCGCGCTCATCGCGATCCCGCTCCCGATCAATACAGAGGCGCCTCCGCCAACGGCACCGGGCACTGCGGATGCGCGCGAGAATCCTCCTGCGAACGCGGCGAAGGATGCATTCGAAAAGAGGGGTTGACAGGACGGGTTGAACGCGCGACAACTCCTCCCCGACCTGACCGAAGGAGGCTGGGTCGGTCTGAGGAATCTCCATCCCAACGATCGCGCTTCTTCAGGACTTTTCCGATCACATCTTTCAGATCTTTCGCGGTATCCGTCCGATACCCGCCCGAGTAAGGCGTTGAGGCGCCAGTGAGTCGATCTCGCGTGTCGGGAACGGCTGTCAGAAACTCCCCTAGGAAGTACATCAGGAAGTTCATCAAGAATTCCGTTCAGAGTTCCGTTCAGCAATCCGTTGAGAGGCCCGCCAAGAGGTTCATCCAGAGGTGCATCATGAAGTCCATTTGGGAGTCACGTCGGAACAATCGACGGAACGCTCGATGCACGAAATGACGGAACCAACTGACAGAACCAACTGACGGAAATACATGACGGAAACACATGACGGAAACACATGAAGGAACGGATCAGGACCGGATCAAAGCCGGATCAGAACCGGATCAGGAACGTGCACACCATGCTTGACAACGATCGCATCGATCCAGAACTCTTTCCCGCACCGTGGCAGTCTGCTTTCGGCGGCGCAGCCCCAGCAGTGCTCGACCGAGACGAGGACGAAGACGAGGACTTTGAACTCGACGACGACGACGACGACTTCGGCGAAGAGGACGACTTCGGCGACGAGGACGCCGAGGACGATGACGATGATGAGGACGAGGACGAGGACGAGGATGAGGATGAGGATGAGGACGAGGAAGAAGACGACCTCGAAGAAGAGGAAGAAGACGACCTCGAAGACGACGAAGACGAGGACGAGGACGAAGACGAGGACGAAGACGAGGACGAGGACGAGGACGAAGAGGACGACTTCGGCGACGAAGACGACGATTTCCTCGAGGACGATGATGACGCTGATGACGACGAAGAGTGACGTTGCATTGCGAAGTGCATTCGCTTCGCCAACGGCGCTCGCCTTCGAAAATCATCGCGCGTTCGGTTCTGCTTGAACCTCGCCCTGCTTGAACCTCGCGCTGCTTCAACCTCGCGCTGCTTCAACCTCGCGCTGCTTCAACCTCGCCCTGCTTCAACTTCGCACGAGGTTGCACGCAGCAGCCGACCAGCCACTTTCATTCGTAGAACGTACGCGCCCCGCCCATTCGGCGGGGCGCGTTGCTTTGATGGTCCTCGCTCAGTGAACGAGCGCGCCGACCCGAGTTCGAATGGCATCTGCGCGGCGTTTATGCAGGCAGTCGTGCGATGAGGAGCCGCACACCATTGCGATCGGGCGCGACGAGGAGAAGAGCGGGTGCTCCATCAATCGGGGCGATGGCTCGAGGAACCGCGACTGAATCGAAGAGCACCGTGCCGAGGCCGGGATCAGTGACCCCGCTGTCCATACGCATGCGGCCAGCCGACTCGCCGGACGGATCTTCGAGTGTGCGGATGCGGACCCGATTCCCAACGAGGAATGCGGTGCGTCGTCCATCAATGCGGCCCGCTGCAACCGGGCTTCCGCTGAACGGACGCACGCCGTCCACGGCATTCCAACGCACCAGTGTGCCAAGTGATGGATGAAAGAGGATCCAGTCAGGGCCATCGGTGCCGTCGCGCGTTCCCTGCGGCGTCGTCATCTGCATGGCGGTCGAATCGTCTGCACGCTCGCTGATGAGGGCGCGCGTTGCCGATTGGCGCAGCGACTCATCGCTTGCCGGATCCGCTTCGACCAACTCAAGGATGCCATCGCGCAACGAGATCGCGTGGATCTTCAAGCCGTCGGCCGTGAAGCAGGGGAAAACGTGGCTTCGAACACCTTCGGAAGCGAGGCGCG
The DNA here is from genome assembly GCA_903911205.1 of uncultured bacterium. Taxonomy (GTDB): domain Bacteria; phylum Planctomycetota; class Phycisphaerae; order Phycisphaerales; family SM1A02; genus QWPT01. The sequence goes on from CAIWCL010000214.1 coordinate 38,197, forward strand.
CGGATCGACCCTCGCGACGAATCACAAGATCAAACGTCCGATCGGTTTTTTCTCGCGACGAGTACGCGAGTTCGCCGCCGGGCCCAAGCGTTGCGAACGCGTTCACCCGGCCGTCTTGCACCAACCACTCAGGCTCATCGCTTCCCCACGCGATGCGTCCGATCCAACGGGCTCCGTCGGGCCGCGGGCTCTCAACTAAGAACCCGCGCGCGTCGGCGGCGCGACCGAGGACCAGACCCGGTGCCGTTTCGCCAAGTCGTACAAGCCCACGTGGATCCACCCGGTAAATCGCAATACGCGACGCTTGTGGCACCGATTGACCGGGGCGCGCCAAGAGCGTCGCGAGGTCTGGCACGGTGCCGGTTTGTACCGCGAGTACGCGCCCGTCCGGCGAAAGCAGCGGAAGCGTGTACCCATCGGTCTGCACCGTGCCGAGTGGCCGTAGATCGACTGCGACCGCGCTTCCGACGATGCGCCCCGGCATGGCTGTGACGCTGCCGGGAGCGGGCTTTGCGATCGTCGAGGCATTTGCTTTCGTGCTCGATTTTGCGCCGCCCGCTTTCTTCGTCTCCGCAACCAACGGACTGGACTTCGTCTGCGACACACACGCGGCGAGAGCACAGCCAACGACACAGGCGAGAAGAACCGCACCCGCCACGCGGAGGCGTGACGGGTGCGAGTTGGTTCGTACGCAGTGGGGTGCCATCCGTACGCGAATCACGGAGTTCCCTTCTGCTCCTTGTCGGTTCCGATCGTCTCGTTGATTGGTTCGAGCGCAGGCTCGACCGGCGGAGGCGACTTGAGATCCTCGAAGAACTTGCTCTCCTTGAGGAGGTCATTGGCGCTCTTCTCAAGCGGCTCGGAAAGGATGCGCAGGCGCGTGCGCTCGTCGGCATTGAAGTTCGAGTCGTTTGCGTCGGGGTTCTCGACGACCGTCGGCACGAGGAAGACGACGAGTTCGACAACTTCCTTCTGACGCTGGGTGGAGGTGAAGGCCGCTCCAAGCACCGGGATATCGCCGAGGAACGGGATCTTGTTGTCGATCTGCGTCTCTTGCTCGCGACGGATACCCGAGATCACGATCGTCTGACCGTCCTTGACGGTGACGTTCGTGTTCGTCTGACGACGATCAATGACGGGGTTCGAGTTGAACGACGCGGTCGACGCCGAGAGGTTCGAGAGCAGAACCTCAACTTCCATCGCGACGTTGTTGTCTTGCGTGATGCGCGGACGGACGTTGATACCGACACCGACGAACTGCTGTTCGAAACTCGAGGTCGTTCCCGTCGTACCGAAGCCCGAAGTTTCGCCCGTGAGGAGCGAGACGTCCTGACCGGCCACGAACTTCGCTTCCTTGTTGTCGGAGGTGAAGACGCGCGGCTGTTGCAGAATGCGCACGCTGTTGTCGGTCGAGAGGGCCTGGAGGAAGAACTCCATGTTCTCGCCGGTCGAGACGGTCAATTCGCTCGAATCAAACCATGGCGAGGCAAAGTTTGGTCCAGGCGGCGTCGAGCCGTTGCCCTTTTCGAGGTTGAGCGAGACCGAGCCCGCAACCGCGTTGTCGCCACCGTTGAGCGGCGCCGAGAGGTTCGTACCAACGCGTGCGCCCCACGAGAAGCCATCGCCAACCTTCACTTCAGCAAGCACCGCGGTGATCATGACCTGGCGGCCAGGCTTGTCGAGTTGATGAATGATCTCGATGACCTTCTTCTCAACTTCCGCAGGTGCCATCACGAGCACCGAGTTCTGCGTCGGGTTCGGAACGATGCGGCTGCGGCCGATGAGTGCGCTGACTTCTTGCGGCGTACCACCCGCGCCTTGTCCGGCCCGCGCACCTTGCCAAGGGAACGTCAACTGATTGTCCTGTTGCGCCTGGCCCGGGTTGAAGGCCGAAGCGTCATTCGCGGCACCTACACCAGTATTGAAGCTCTCCGCAAGACCTTGAATACCCTCATCGGGCAAGCGGAGGCCGCCACCCTCAGAGCCGCTCTGCGCAAGCAGCGTATTGAGAATCTCGCTGAGTTCGACGGCGCTCGCGTGCTTGAGCGGCACGTTGACCGGCAGACCCGAAGTGAACGGCTGATCGAGATCCTTGATCCATCGATCGAGCCAATCAAAGTTCTCTGGCGTCTTCGAAATCACGATGAGGCGATTCGAGTCGGGGTACGCCTCGATCGAGAAGATGCCCTCGACGGCGGCTGACGGGGACCCATCGCCAACTCCGCCGCCGCCTTGCAGCACCTGACGGCCCGCGAAGGCGCGGTTCTGCGTGTTGTTTCGCGAGCTGCTGCTGCCGCCACCAAGCAACGTACCCAAGAGGTCACGCACCTTCGACGGATCGGCGTAGTCGAGATCGTAGATGCGGAAGATGCTGCCTGCGGTGTTCGGTGGAAGATCCCATGCGTTTGCAACGAGGCGACGGATTTCAGCGAGTACCGTCGGCGTCGCACGCACGGTGATCGAGTTCATCGACTCCAACACGGTGACGATCAGGCCGCCGCCACCCGTCGCGCCCGGAGCACCCGGCACACCCGGTTGACGCTGCTGCTGTTGTTGGTTGCGATTCTGTTGCGTTCGTCCGCCGGCCGTGCGTCCACCAGCGGAGCCGTCGTCGGTGAAGAGTTCATCGATGATTGCTTTGATGGCGTTCGCGTCTTGGTACTGCAGACGGAACGTCTCGGTCGCGTAGTCATCCCAACTCGGCACATCGAGCATGTCGAGCAGCGTCTTCACCTTCTTCGCTAGGCCGATATCGCCCGCGAGAATGATCTGATTCGAATCACCGTCGGCGGAGAGCTTCGCGTAATCCTCCGGAACGAGGAACTCGATGCGCTCAAGCACGTCCGTGGCGCGCGAGTGCTTCAGGCGGAAGACCTTCGTGACGAAGAGGCCGTTGTCCTCCATCTTCATCACGTCTTCTTCCGGCCCAAGCACGACGCCGGGCTGCGTCTTGATGAGATCCGTCTGCAGACCGATGTGGATCAGATCTTCCGTTTCCGTCACCGCGAGGCCGTTCGCCTTCAGCGATTGGAAGATGTAGTCGAGCGCGAGGCTCTTCGAGATGTCGCGATCGCCAATCAGCGTGATCTTGTTGCTCGAAACTTCCGTTGGCTTGTAGGACACATACTTGCCAGTCCACTCGTAGAGGAACGGCAAGATCTCTTCGACGCCAACGCCCTTGAAGGAGAGGCGGACAGGCTTGTCATCAAGCGTACGGCGGCCTTCGCGTACGCCGCGAAGCTGCGACGGGGGAACGTCGGTTGGCGGAGTCGGTTGGAAACTTGCGACGGTGCGTGGATCGTCGCCTGGTGTTCCAGGCTGCGGGGCTGGTTGCTGCGCCTGTCCCGAGCCCGTGACAGGCGCGGATGCTGGTGCAGGAGCTGGTGCAGGAGCTGGGGCAGGAGCCGGTGTGGGCGACGCTGCTGGGGCGGGTGTTGGGTCCGATGCTGCGGGCGCCGGCGCGGGAGTGGCGGGGGCGACGGCAGGAGTTTCACTCTGCGGCGTGGCGTTGGGTTGGACCGCGGGGGCTGGACGTGGTGACTCGGTCGTGGTGTTCGCCGAGAGTGGCGTCGCAAGTGCACCTGTCAAGGTGAGCGCCGCAGTCGCGCGGACAATGTCGCTCGTCGACGTGCCGGTCATCACGCCCGACGCGAAGTTCTGCGTGAAGTCTCGGGCGATGCTCTGAAAGAAAGATCGATTCTGACGCACGTCGAAGCTCCGGATTCTGCTCCGCGGGGAAAATCGCGGAGGCGTTTCGCCTGCCATCCTTCAGTCCGAAGGAGTGATCCATCACGGATCGTTTTGTACATGAGCGCCGCGCTCGACACATCGCGCGGAAGCCACCACTACCCGTCTCGAGTTCGGTCAGTTGCCGCGATTGACGCGTGCGACCAACTGACCGCGCTCATGATTCAGTCGCGCACGACTGTGGTCGTCGACCGACCAACTGCGTGTCGCATCAATTGCAGCAAGCGCGTTCTGCGCTTGTTCGAGTGTCATCGCTGAAATCTGCGTGTCCTCAAGCCGCGGAGGCAGCTGCGAACGATCCACATACTCAACGCCCTCCTGACCGCCATCGCCCTCGGGCTCACCCGATGCCGGCGTGGGCAGACGCTGCGGAGCCATCGCACTCGACGGAAGATCGCCCTCTGGCCCTGGGCCGCTCGGTTGATCTGCGCCGGGCTCATCGCCAGGACCGCCACCTTGCGGGTTCGTTGGCTGCGGATTGGTCGGTTGCGGGTTCGCCGGCGGAAGAGTCGTTGGTGTGACTTGCGGAGATCCCGCGGGTGCCACCGGTCCACCTGCGCCAGCTGATCCAGTTCCGCCACGGCCGAGCGGCGCGCCGGACGTCGCCGCGTTCGAGTTGGCAGAGCCTTGGCCAGAACCCGGCGCAGTGATGGGATTGGCAGCAGGCGTCGTTCCCGTTGCTGCGGCGCCGCTTCCCTCCACGATGCCACTCATCGTTCCCGCAGGCATGCCGCCACGGAGGAACGACTCGTTGATCCGCGGCCAGAGATTCACGGTGTATTCGCCGCGTTGGTAACCAAGTTTGACGCTGTACGGCGCGTTGATCTCAAGGACCTTGATGCCAGATTTGGTCTCGCCGAGTTTGATGCGCTTGTCCGCGTCGCTCAACGTCGAGAACATGACGTAGTCACCGAAGACGCTCGTTGGAGCCGGTCCGGTGTAACTCGCGGGCGGTGGCGGCGGGCCTGGATCCGGCGGCGGCGCGACAGGCTTCGGCTGCTCGACGACCTTCGGTCGGCGCACGGGAGCGGGAGGCAACTGGTACATCGAGCGGCCGACGAAACGCGCTCGGCTTGTCTCTAACAGGTTGCCTTCATCCTTCTGCAGCAGCGCGATCGGGTCAGCTTCCTCTGCGGTCAGCGAGGGAGAAATGACCGCGCTCATCACGCTTGCCACACCCTGCCACACGATCACCGCAGAGATGCCGATCGCGATCGTAGAGATCACGACGGGCTTCGAAACGCGCAGGCCAGGGGGGAGGCGTTCAAGAAGTTCTTTCATGCCCCACCTCGCTTGGGTGTTCGCTTGAGGACGCCCCACTTCTCGACGCTCATCTGAACCGCCACGCGCTTCGTCGCGGGGGCGTAGGTGAGTTTGAGATCGGTGATGGCATCGATATCCGCGCTGCCGTCGAGATCCGCGATGATCGCGGTGACATCATCAGGCGCAGCTTCGAAAGAGATGTCGGCGATGGTTCGCCCCATCGTGCCGCCAAGCGGACCAGCGATATCTCCCAAGACATCGGTACCGAGTTGTTGGCCTCGGCGAAGGTCTTGCGAGTATTTCGAAACGCCTTTCTTCCGCAGCACCGAATCCACCGTTGCTGCAAGTTTGCGCATGCCCTTCGCTTCGTCTTCAGGAACCTCGTTCGGTCCGTATGCGATCGCGTTGGCGGCGACTTCCGGTGGCAGTCCATCGGCGCGCTCCGCGGCGCGATCAAGCATTGCAACCCAGCGCTCGGAACGCTCGTTCATGCGATCGGCGATCGGCCAGATAGCCTCGTCGAGGATGAGAAAGCCGCCGAACAGAGTACCGGCCATCACGCCCCATTTGGCTGCACGTGGAAGCGTGCCGAACCACGTGATGACTCGCGCAAATGGATCGCGCTCGGCTGTGGTGGAGTTGGACTTCGCTTTGCTCACGTCAGGCTCTTCAAGTAATCGAGGATGCGGTTGAAGTCGGTTTGGAGGCGCTTTCGCGTTGCCTCATCGAGGTCGGCTCGTCCCTTCGCTTTCGCGAAGTCGGAGAGAAGTCCTCGGGCTTGGTCGCGCGTCATGGCGCGGAGTTCTTCATCGGTGAACGTTGCGGGGATCTGCGCGTTCGCGAGTGCGGTGGCAGCGGGGCCACCGCCTGCACCAGCGCCGCTTGGAAGAGTGCTCGGGGCGGCACCTGCGCCTGAACCTGCACCCGCGCCGGAGGTGGTACCTGCGCTGCTCGCACTACCAGCACTCGCACCGCCGGCACTTGAACCACCGTTGCTTGAACCCTCATTGGTCGGACGGCGTGTGATTCCGCGTGCGGGTCCGCCAATCGACGAGGTTCCGCCGCGGCGCGATGACGATGCGCCCTCTTCAGCAGTGGCGACGTTGGTCTCGCCGGTCTCGCCGGACTCGCTCATCTCGTCCGACTCGCCGTTGGCGGCGAGTTGTTCGCCACGCGAAGAGGATGCGCGGGAGTCATCTTCCGACGCACCAGATGAGCCGCCAGAGGAGGCGCGGGATGAGCCCGAGGCACTCGCCGAGGACGCTCCACTGCCTCCATCCTCATCCTCGCCAGGCTTTCCGTACTTGCGCTGCGCAAGCGTCGTTTTCGCCCAATCGCGCGCTTCTGGATATTGGCTCGCGAGTGTTGGACGCACGATTGGCGCCTCAATATCAAACTTCAGGATGCCGCGGCCATCACCTGCATCAAAGCGGGGGCGGGACTTCTCGAAGACTCCAGAAGCATCCATGTTGGAAGCCATCTCGGTCACGAGATTCTCGGCGTAGATGTCGCTCTTCGCCTCGGAAACCCCGCGAACGGAGACGCCCTGCGTTCCCGAAAGCTGGATTGATTCGATCTCAATCCCGTCCGGCGTGCAGCACGCGAGATCTCCGAGGATCTTCGTCACGGGGAGCGTGCGCTTCCCGAGTTCGCGGTAGTGCGAGATGCGTTGATCAATCGCCTTCTGGTTTCGCTCGAAGACGGCCGGTTCTTCCGGCATCTTCCACTGGATGACCGCGGAGCGCATCCACGCAAACGCAACTGGTGCAAAGCCGACGATGATGAATCCGGCCACGCAGGCGCGAAGCGCGCGTGCTGGATCGGAGTAGCGCTTGACGAGAAGTTCGACGCGCGAGGTCTTCACGCCCTCTTCAACACGCTGCAAACGAGCGAGCTCGCCGAGCGGCCCCGTCGCGATGATCGTCGCGCCGAGGAGAATCGCCCAATCGTTCCACCAATTGCTTTCGGACTCTGCCGCGACCACTTGCACAGAAAGACGAGATCGCAACTGCGCGATCGCGTCGCGAGCGATCATGACCGTCGTGCGATCTCCGCGCTGTGAGGCGGTTGCTTCGGTCGCCGCAACCATGGCTGCGATCTTCGATGGCTCAATCCCGGCGTTGAGGACCGTTTCTGCGATCGCTTGGCGAACGCCGTTCGCCCAATCGGCAGGGTCATCGGCGCTGGCAGTTTCGCGCGCGGCTCGGAGCACAAGGCCCTTGCGGCCTTCCATCGCGATGGCAATCGAGCCACTCTCGCGGTCGGCGAAGACAGCGGGGGTGTCACCGGAGCCAAGCGGAATCAGCGCAGCGACTTCGGGTACGTAACGAACAATTTTCTCCTGCCGCGTCGAGAAGCCAGAGTCGACATCGCCGCTTGCCGGAATCGGCCACGCAACGATGACACCCTGTCGGTCGGCGTCGCCGGTGTCGGGCATGATGCCGAGCCCCATACAGCCTGCCGGGATCGCGCCGAGGAACATGCCTTCTGCCTGAAGTCTCATGGCAGCAAGCATTTGCGACTGGATGGCATTCGGAAGCGTCGTTTGTCGGACGATCGTCGACGAAGCGGGGAGCATCACGCGCACGTCGCCACAACGGCTCGATTCGGTCCACGTGAGCAGGGCGTTGACCGGATCGCTTCCCTCAAACTCGCGGGCATCAAGCACCGTCGGTCGCTCGCCCTTTCGGACGAGCAGAGCGCGCACCCGATCGGCACGTCGTTCGGCGACCGCTACAAGCTGGTCGTCGTAGGTTGTCGGCGTGTTGGGCTTCACTGCTCTCGGTACTCCAGAATGCGCGCGGGAAGAGTCGAACGATCCAGAACGGCCGTGATTTCAACTTCGAGTCCGGTTGTCGCAGATCGTCCACGACTCGTCACGGTGAACACGTAGCTCTGTGTATCGGCCATCGGAGCCAAGGCGGCGAGCGCTTGAGGAGTGATCCTACTTGAATCTCGAAGGTCCGAGATGGAAAGGAGTCCGGAACTCGAAGCGCTCCGCTGAGCAATGATGGCATCAGCGCTGATCGGATCATCGGGCAGCATGGCTCGAAGAATCGCCGGAGAAACCGTATTCAGATTGACCTTGCCGATGATCGGTGCGGTGCCGTCGTCGAGCGTGGCCTCTTGGAAGATCTTGCGCAATTGTTGCTGATCGAGAGATTGAATTCGGTTCTGACCACCCGCCGCCTGACCTCCGCGCATGCCGGAGGAGCTTCGGCCACTCTGTCGGCCACCAGTTTGCCCGCCATTTTGCCCACCCGTCTGCCCGCCCATCTGCCCCGATGCGCCGCCCGTCGGGGTTCGGCCATTCTGGGCACCCGCGGTCGCGAGCGTGTTGAGATCCTGCGTGAGCAGCATTTCGAGCTTCGCGTCCGAACGCTTGGCGAAGGTCGCGAGTGACGCGGCTTGCTGTGCGTTCACGCCAAGCCGCTCTTGCATCTCCTCCGGTGTTGCCTCCTTGAGATTGAGACGCTCGGTTCCGGAGGAAGAAAGGAGACTTCCTGCGCTGCGGGCGGTCAGTGCGCCACTCCAACCCGCGTCGAGGAGTCCGTCCGCGTCATCATTTGGCTCACTCAGTGCGCCGTCATTCTCGTTGGGGTCGAGGCGACCGTTCAGATTCGCGTCCTCGCCACGAACCGATGAAGGAAACGCGCCGGCGACGAGTTCAAGTTCGGCGATCGTGCGCAACGGCGCGTTCCGCGGCTCGTAGCCAACATCGCGATTGACGTAATAGTCGTATTCGGCGCCCATCATGCCCGCGTTGTCATCGGTGTCGCGCCAATCCACGATCGCGTCGGCCACGTCGAGGCTCATACCGCTCAACTCAAGGAGGGTCGCCTTCGTCGCGTTGTTGACGTTGATTTTCGCGTGTTCGTCCTGCGGACCGCGAATCTCGACACCGTCCTCAACGTGCCGAATCTCCCAGCTGCCCGAGGCGAGCTCGCCATCGGCGACGAGTTCGAGATCCTTAAACATCTGCCGTGCGTCCGTCGGATCGGGCTCCTCGGTGTGGTACTCGAGGACGGCGAGCGTCTCCTCGATACCTGCGCGCGCAGCCCAACGAGCTTCGACTTTCGCGATCGCTTCGCGGCCCATCGTCGCGGCACGGAAGCCCAGGACTTGCGCAGCGCCCACGATGACAGCCGCGATCGCGACCGCCCAGATCACGAGAACGATGACAGATCCACGACGCCCGTGAGCAGTCCTGCGGCGATGGCTCGGAGGAGCGAATTTCACCCGCGATTCCCCCGTGATCCCATCATGCCGCCGTTTCCACGGCCTCCACCCGGACGATTGCCGGAGATACCTCCAGGGCGACCAGTTCCGGGTCGGGTTCCACCAAACGCGCCGTCACCAGGTCGTCCACCACCGGATTGGCCACCACCACCGGGCCGTCCGCCACCACCGGGTCGGCCACCGCCACCATTTTCGCCAAACTCACCACCACCGCCACCACCACCACCGCCACCACCACCGCCGGCAGTCTGGTCACCGCCGCCACCATCCCCTGTCGGTGTTCCGCCTTCATCCGTGGAAGGGTTGGTTCCATCATCCATCACGTCTTCCTCTTCTTCGGGCGGAGGAGGTGGGGGCACGATGCGGTCGATCGGAACTTGGGTACGAAGCACGGCGAGCGCCTTTCCAGGCTCACTCACTTCACCTCCCGGCACATCGCCGGTTGCGGTGACCGTGATGCGGAGCGCCCACGGCAAGCCGAGCTCATCGGAGTCCCAGTCGGGGTACCAAGCCTCGCCGTCGTAGGCCTCAATCGAAATGCCAACGATGCCATCGACAGAAGGCATTGCCACGCCGCCACCTTCACCGTTCTCATCCGGAACAGCATCGCGGCGCATCCAGAGGACACCGCCGTCCGAGTCATCCATCACGCGATACTGCGATTCGTACTCGCCGCCTTCGCCTTGATACTCGTCGCGCTGCATTGGTCGAAGGCGCGTGTTGTAGACGAGCACCTCGTCGCGATCCATTGGTCCGTACTCTGAATAGCTTTGCCCGTCGAGCAGAACGAGGCGGGTATCGAAGAGATCCGCACTGCGAACGATCGACGAAAGGTCGCGCCGCATCGAATCAATCGCAGCGGTCGCGCGTGTGACCGCATCAAGTCGCGTCCGCGTCACGTCACGCGCGCGGCCAATGCGCGAAAGGACGGTGCTGATTGTCACGACAACGATCGCGCTCACCGAAATCGCAACCACGAGTTCCATGATGGTGAAGCCGCGTTGGCCGTGGTTGTTCTGCATGTGTTCACGGCGCATCTTCGGTGGCTCCTTCGCGCGCGGCGCGACGTTCCTCCCATCGGGCGGCTCGGTCGAGCGGCTCGTAGGGCTCTCGCACTGGATCAGGTTCATCTCCGCGTTTCTCTGCGATCCGCGTTTCGATCGAATACTCGCGACCCGAATCGTGGACGAGCGAGACGACAACGTGGGCAGGAACGCCTGCACCACCTGGCGCAATGTCAATCTCGTACTCGAAGTCTTCGTAGGGGCTGCCCGCGTCGAACTTTCCGCGGGTTGGATGCAGATCTTCGAAGTCGACGGGTCCTTCGGTGAGCACCAGCGACAGCAACTCATCGAGCGCAGCGGCAGCGCGAATATCGATCTCGCCGCGGCGCTGCATGGTGAGTGCGTGTCCGCTCACTCCGAGGACTGCGATCATGCCGATTGCGAGAAGAATGCCAGCGACGATCGCATCCATCAGCGCAAACCCACGGCGCATGGCGCGTCGCGGGCGCTTCAAAGCAGAGATGCGTCGTGCGGTCATCATCACCAAGCCTCCATCGAAGAACCCTGCGCATCGAGGTCGATCGGCGCGCGCGCAGCGCTCATCGGGTCGTCCGATCGCAGTGGCGTGGAGGAGTAGTTCTCAAGCACGATCGTCAACTGCTTCTCGAGTCCCACAAGATCGAGTTCGATCCGCGGGCGACTGCCGTCGGGATGAGTCGGAATGTTCCACGCGTCACTCGACGACATCTCGGCTTCATCCGCGGCAGCGCGATCGATGTACATGCCTTCAGGAAGTTCCACCATGTTGCTCAAGCGATCAGGTTGCCACACGCGTGGGCCTTCAGGATCCTCTGGATTGAGGTCGTAAATCCAGAGGGAGACCTCACGAAGCGAGGGGTCGTAATAGAGACCGATTTGCTGCACGCCGGCTGCGTTCCGGAAGGCATACATACGAAGCAGATCCGCAACAGCGATGATCGCTTTTTCCTCGCGCTGACTTCGAACCGCGATCATCTTTGGCACGATCGCTGAAGCAACGATGGCCAAGATCGCGCACACAACGACGATCTCAACGATCGAGAACGCGCGCCGGAAGAGGCGCGCGCTCGAAGGAAGACGATGGAGACGTGTGCGTTGCACGAAGCGAGACACCGGAAATCAGCCGCCGCGGCTCTTCTTTGGATCGCGTCCGTGATAGATGTCGGCGTTGTCGCCTTCGCCGCCGGGAGCCTTGTCAGGCCCAAAGCTGTAGACATCGAATTCACGACCGATGCCCGGCACTGCGATTTGGTAGCGCGTTCCCCATGGATCAGTCAATGAGTCAACGCTGTCGATGTACTTGGGCACCAGTACTTCGAGATCGAAGTCGCCTCCGAGCGAAGAGCCACGATTCTCGCTCAGGTAGATGGTCACTTGATCTGCGAGTTTGGTGGCCTCGATGAGGGCCTTGTCTTGGTTCGCGCTCGAGATACGGCCGAGAAGATTCGGCGCGATGATCGCAGCGAAGATCGCGACGATCGTGACCGCGACGATGACTTCGATGAGGCTAAAGCCGCGGCGAGCGGTGCGGCGAAGACGGCGATGGGTGCGATGGTTCGAATGCATGGGTTCCTTCTTACTCCCGTCAGCCGACGGAGTTCTGCAACTGGACGATCGGCAGCAGGATTGCCGCCAAGACGAAACTCGCGAGTAGTGCCATGACCACGATAAGCACGGTGGGGAGCACTCGGGTGAAGAGTTTGAGGGAGTTGTTCACTTGTCGGTCGAAACTACCAGCGGCATGCAGCAGCATCTGCTCGAGGCGGCCTGAGCGTTCGCCGATGTTGACAATCTGAATCAGGAGTGGCGGGAAGTGACCGCTTCGTTCGAGCGGATCTGCGAGCGACTGACCGGTCGTCACCTTTTCGGAAACTTGGTCGATCGCGTTTGTCAGCGCGGTGTTTCCAAGCGTATCGCGCACAATCTTGAGTGCCGCGAGGATCGGAATACCTGCCGAGACGAGCGTCCCAAGCGTTCGCGTGAAGCGTGCAACGGCGATGTCGCGAACGAGTCGCCCAGCGACCGGGAGACGCAACACAAACGTATCGAACCGCAAGCGATTCGCGGGCTTCGCCAGCCAATTCCGCCAGGAGATCCACGCAAGGACGCCCGCCCCGAGCAGAACCAGCCACCACGCCTTGATGAAGTCCGAGACGTCCATCAAGATCATCGTTGGAAGTGGCATCTCGACATTGGGCGCATTCATGATCGGTTTCATGACGCGTGGGAGAACGAATGCGATGAGAATGACGACGCTCGCTGCGATGAGCCCGGCGATCATCAGCGGGTAGATCACGGCACCAACGACTTCGCGCCGGAGTTCCACCGACCGCTCGAGGAGATCCGCGAGTTGGTGCATGATTTCCGCGTTGCGTCCGGATGCGTCGGCGGCGCGGAGCATGCCAGTCGTCATGTCATCAAACGGTGGTCCGTACTCTTTCGCCGCTTGATGGAGCGTGACGCCTGCTTCCACGCGATCGATCAGGTGATCGAGAATCGTTTGGAGGTTCTTACTTGCAGCCTGTCGACGCACCGTCTTCAGTGCTTGCATGAGCGGAAGCCCCGCTTCGAGCGCAGTCGCGAGTTCGCGAACGAGATCTGCGAGTTCCGCGCGAGAAATCGTGGGGCGCACGAGTTTCTGTCCGGCAGCGAGCGCCGCATCTTCGGCACTCAACTGAACATCGAGCGCGGTCTCGCCCTTTTGGGCGATGAGTCGCATCGCTGATGGGCGATCGGGGGCCATGACGGAGCCGTTGCTCGTCGAGCCGTCCGCAGCGAGTGCTTGGTACGTAAACGTCGGCATAGTGTTTCGCGCTGATTAGCGCTTGCTTTCCCGGCTCTTCAGATCTTCCGTGAAGTCATCAACATCCTGCGTCGCGCGGAGGACTTCCTCGATGGTGGTCATTCCGGCAACGGCCTTCCGCATGCCGTCTTCTCGCATGTTGATGAAGTCGGCATCAAGGAGCGACTTGAGTTCGTGCACGGGGCGGTTCTGTGCAATCGCCGCGCGGAGCGGGGTCGACACGCGCACGACCTCGTAGAAGCCGAGTCGGCCGCGGAAACCGCTGCCGTTGCACTTCTCACAACCACGACCGACGGTTTGCCGTCCCTTGAAGCGCACGCGCTCGTCGGGTGTGAGTCGAGCGTCGACTTCTTCAGTGATCGCGCGTTCTTCTCGGCAGACAGCACATACGCGCCGACCAAGACGCTGCGCGATGAGACCTTCAAGAACGCTCGCGGCGAGGTACGGTTCAGCGCCCATGTCGACGAGACGCCCAACCGATGAAATGGCATCGTTGGTGTGCAACGTCGAGAAAATAAGGTGTCCGGTGAGTGCAGAGCGGATTGCGATATCAACCGTTTCGGCATCGCGAATTTCGCCGACGAACACGATGTCTGGGTCCTGACGGAGAATCGCGCGCAGGCCCGTGGCGAAACTGAGGCCACGCTTCGCATTGACTGGAATTTGATTGATACCGTTGAGTTCGTACTCGACGGGATCTTCAATGGTGATGATCTTTTTACGCGGGTCGTACAACTTCGAAAGCGACGCGTACAGCGTGGTTGTCTTTCCCGAACCCGTCGGGCCAGTGACGAGCACAAGGCCGTGCGGCTTCTCGATCATGCGGTCCACGAGCGCGCGGTGTGACTCGCTCATGCCGAGGCTCACGAGATCGAGCGGCAGCGAACTCTTATCGAGAATACGCATGACCACCGATTCGCCGTACAGCGTCGGGACCGTCGAAACACGGATGTCGACTTTGCGGCCTTCGAATCGGAGCGTGATGTGGCCGTCTTGCGGCACATATCGCTCTGCGATGTTCATGCCGGCCATGATCTTGACGCGGCCAATGAGAGCGGCCTGTAGGTGCTTCGGTGGTTGCGGCTGCGAGACGAGGACACCGTCGATGCGGTACTTCACGCGCAGTTCAATTTCAAACGGCTCGATGTGCACGTCGCTTGCGCGGCCTTGCACCGCTTCGAGCAGGATGAGGTTCACGAGATTGATGAGCGTTGGTTGCTCAGCCATCCGGTGCACGTCATCTGCCTCGATCGCGTCGAGGTTGTGCTCGCTGTCTGGGACGGCTGCGAGGCCGCCGTCGGAGGCGAGCGATTCCGCCATACGCGCGGCGGTCGTCCCGTAGCGGTCGCGCATCAGGTCGCGAAACGCGGGCGCATCGAGGCCGATGCGGCGAACCGCTCGGCCGGTGACTGTCGCGATCTCATCGACTGCGGCGGTATCGAGTGGATCGAGCATCGCGACAAGCAGGCGCTGCCCATCGATACTGAGGGGAACCGCGCCGAGGCGAACGGCGACTTCAGGCGCGAGGAGTTCCGCCGCTGCGGGGTTCGAAGTGGGAGCCTTCTCTAACCAAGGGATTCCAAGCAACTCGCAACGTTCGCGAGCAGCAAGTTCCGGTGCTCCTGTGGGGGCAGCCTTCGTCGAAGTGCCCTCACTGATGACCGTTGCGCTTCCATTGGTTCCGTTCGTGGAGCTCTGCACTGTGTCCCTCGATCCGCCGCGCGTCATGCGGGCTTCGGTGTCCGAAATTCCTCAAAGCAGCAGAACGCCGCTCAGCCCGCCTTCTTGCTTCCCTTTCCGGTAGAGCCGGATGTCCCCTTCGAATCACTGCTAGTGCCACCGGCGTTGGTGGGGCGTCGCTCAACGGGCTTCTTCTCTTCGTTGATGCCAACTTCGCGCGACGGCTTCACGTTGGAGGGATCTGTGACCTGCGAGGCACCGGGGCCGAGTACGTTCTGATCGATCCCCACAGGCGTTGGGTCGCCACTGTCGACGCCCTTCTTGTCCATGCCGGGAATCGCCTGCTTTTGCGTCTCGTTGAGGATGGCGGCGATTTCTTCGCGATACTTCGCGAACATGTCGTCGCGCTCCTTCTTGAGCGCCTCGATTTCAGGAGCTTCGGAGTACTTCGAGGTTCCCGCGCCGCGATTCTTCGCCAACTCGGTGCGACGACGCGGTTCTCGAGGCTCGGTCAGTCGATATCCGTCGGCGAATTTCGCTTGGAAGGCGGGGTACTCGCTGGAGAATCGATCGCGAAGCGCCTTCAAGCTCGTCTTCTGGTCATCCGTGAGGTCGGGGAGCGCTTCCGCAGCCTCGAAAAGCGGAGTGACCGGATCGGGGCGGTAGACCTGAGGGAATGCCCGCTGGAGTGCGCGACGCTCGAACTGAGGGCCGAACTCATCACCGAGCGCGCTTGCGATGGCCTTGATGGAGGCGTCTTGAACGTCGCGGACTGCGACGCGCTTCGCCATGATTTGCTCAGCGAGTTGCACACCTGAAGTTGGATCGGGATTTGACATCGCCGAGAGTTGCATCGAGATCAGGCGCTGCATCAACTCTTCGCGCGCGGCAAGCGCCGCGTCGAGGTTGGTTTCGTACTCCTCCACCGCATTGCGCGCGGCATCCGCCGCAGCAGGCGAGGCCTCAAGTTCGCGCAGGAGGAAGAGCAGGTTGAGGGTTTCGCCGGAGAGTTCGCCGTTCGGCAGGCTCTTTTCGCGACGAAGCGCGCGCTCGAGCGCGGGCCAGAGTTCCGCTTGCGAGTCACTGAGCTGCGACTTGACGTTCGCGAGGAAGTCGTCGCGTAGCTTGATCTTCTCGGTCGACCAACGGACGAGCGGGCCCTGAACGAGCTCGATCACCTTGTCCGGGCTGGTTCCCGCCGCCGCGTCCTTGAGCCCGGTGAACGCTTGGCGAACTCCGTCTGCGGCCGTGTTGAAGTTTGTGTTGTAGTCGTCGAGGAGCGCCTCGAGGATGGGGCGCTGCCACTCTTCGAGTTGGAGCGAATCCACAAAGATCGGCAGGTCGCGCGAGAGGTACTCCGGAACGAAGAGCTGTGCGACGCCGCCTCGACCGCCGAACTGCGCGTCCGCGGCGGGAGCCGTCGCGAGTGCGGCGCCAAGGGCGAGCACGGTCGCAGCGATGGGCGCACGGAGAAAGGCGAAGGTCTGATGCAGGTTCGGCAGGTTCATGACAAATGGCTCCTTCAAACGATCTCGATGTTGAACGTTGGCAGATCTCTGAATCTCTGGATTGAGGCTCTCGGTCGTGACTTGGGTCGTGACGAGGTCGTGATTTTGGTCGGAACGAGGTCGTGACGTTTGTCGTGACTTTCAGGGCGAGATATCAGGCGGGAGGTCGAAAACTTGGCGGGGGCGGGATTGTTCCACATTTCCTATTCCCCGTTGCCCAATCCGAGAAGGAACGAGTGAGTTCGGTTCGCATCGTGCAACTCCTCATCCGTTGCGGATCTCGCGTGGCATTGAGGGAGCCCGAGTGACGTTCGGAGAGAGGTTGACGAAGATTTCAAATCCGAGCCACCATCCTCTGTGGTGGGAAGGCATCGACCGCCGACGACTTCAACTCACGCGATCGCCTGACGCAGGACGGAACGCATGAAGTCGATCGGAGATCGGCCTTTTCGGTGATTCTCTGCACCCAAGGCTGAAGAACCTGTGCACAGGACCCGCACAAGCACCTTGTGGGTGAGCGATCCGTGGTGGCCGTCGGGGTACGGTCTGATAAAAGCGGCTTCAAGAGCGTACTGTGCGCTGTTCAATACGTTTCACAGGCACCGTTTGCACGATCCGGTCCACATAGATGCCCGGCGTGTGGATGTGGTCAGGGTCAAGCGATCCGAGGGGAACGATCTCCTCGACCTCGGCGACGGAGGCCAAGCCGCACATCGCAACCATGGGATTGAAGTTCCGCGCGGTCTTCCGGAAAACGAGATTGCCCGCTTCATCCGCCTTCCATGCCTTCACAAGGGAGAGATCGGCTCGGATGCCGCGTTCGAGGACATACGTCTCGCCGCCAAACTCCTTGGTCTCTTTCCCCTCTGCCACGACGGTGCCAACGCCGGTCTTTGTATAGAAGCCAGCGATACCCGCGCCGCCGGCGCGCATGCGCTCTGCGAGTGTGCCCTGTGGGTTGAACTCCAGTTCGAGCTCGCCGGACATGTACTGCCGCTCAAACTCGGCGTTTTCACCGACATACGAGGAGATCATCTTGCGAATCTGGCGGGTTTGGAGCAGGAGGCCCAGTCCCCAGTCGTCGACACCAGCGTTGTTGCTGATCGCAGTCAAGCCACGGACCCCAGAGTCGCGCAGCGCGATGATCAGTTGCTCAGGAATCCCGCAGAGCCCGAATCCGCCAACAGCGACGGTCATCCCGTCCTTGGCAAGGCCTTGGAGGGCGGCCTCGGGGGAGGCGAAGACTTTGGAGCGGACAGCGGCGGGGGCGGTGGACATGGCGGCGAGCTCTTTCTCGATGCGCAATCAGGTGTGGATCGGAGGGACGCGGAGTGTAGCGGCGGTCCATGAGCCTTCACGGAGCGTTCACGGAGCGTTCACGGAGGGTTCGTGACGCGTTCCTGCAGGCCTCGCTTGGAACGACCAACGCCGGACAGCGATTGGCTGCCCGGCG